>NZ_JBXEJE010000080.1:0-26871 GCF_056820935.1 Streptomyces sp. Q2 | reverse complement strand
GTGCAGTGGGGGGCGGTGGGGGCGGTGGAGGAGGCGGGGCCGGGGAAGCCCCGCCCCCTCCGGGCGGCGGGCCGGCTCAGGTGGCCCTGCCTCCCCTCGGCCGCGGCGGGTAACGGGGAGCCCCGCCGCTTCACGGCCGGTCCGGTGGGGACGCCGGAGAACACGAAGTGGGTCATGACACCGGCTCCTTCAGTACGCGGTCCACCGGCACCTCGGCCGTGACCGTCACCGCCGCCGGATCCAGGTCGGCGGGCGTCGGCATCACGCTGCCGGGCAGCTGGACGGCCGCGGCTCCGTGCGCGACCGCCGAGGCGAGCGCCTCCGGCCCGCTGCCGCCGGCGATCAGGAAGCCGGCGAGGGAGGAGTCGCCGGCGCCCACGTTGCTGCGTACGGCCTCGACGCGCGCGCTGGCGAACCAGGCGCCCGCGTCGTCGACGAGCAGCTGCCCGTCTGCGCCCAGGCTCGCCAGCACGGCGCGGGCGCCCATCTCGCGCAGCTCCTCGGCCGCCTTCACCGCGTCGCCCACCGTGGACAGGGGTCGCCCGACGGCTTCCGCGAGCTCCTCGGCGTTGGGCTTCACCACGTCGGGCCGCTCGCGCAGCGCGGCGAGCAGCGCGGGGCCCGAGGTGTCCAGCGCGATGCGCTTGCCGGCGGCGTGCGCCCGGGCGACGAGCGCCGCGTACCAGGACGGCCCGAGCCCTCGGGGCAGGCTTCCGCAGCAGGCGATCCAGTCCGCGTCGCCGGACTGCGCACGCACCGTCTCCAGGAGCAGCTCCTGCTCCTCCGCCGACAGTTCGGGGCCCGGCGCGTTGATCTTCGTGAGGACGCCGTCCGACTCCGCGAGCGCGATGTTCGAGCGGGTGGCTCCGGCGACCGGCACCGGCGCGACCTCGATGCCCTGGGCGTCGAGCAGGGCGGCGACGAGCGCGCCCGGCGCTCCGCCCAGGGGCAGCACCGCGACCGTGCGCTGTCCGGCGGCCGAGACGGCGCGCGAGACGTTCACGCCCTTGCCGCCCGGATCCATGCGCTCGCCGGTGGCGCGGATGACCTCGCCGCGGTCGAGTGCAGGGACCTCGTAGGTGCGGTCCAGGGACGGGTTCGGGGTGACGGTGAGGATCATGCGCGCACTACTTCCGTGCCGCCGCGCTCGATCGCGACGGCGTCTTCGGGGCTCAGCCCGCTGTCGGTGATCAGCAGGTCCACGTCGCTCAGGTCGCCGAAGCGGGCGAAGTGCTCCTGGCCGTGCTTGGAGGAGTCGGCGAGCAGCACCACGCGACGGGCCGCGGCGATCGCCGCGCGCTTGACCGCGGCCTCGGCGAGGTCGGGGGTGGTCAGGCCGTGGTCGGCGGAGAAGCCGTTGGCCGCCACGAAAAGGACGTCGGCCCGGATCTCGCCGTACGCCCGCAGCGCCCAGGCGTCGACGGCGGCGCGCGTACGGTGCCGCACGCGTCCCCCGACGAGGTGCAGCTGGATGCCGGGGTGGTGCGCGAGGCGGGCGGCGATCGGCAGCGAGTGCGTGACGACGGTGAGCGCCGCCTCCAGGGGGATCGCACCGGCCAGCCGCGCCACCGTCGTACCGGCGTCCAGGATCATCGTGCCCTCGGTCGGCAGTTCGGCGACGGCCGCCTTGGCGATGTGGTCCTTCTCGTCGGCCGCCGTCGTCTCGCGTTCGGCGAGGTCCGGCTCGAAGTCGAGGCGGCCGGCCGGGATGGCGCCGCCGTGCACCCGGCGCAGGAGGCCGGCGCGGTCGAGGGCCTTCAGGTCGCGGCGGATCGTCTCCGCCGTGACCTGGAACTCCTCGGCCAGCGACACCACGTCCACGCGGCCGCCGTCACGGGCCAGCCGGAGGATCTCCTGCTGCCGCTCCGGTGCGTACATGCCCGTTCGCCTCCGACCTGTGCCCGAACCTGTGGTTTCGCTGGCACGCTACGCCCGGATTACCAGAAAGTAAACAGGTTCGGACGCGATTCGGGCATGAACGGACTTCCGCTCATGTCCGAGTCCGGCGTCTGTCCGCCCGGATACGGCAGACGGATACGGCAGAGGGACACCACCGAGCGGCACGACCGAAGGGCCCGGCACCTTCCCAGGTGCCGGGCCCTTTTCCCACCGCCGCTCAGGACACGAGCTCGGGCTCCCTCTCGTCCTCCACCGCAAGCTCCGCCCCGGCACCTTCCACGTGCTGGGCCGGCCGCTTGGGCAGCGCGAACATCAGCAGGAAGATGCCGCCCATCAACGCGGCCACCCACCACAGCGCGTTCTGGAAACCGTCCACGAAGGCCGGGCCCGCCTGGGTCGGCCCCAGGTCGTCGGCGATCTCCCCGAAGAAGACCACCGACACCAGACCGAGCCCCAGCGCGTTGCCCATCTGCTGCACGGTGTTGATGAGCCCCGACGCCGAACCCGCGTGCTCGCGCGGCACCTCCGACAGGACCGCGTCCGTCAGCGGGGCGACGATCAGGCCCATGCCCGCGCCCATCACGACCAGCGGCAGCGCCATCTGCCAGGACGCGATGCCGAGGCCGTACCGCTCGGACTCCCAGATGTAGAGCAGCACTCCGGCCCCCATCACCAGCGCGCCCGCCTGGAGCACCTTGCGCCCGAAGCGCGGGACCAGCTGCTGCACGGACAGACCGGCCGCCAGGGACACGGCGATCGAGAACGGGACGCCGGTCAGCCCGGCCCGCAGCGGGGTCCAGCCCAGCCCCGTCTGCATGTACATGGTCCACACCAGGAAGAAGATGCCCAGCCCGACCCCGAAGACGGTCTGCACGGCGATACCGGCGGCGAAGCTCTTGACCCGGAAAAGAGACAGCTCGATCAGGGGGGAACCGTCACGCACCGTCTTGCGCCGCTCGTACGCCACCAGCGCGCCGAGCGCCACGAGCGAGCCGCCCATCGACACGTGGCCCCACAGCGGCCAGCCCAGCTCCTCGCCGCGGGTGAGCGGGTAGACCAGCATCAGCAGGCCCAGCGTCACCAGCGCGACGCCCACCAGGTCCAGCCTCAGCGCCTTCGGCGCCTTGGACTCGGTGATGAAACGGCTGCCCAGGAGCAGACCCACGATGCCGACCGGCAGGTTGATCAGGAAGATGGGCCGCCATTCGAGCCCGAACAGGTTCCACTCGGTCAGCAGCGCGCCCAGCAGCGGGCCGGAGACCGCGCCCAGGCCGACGATCGCGCCGAAGAGCCCGAAGACCTTGCCCCGCTCGTGGGCCGGGAAGGTGGCGTGCACGATCGACAGGACCTGCGGGACCATCAGCGCCGCCATGCCGCCCTGCAGGATGCGGGAGGCGACCAGCATCTCCGGGCCCGCGGCGAAGCCGCACAGCGCGGAGGCGAGGGTGAAGCCCCCCATGCCGATCAGGAACAGCCGCTTACGGCCGTAGATGTCGCCGAGCCGTCCGCCGGTGATCAGACCGGCCGCGAAGGCCAGCGCGTATCCGGCGGTGATCCACTGGATCTGGCTGAACGAGGCGCCGGCGTCCTGCTGGATCGACGGGATGGCGATGTTGACGATGGTGACGTCGACAAGGTCCATGAAGGCCGCGGTCATCACGATGGCGAGAGCGAACCAGCGACGCCGGTCGCCCGCCGCACTGAGAGTGGGCTCGGTGAAGGTCATGTCCCACAAGCTATGACCGCACTAGGACAGTTCGTGTCCTACTTGTGCGGCATCCTCGATCTCATGACGACGGACACTCCGGCTCGGCTCCTCCAGCTCCTCTCCCTCCTCCAGACGCCCCGCGAGTGGCCCGGCGGCGAGCTCTCCGACCGGCTCGGGGTCTCCCGCCGTACGGTCCGGCGGGACATCGACCGGCTGCGGGAGCTCGGCTATCCCGTGCAGGCGACCATGGGCGCCGACGGCGGCTACCGGCTCGTCGCGGGCAAGGCGATGCCGCCGCTGCTGCTCGACGACGAGGAGGCGGTCGCCATCGCCGTCGGCCTGCGGGCCGGCGCCGGGCACGCGGTGGAGGGCGTGGAGGAGGCCTCCGTACGGGCGCTGGCCAAACTGGAACAGGTGCTGCCGTCCCGGCTGCGCCACCGCGTCTCCACCCTCCAGGCCGCCACCACCCCGCTGACCAGCGGGGACGGGGCGAGCATCGCGCCCGAGACGCTGACCGTGATGGCCTCCACGGTGGCCGGACGGGAGCGGCTGCGGTTCGCCTACCGGGCAAAGGACGGGGCCGACTCGCGACGCGTGGTCGAGCCGTACCGACTGGTGTCCACCGGGCGGCGCTGGTACCTCGTCGCCTACGACCTCGACCGCGACGACTGGCGCACCTTCCGCGTCGACCGGGTCAGCGACCCCTTCGCGACCGGGGCACGGTTCGCCCCGCGCGAGCTGCCCACGGGGGACGCGGCGGAGTACCTGCGCCGGTCGATCAGCGGCCGGCAGGAGACGTACGGCTTCACCGTGACGTTCGACGCCCCGGCCGAGGTCGTCGCCACCCGGGTACCTCAGTGGCTCGGGGTGCCCGAGCCACTGAGCGAGGGGCGTTGCCGGCTCCGGGGGTCGGTCGGGGATCCGGTGGAGTGGCTGGCGGTGCGGCTGGCGATGCTGGGATACGACTTCACCGTGCAGGAGCCGCGGGAACTCGTGCGGTGTGTACGGGAGTTGGGTGCGCGCATGGTCCAGGCGGGGTCGGACCCGGACTGACCGCGGTCCGCCTCATGCCTCACGCTCACGCCTCACGCCTCACGCCTCACGCCTCATGGAGCGCCTCCAGCAGCGCATCCAGTACGGTCCGGGGCTCCGGCGACAACTCCCTCGACCTCATCGCGATCCAGGGCACGCCGCCGCCGGCCAGGGCGTCCAACGGGGTCCACTCCGGCGGCGGTTCCAGCCCGACGATCACGAAGAGGTCGGGGACGCGCAGTCCCAGTGCGGGAGCCGGCCGGTGCAGCGGTGCGGGGCTGGGTGCCACGTCGTCGAACACCGGGCGCAGTTCGGCTTCCGGTGCCGCGGCCCTTTGTGCCGATGTCCCGATGCCGAGCCCGCGATGAGCCGCCAAGCGGGCCGACAGGGCACCGGATCCCAGGTGTTCAGCCATCGCGTCCACCACCCTTCAGGCCCGGTGCCCCACCCACGGGAACTGCCCCAGGGCTTCGAGATGCCGCAGCGCCAGACCCGCCGGCCCTTCGGATCCGGCGGCCGGGGCGTCTCCCGTGGCCCACGCCTCAACCGCCGTACGTACCGCGGCGCTTGCCACGGCGGCGGCGAAGCGCAGGTGGGGTGAGACGTCGAGGGAACCGGCAACGTTGTCGGCGCTCGGTGTGAGTCGCTCCGCCAGCACGTCGGCCAGCGTCCGTTCGGCCGCCTGGCACACCTCCGCCCACACCTTGCCGAGTCCCGGGTCGGCCGCCGCCAGCCGGATCAGGGTGCGGACCCACTCCCAGGATGCCGCGGACACTCCGAGGCCCGGCNTCCGTTCGGCCGCCTGGCACACCTCCGCCCACACCTTGCCGAGTCCCGGGTCGGCCGCCGCCAGCCGGATCAGGGTGCGGACCCACTCCCAGGATGCCGCGGACACTCCGAGGCCCGGCGTCAACGTGTGGCGGGCCGCGTGTTCCAGGGCCTGCGGTACGGACAGGTCGGCGGGTGCCTCGCGGACCGCCTCCGCCCAGCGCTGGGCGCCCGCCGCGTAGAGCGGGGAGACCGCCTCCTCCTTGGTCGCGAAGTAGCGGTAGAAGGTGCGCGGGGCGATGCCGGCGGCCTGGGCGATGTCCTCGGCCCGGGTGGCCCGCAGCCCGTGCTTCACGAAGAGACCGGCGGCCGCTCGGGCGATGTCCATGCGGGTCGCGGCCTTGCGGCGTTCGGTGAGGGAGACGGATGCCGCCGAAGCGGGACGGGTGGGGCTGCTCACGTTCGGCAGGCTATGCCCATGTGACAGAATCTGCCATCCGGCGGGCCACCCCGTGGTTCAGGTACGGGGTGACCCGCCATTCCATCCGGCCCGCGCCCGGCATTCCAGCCTGCCCGGGCCCGGCACAGCGTGGAACCCGGCGCGCGGGAGGCAGAAACGCGCGGGAAGCAGAAGAGAGCCGGGCTTCGGCGCCCAGGGGGAGGGGCGCCGAAGCCCGGCTCGGCAAGTCCCGGCGCCGGGGGGGGGTGTGCGTCGGGACGTGGCTCGGTGGGTCGGAGGGCTGCGGAGCCCGGCGGCGGGACATGTCCCGGCCCGCTCGAACTCCTGGACCCTGAAGTCTTGTTCCCTGGCTCCGCCGGTTGAAGCGGCGTTACAAGGCCATGTTTGCGCTGCCTTTCGCCACCGGGCGTACGCGGCCGCCGGCGGTCGTACGCTCCCCGGCACCGCGCCCGCGCGGGACGTCAGGCCGCCGCGTCGAACCCGGTGTCCCGCGCCAGCTTCTTCAGCTCCAGCAGTGCGTGCTTCTCGATCTGGCGGATCCGCTCGCGCGTCAGGCCGTGCTCCTTGCCGACCTCGGTCAGCGTGCGCTCCCGGCCGTCCTCGATGCCGTACCGCATCTTGATGATGGAGGCCGTGCGCTGGTCGAGGCGGCCGATGAGGTCGTCGAGCTCCTCGCTGCGCAGCAGGGTCAGCACGGACTGCTCCGGGGAGACCGCCGAGGCGTCCTCCAGGAGGTCGCCGAACTGGGTCTCACCCGCGTCGTCCACCGGCATGTTCAGGGAGACCGGATCGCGGGCCCAGTCCAGCACGTCCGTCACGCGGGCCGGGTTCGAGTCGAGCTCGGCGGCGATCTCCGCGGGCTCCGGGTCGCGGCCGTGCTCGCGGTTGAACTCGCGCTGCACGCGCCGGATCCGGCCCAGCTCCTCCACCAGGTGGACGGGCAGACGGATGGTGCGCGACTGGTCCGCTATCGAGCGGGTGATCGCCTGACGGATCCACCAGGTCGCGTACGTCGAGAACTTGAAGCCCTTGCGGTAGTCGAACTTCTCGACCGCGCGCACCAGGCCGGCGTTGCCCTCCTGGATGAGGTCGAGGAGCGGGAGGCCGCTGCGGGGGTAGCGGCGGGCCACGGCGACGACCAGACGCAGGTTGGAGCGGATGAAGACGTCCTTGGCCCGCTCACTGTCGGCCACCAGGGCCTCGAGCTCCTCGCGGGTCGCGGGCGACTTCGACTCCTCGAACCCGTCGAGAAGCTGCTGGGCGAAGACACCGGCCTCGATGATCTGGGACAGCTCGACTTCCTTGGCGGCGTCGAGCAGCGGTGTGCGCGCGATCTCGTCGAGATACATGCCGACCAGGTCGCGGTCGGCGATCTCGCCGCCATGGGTGCGAACACTGCTGGCCGCGTCGGTCCCGCCGGTGGCGGACTGACGACGGGCGACGGCACGGGTTGCCATGCGTGCTCCCTTGCGATGGTGAGGTCAGCGGGTGGTCCTGGACGCTCGGCACTCTCCTCGGGTGCCCTGCTTCCGATGGAAACAACGACTGGAATCCGGACAGAATTCCCAACCCACCCCTGTATTTTTCTGATCATGCAGTATCCTGCCCGGCCACACGAGGGGGAGCGATGCCGCCGGAACGTACAGAGGTGCAGGTCAGGCCGGGAGTCGACAGTGACCTCGCCGCTCTCACCGACATCTACAACCACTACGTTCGTGAGACGTCCATCACATTCGATACCGCCGTCTTCACTCCGGAGGAGCGCCGGCCTTGGCTGCTCTCCCACCCTGAAGACGGCCCGCATCGCCTGATGGTTGCCACGCACACGGACACACAGGAGATTCTGGGCTACGCCACATCCAGCCCTTATCGCGCGAAGCCCGCCTACTCGACCTCCGTCGAGGTCACCATCTACCTCGCGCCCCACGCGGGCGGCCGCGGCATCGGCACCCTGCTCTACAAGGCCCTCTTCGAGGCCCTGTCCGGCGAGGACCTGCACCGCGCCTACGCGGGCATCGCACAGCCCAACGAAGCGTCCGCGCGGCTGCACGAACGCTTCGGATTCCGGCACGTCGGCACCTACCGGGAAGTGGGCCGGAAGTTCGGCCGCTACTGGGACGTGGCCTGGTACGAGAAGGACCTTTAGCGGCCCCGCCGTAGGCCCGGGCCCAGAGGTGCCAGCCGCGTCGGCGGCCCCTACCGGACCCGGAACCGGCCCCTGGCCACTCCTCAGCCGAACTGCACCGACCGCTTCGCCATCCCCATCCAGAACCCGTCGATCACGGACTTCTGCGAATCCAGCTCACCGGCCACGTCCGCCGCGCCCATGGTCACGAACAGCGGGGCGAAGTGCTCTGTGCGCGGGTGGGCGTACCGGCCGGCGGGGGCCTTGTGGAGGAAGTCCAGCAGGGCGTCCCAGTCGCGGGTCTCCAGGGCGCGGCGGCCCCAGTCGTCGAACTCGGACGACCAGGTGGGAACTCCCCCGCCCGTGTGCCGCAGTGCGGCCAGGTTGTGGGTGAAGAAGCCGGAGCCGACGATCAGCACGCCCTCGTCGCGCAGTGGCGCGAGCTTGCGGCCGATCTCCATGAGGCGGACCGGGTCGAGGGTCGGCATGGAGACCTGCAGGACCGGGATGTCGGCCTCGGGGAACATCTCCACCAGCGGGACGTAGGCACCGTGGTCGAGGCCGCGGTCCGGGATGTCCTGGACGGGGGTTCCGGCCGTGCGCAGCAACTTCCGCACCGACTGGGCGAGTTCGGGGGCGCCGGGAGCCGCGTACTTCACCTGGTAGTAGTGCTCGGGGAAGCCCCAGAAGTCGTAGACGAGCGGGACGGGCACGGTGGCGCCGAGGGCGAGCGGGGCCTCCTCCCAGTGGGCGGAGACCATGAGGATCGCCTTGGGCCGCGGCAGTCCGGTCGACCAGGCGGCCAGTTCGCCGGGCCAGACCGGGTCGTCCGCCAGGGGCGGCGCGCCGTGACTGAGGTAGAGGGCGGGCATCCGCTCCTCGGTGGCGGCGGACATGACGGCTGCTCCCTCCGGAAGAACCTGCACGTGAGGCGGTACACGATGGTTCACTTGAATCCTCAAGCTATGACATCCCCGAGGGTACGCCCCGTTTGTTTAACTTTCAAGGAGAGCACTCGTACAGTGGAGTACATGAACACGGCATCCGCACCCGCTGAAGAGCCGCGCTGGCTCACCGAAGAGGAGCAGCTCGTCTGGCGCTCCTACCTGCACGCCACCTACCTCCTCGAAGACCACCTGGACCGTCAGCTCCAGCGTGACGCCGGTATGCCCCACATCTACTACGGTCTCCTCGTCAGGCTCGCCGAGTCCCCGCACCGGCGGCTGCGCATGACCGAACTGGCCAAGGACGCGAAGATCACCCGCTCCCGCCTGTCGCACGCCATCGCCCGCCTGGAGAAGAACGGCTGGGTGCGGCGCGAGGACTGCCCCTCCGACAAGCGGGGCCAGTTCGCCGTCCTCACGGACCAGGGCCTGGAGACGCTCGAACAGACCGCGCCGGGCCATGTGACGGTCGTACGGAACGCGGTGTTCGACCGGCTCACCCCCGAACAGCAGAAGTCCCTCGGCGAGATCATGCAGATCATCGCCGAGGGACTTCAGCCGAACGAAGCGGGTGCGGACCTGCCCTGGCTGCGCTGAGCGCGACCAGGGCAGGTCCGGTGGGGCGTACGTACGAGGCGTCCCCTCCCCATACGTACCGGTGACCCGAAGGGATACGACCGGACGGTCGCCGTCAGTGCGCGACCACCGGCACCCGCAGCTCGTCCTCGACACCGTCACCGGAGCCGGTCACCGCGCCGGTGTCCGGGCGGCCGGTGTTGATGAAGGTCGCGGCGATCGTCGCGGCGAGCACGAGGATGCCGACGGCGAACCAGATCGCGTTGGTGTACCCGTGCACCTGGCCCTCCAGCTGGACCAGCTGCTGCTGGGCCTGGGAACCGGCGCCGCCGATGTGGTCCTTGATGTACGAGGTCGTCGCCGAGGCGGCGATCGTGTTCAGCAGGGCCGTACCGATCGCGCCGCCCACCTGCTGCGAGGTGTTGACCATCGCGGAGGCGACACCGGCGTCACGCGGCTCGACACCGTGCGTGGACAGCGACATGGCGGGCATGAACGCCGTACCCATGCCGAGGCCGAGCAGGATCATCCCCGGCAGGATCGTGCTGGAGTAGGTGGAACCGATCTCGAGCCGGGTCAGGATCAGCATGCCGAGCGCGGCGACCAGGAAGCCCGGAGCCATCAGGAAGCGCGGCGGGACCCGGGTCATCAGGCGGGTGCCGATCTGCGTGGAGCCCACCATCATGCCGCCGATCATCGGCAGGAAGGCGAAGCCGGTCTTGACCGGCGAGTAGCCCTTCACGATCTGCAGGTAGTAGGTCAGGAAGAGGAACAGGCCGAACATCGCGATGATCGCGAGACCGAGGGAGAGGTAGACGCCTCCGCGGTTGCGCTCGGTGATGACGCGCAGCGGCAGCAGCGGGGCCTTGACCTTGGACTCGGTGAAGACGAACGCGGCGAGCAGGACCACCGCGGCGACGAACAGCCCGACGGTCGTGGAGTCGCCCCAGCCGTCGGACTCGGCACGGGTGAAGGCGTAGACGAGCGTGACCAGACCGAGGATGGAGAGGATGACGCCCGGGATGTCGAGCGGCGAACGGTTGCGGCCGCCGGCCGGCTCACGGATGACGTAGTAGGCGCCCGCGGCAGCGATGATCGCGAACGGGATGTTCACGAAGAACGTCCAGCGCCAGTCGAGGTACTCGGTGAGGACACCGCCGAGGATGAAGCCCACGGCGCCGCCGCCACCGGCGATCGCGCCGTAGATGCCGAACGCCTTGGCGCGCTCCTTGGGCTCCGTGAACATCACGGCGAGCAGCGAGAGCGCGGCGGGCGCGAGCAGCGCGCCGAACGCACCCTGGAGGGCGCGGGCGCCGAGCATCATCGCCTCGTTGGTGGCCGCGCCGCCGAGGGCGGACGCGCCGGCGAAGCCGATCAGACCGGCGACGAAGGTGCGCTTGCGGCCCCACAGGTCGGCGATGCGACCACCGAAGAGCAGCAGACCGCCGAAGGCGAGGGCGTAGGCCGTGATGACCCACTGCCGGTTGCCGTCGGAGATACCCAGGTCCTGCTGGGCGGAGGGCAGGGCGATGTTCACGATGGTCGCGTCGAGGACGACCATCAGCTGGGCGAGCGCGATGAACGTCAGCGCTTTCCAGCGGTTGGCATCGGGGACGCCAGGAGCCTTTACGGCTGTTTCGGACATGGTGGTACCCACCTCGGGACTTCGTGACGGAAAAAGATGTCGTAAGGGACGGGACGAAAAGGTGTCTTCAGAAATGGCGTGAAAGGCGTGAATGGCGTGAATGGCGTGCGGAAGGTCGGCCCGCCAGGGACGGCCGGCTCTTCAGGGACGGCCCGTCATCGGCGACGGCCGCGGAAGTCGGTGTACTGACCGGCGCACAGCGCCGAACTCATCGGTCAGGCCTTGCGGAGGTCCTCCATGGTCACGGCCGTGCCCGGCAGGGTGGAGCGGGCCGGGGCCCGCAGTCCGTCCAGGAACAGCTGCAGATGGCGGTGTACGAAGCGGTCGATGCTGAAGCAGTCCGTACCGGCCGGGGGCCGGCTCAGCTGGATCGCGGTGACCATCACGTCACCGATCCCCACGTCGGCGCGGAGCTGACCGGCCGCCTTGGCCCGGCCCATGAGCTGTTCGACGAGCTGATCGCAGCGCCGGCGCGCGGCCTCCAAATCGGGGTGGTGCTGGTCGAACGTGCTGGAGGCCATCGGGCACAGCGCGCTGATCCGCTCGTCGACGGCGGTGTGCAGGAAGCGTGCCAGCGCCTCGAACGCGTCCCCGGTCTCCATCAGCGCCCGCTCGGCCGCCTCCGAGGTCCGGTCCATGACCGAGCAGACCACCTCGCGGACCAGGGCGTCCCGGTCCGGGAAGTTGCGGTACACCGTGGCGTTGCCGACGCCGGCCCGGCGGGCGATGTCGTCGAGCGGCACGTCCGGGCCCAGCTCGACGAACATCTCGCGGGCGGCGGCGACGATCCGCTCCCGGTTGCGCAGAGCGTCGGCACGCGGCCGGGGCGTCTTGCGCTGCACGGGGGTCGCGGTCTGCACGATGTACTCCAGAGGCTGTTGGTGTGCGATCAGAGATTGCGCTGTGCGATTGGTGTGTGATCCGGGGAAGCTCTCCCCACTTCGTTCGGACACAGGTCTAAACGGGGAAGGGATCCCCGGTTATTTCCCGCCCGTCCACAGATTTTGTGTGACCTGAGTCACATCTACCTGGTGCACCCGAGTCCTGCCCGTGAGGGGCCCGAGTCCCGCGATGCGGGGCGCCCGGGACTAGCCGAGTCCCGCCATGCGGGGCGCCCGAGATCCGTCGCACGAGGCGCCCTAGTCCCGCCACGTGAGGGGCCCGAGTCCCGTCGTATGAGGCGCCCGGGTCCTGACCGTGCAGGGCCCGAGTCCCGCCACGCGAGGCACCCGAGACCCGTATGAGGCGCCCTAGTCCCGCCACGTGAGGGGGAGACCGTCCCGCCACGTGAGGGGGCACCGTCACGCCCCGTGAGGGGGACACCGTCACGCCCCGTGAGGGGAGACCGTCACGCCACGTGAGGGGAAGGCCGTGACGCCACGTGAGGGGACTGGGTCCCGCCCCCTCCGCCCGGAACCCACGTTCGGGTCCCTTCAGCGCGCGCCCGCGCACCCCTCGACACAGGGTGATCGAAAGGGCGCAGCCTTCAGGTCGGCGGCTGCCGCGGACTGAAGGGGCCATGCATGCAGCCGAGCCGTCGGATACGCCCGCGCCGCGTGGCCACGCTCGCGTCCGTGACCGCGCTGACCCTCGCGGTCAGTACGTCGGCCGGCACGGGGCACCTCAGGCCGGCCCCCACCACGGCCGGCGCCGGGCCCATCGCCCTGGCCCGCACCTCCGCGCACGTCCCCTGCATGATCAGCGGCAGCCCGACGGTCCAGATGACCGAGGGCGTCCCCACCCCCGGCGGCTACTCCCGCTCCACCGGCACCGTCCGGGCCCTCACCCTGATGGTCGACTTCTCCGACGCGCCCGGTTCGGGCAGCGCCCTCGACCGCTTCCGTGAGTTCTTCCCGCAGACCCAGGACTGGTTCCGCACCAGCTCCTACGGCCGTCTCGACTACCGCCCCGAAACCCCGGTCACCGACTGGCTGCGCATGCCCCAGCCCTTCCACGCCTACGACATAGAGCGCGGCGCCCCCTTCGACCCCGGCTACCGGCAACTCGTCCAGGACATCGTGACCACGGCCGATCCCGACGTGGACTTCCGCTCGTACGACTTCCTCAACGTGCTGATCACCCCCAACGCCGGCCCCTCCGCCCTCGACACCGTCCTGTCCGTCACCTTCGCCGGCAATCCGGAGGCCCCGGTCGCGGACGGCGTCCCGGTGTCGAACGCGTCCTTCGTCTACTCCCGCCAGGACGACGGCTCCGGCTCCTACGACCGCACCGGCTACCGCGTCCTCCCCCACGAGAACGGCCACGTCTTCGGCCTGCCCGACCTCTACACCCAGGAGGGCGGGGGCGCGGTCGGCCACTGGGACATCATGAGCGAGGACTGGGGCGCCAACAACGACCTCCTCGCCTGGCACAAGTGGAAACTCGGCTGGCTGGACGCCTCCCAGGTGAACTGCGCGACGGCCCCCGGGACGACGGAGTACACCCTGACCCCGCTGGCCCGGCCGGGCGGCACGAAACTCGTCTTCGTCCCCCTCGACCGCCGCACCGGATACGCCGTCGAACTGCGCACCCGCGAGGGCAACGACGAGACGGTCTGCCGCCCCGGCATCCTCATCTACAAGGTCGATGCCGACATCGACACCGGCCAGGGCCCGGTCACGGTCTACGACTCCCACCGCGACAGCGGCGGCTGCACCCGCAGCCCCAACGTCCACGCGGAACTCTCCGACGCGCCCTTCATCCCCGGCGAGGAGTTCCGGGACACGAAGCGGGGGGTGCTGATCGCGGTGGCGGGGGCGGCGCTTTCGGGGGACTACCGGGTGCGGGTCAGTCGGGGGTAGGGGATGCTCCGGCGGACCGCGGAATACGGTAGGCCTGCCCTGACCGCCGTACCGGAGAACCGATGCCCGCCGATCCGACCGATCCGCCCGATCCAACCGAGGCGACCGAGACGGCCAGGAACGCCACCGCCGTACCGGCCGGCTCCCCCGCCGTACCCGCCGGGGCGGATTACGCTGCCGTACCCGCCGTACCCGCCGTACCCGCCGAGGCGGTCGCCCCGCTGATCCGGGGGGTCGGCGTGCTGCGGCGACTGACGGAGGCAGGCGGGACGATGAGCGCGAGCGGGCTGGAACGAGCCACCGGCCTCGCTCGTTCCACGGTCGACCGGATCACCTCCACCCTCGCGCGCATGGGATACGTCCGTCTCGACGGCCGGGACGTGATCCTCGCCCCCCGCCTGATGGAACTGGGCAACGCGTACCTGTCCGCCCTGCGCCTCCCGGCACTGCTCGGCGCCCGCGCGGACGCCCTCGCCGACGAGCTGGACGAGTCGGTGTCACTGGCGGTCGGCGACCGCGACGGCATCCGCTTCATCCACCAGGCCACCCGCCGCCGCGCGATGTCCCTCAGCTTCCGCATCGGCGACCTGCTGCCGGCCGAACGCACCGCGCCGGGCCCGCTGTTCGCGACGGAGTGGACGGACGAGGACTGGCGGGGCTGGCGGGCACGCCGGGTGGCCGACCCGGAGGACCGGGGCTTTCCGGCCGTACCGCCGCGTGAACAGGCCGGTGTGGACGAGGAGTTCGTACGTGCCGCGGCTCAGGCGCGGGAGAACGGCCGGGCGTTGGACGACCAGTTGATCGAGCCGGGCCTGGTGGCGGTGTCCGTACCCGTACGGGATCCGCGCACCGGCCGGATCGCCTGCGTGGCAAGCGTGGTGAGCCACACGAGCCGCCACTCGGCGGCGGACCTGCGCGAGACGCTGCTGCCGAGGCTGCGGGAGGCGGTGGCGGGCATGGAGGAGGAACTGGGCGCGGCGGACACGGAGGCTGCGTCCGCGTCCCCGCCGGCGTCCGTGTCTGTGTCGCCGTCCGGCCTGGCGGCCTGGACGGGGGCGTCGAAACAGGAGCTGGGCAGGGACTTCGTCGAGTCCCTCGCCCGTGGCCTGACCGTCCTGACGGCCTTCGAGGAGGGCCGGGCGGAGCTGACGCTGACGGAGGTGGCGAAGGCGACGGGACTGGCCCGGGCCACGGCACGGCGGGCGCTGATCACGTACGAGTACCTGGGTCTGGTGACGGCGGGCGCCACGGAGCGCACGTTCGCGTTGACGCCCCGCGTGCTGTCCCTGGGCTTCCCGCCCCTGTCCCGTACGTCCCTGTCCCGTATCGCGGCCCCGCACCTGGCGGATCTGTCGGCGAAGGTCAACGAGTCCTCGTCACTGGCGGTCCTGACGGCATCGGGCGAGGAGATCCAGTACACGGCCCGGGCCACCACGAGCCGCGTCCTGAGCGCCGACATCACGATCGGAACGCGGCTGCCCGCCGGGGCGACGGCACTGGGCCGGGTGCTGCTGGCCACAAACGCCGGGAAGGCCGGGGCCGAACTGGAGGAGGTACGGGCCCAGGGCT
Source organism: Streptomyces sp. Q2 (assembly GCF_056820935.1). Lineage (NCBI taxonomy): Bacteria > Bacillati > Actinomycetota > Actinomycetes > Kitasatosporales > Streptomycetaceae > Streptomyces > Streptomyces sp. Q2. Next base: position 11,344 of record NZ_JBXEJE010000080.1, on the reverse strand, counting down.
ACGCCCTTGTCGACGAGGAACTGGAAAAAGGCCTGCGCTCCATCGCCGTCCCGATCCGCGACCGCACGGGCAGAACGGTCGCCGCCACCAACGTCTCCCTGCACGCGGCCCGCCGCACGGTGGAGGAGATCGTGACGGAACTCCTGCCGGAGCTGCGGGCGACGGCCGACCGCATCGAGGACGACCTGAGGGTGGCGGGCCGCTTCACGAGGGTGCCGCTGTCGTGAGGGCCGGTGTGTTGTCGGCCAGTGCCTCAGCCGTCGTAGGGCCGGACCGCCCGCCCCTCCCGCAGGGTCACTCCCCACCAGGCGAGCTGGTCCAGCAGAACGGCGGCGGCCTTGGCGGTCCCCTCCTCGTCGTACGGCCGCCCGTGCTCGTCGAACCTCTCCCAGGCCATGTGAAAACTGACGGTGTCGCGCAACGTGACCGCATGCAGCTCGGCGAAGACCTGCCGCAACTGCTCCACAGCCCGCTGTCCGCCGGCCATCCCCCCGTACGACACGAATCCGACCGGCTTGGCACGCCACTCGCTGTACACGTAGTCGATGGCCAGCTTGAGCGAGGCCGGATAGCCGTGGTTGTACTCCGGCGTGATCACAACAAACCCATCGAGCCCGCCGATCCGCTGCGCGAGCTTCGGGACGTCGCCCGCGTCACCGTCACCGTCCCCGTCACCGCCGGCCCGCTCGAAGGAGAGCTTGAGCTCGCCGACGAGGGCCGGCTCGGACAGGTCGATCACGTGAACCTCCATGTCGTCGCGTCGGCGGACCTCGGAGAGGAACCAGGGGGCGATCTTGTCGGCGAAGCGGCCGGGCCGGGTGCTGCCGATGAGGACACCGATCTTGAGCGGGAGCGGCTTGGTCGTGGTGTACGGCGCTGTCTGAGGCATGCAGCAGAACGTAGAACCTCAACTAACCTTGAGGTCAACCCCACCCCGCCGCCGACGACCGCCCACCGGTAAAGAACCAGCCCCACCCGCTACACTGAACGCCGTCGCCTTCGTAGCTCAGGGGATAGAGCACCGCTCTCCTAAAGCGGGTGTCGCAGGTTCGAATCCTGCCGGGGGCACCAGGCAAAAGGTCCCGGACCGATCATGGTCCGGGGCCTTTGACATCTGCTTCTGACATCAACGAAGGCGGTCACTCACAACCGGCCGCCTCTTGAGCAGCCCGTCCATGTGACTGATGGCCTCGCGCTGGGTGTCCTGCACGACGTGCGCGTACACGTCCATGGTGATGCTGATCTGACTGTGCCCGAGGATCTCCATCACGACCCGAGGCGCGACTCCGGCCGCCGTGATGAGGGTGGCCGTTCCGTGCCGAGCGTCATGGAGCCGGATGACGCGAAGGCCGGCGGACTCGGCGACGCGGGTGAAGCAGCGGTAGATTCCGCGGCTCGACCTGGCTACCGGTGCGAGTGGTGAAGACGTAGCCCGACGAATGCCACTACTCCCCCGCCTTGGCACGTGCACCGGACTGCCGCATCCTTTGCCAGCGCAGCGGGGCGATGCAGAGCGCGGGCAGAGGGACGACGCGTCGACGGCGGCTCTTGGCTCACCGCCTGCTGGTGACTTCCCCTTGATCGCGTGCCATCCAGCATGCTGACGGGGCAGGCACTGCACATGAGCACAGCTACTCAGTTCTGACATCCACGGCTGACATCAACGACGCCGGACGAGGGCGTACGCCAGCACCCCTGTCCGGCCGTCGCAACGGTCGACGACAGCCGCCCCAGTAGGCCCGGATCGAACTCCCTGAAGCGGGTGCCGCAGGTTCGAATCCTGCCGCGGGTACCAGGCAGAAGGCCCCGTACCGTTCACGGTCCGGGGCCTTTGATGGCAGGCTTTGACGGCAGTGGCTGTTAGCGCACGTCGACGTAGTCGCCTGTGGCGTTGGCCGCCGAAGTGGTGGACGTGCCTGCGAAGGACCAGCGCCAGTAGCCGTCGGCCGCTGCCGTGGCTGTCGTCGACAGGTTGCCCGTCGAGTTGGTGTAGACCGTCTTGAGGGTTGTGTAGGTGGTGGTGCCCGCCTTGCGGAACTGCAGCTTCACGGGCTGGTTGGTGTAGCCCGCGTAGACGCGCTTGTCCCAGTTGGCGCGGGCCAGTTTGCCCGTGACCGTGATCGGCTTGCCCTTGGCGACCGGCTCGGGCCCGGCGTTGACGCTGAGGGTGCCCCGCCGCAGGACCGAGTGCTTGGTGGCGCCGCCATTGTTGTAGAGGTCGCCGTCCTTGGACTGGAGTTGGACGGTCACGTCCCACTTACCGGCGAGGGTGTTGCGGGGCACGCCCCAGCCCGAGTCGAGCTTGAAAGTGAGCTTGCACGTGGAGGTGGTGGCGTTGACCGCGGTGCACGTCGGGGCGCCGTGGTAGGACCAGTAGTCGTCGCCGACCTCCCGGTCGATCTGGAGGAACGCGAGGTCACTGCTGATCCCCGAGTCGTCCGAGGCGGTCACCGAGATGGTGAACGACTCGCTCTGGGAGGTGCCGAGGACGATGGGCTTGCCGCCGTTCACGGACAGCTTCTGGATCACCACGCCGGTCTCCGCCGCGTAGGCGGCCGGGGCGGTGACGGCGGCGGCGGAAAGCACCAAGGCGCCGGTGAGGACGGCACCTATGGATTTCATGCGCATGAATCCCCAAATGGTTCGGGCCTGCCCCGGCCGTGAATCCCCCCGGCCGCAGGCATGGCAGGTGGGGCGAGAATATGTCACCCGCGCAGCTCAGCCGCCGTCGGAGAGCGAACCCTGCCCTCTCATGCCGATGATCGCAGGGCGTAGGGAACGATGCAGAGGCGGGCAGAGGTACGGCACGACGACGACGGCGCGGGTCGAGGGCAAGGTTCACCTTCGACCAGCGCGGGCCCACGGTCTCTTCCCGGGTCCCTGCCGACGCGGCGAGGACGTCGGAGCTCACCCCGTCGCGAGGTCTTCGAGCGCGTCGCGTTCCAGGGCAGGCGGAGGCCGCGATGACGCCGCCCATGATGGCGCCGCTGACGCCGGCCGATGCCACGTCCTGGCCGGTGAGGAGGAGGCCGGGGATGTGGGTGTGGGCGCCGAGGTCACGCAGGGCGAAGCGTTGCGGGGTGTGGGCGAGGGACATGAAGTCGCCCTGCTCCCTGCCGAGGAAGTGGTTGAAGCTGAGCGGCGTGGCCAGCTCGGTGTGGTCGATGCGGCCCTGCAGCCGGGGGCAGAAGCGGTAGACCTGGCCCAGTAGTTCGTCGGTGAGCTGTCCTTGAGGCGTTCGTAGTCGGCGCCCCGGCGCATCCACGCGCTGCCCGCGTACGGCTCGAACAACGACCAGGTGGTCAGCCCTGCGATGTCGATGGTGGTGCGTCCCGGGTACCGGGTTTCCCACGACGGGTCCTTCAGGGACGGGAAGGTGAGGAAGTAGGTCGGCATGGCGCGGTGTTCGGGGTCGGCTTCGAACGCGGCTATGTCGCCGTCGATGTCGGGTCCGGTGTGGGCCCAGATGTTGGCGGGGTCCAGGTCGAGCCGGTCGCCGGATTCCCGGATGCCGATGTTGAGCATGACGTACGTCTGTGAAGGGCCGATGGCGCGCAGGGAGTCGACGAGCGGGGCGGCGGCGGGAGTCCGGTCCGGCAGCAGCCGGGTCAGGGTGTTGAGCGCGCCGGCGTCGCTGACGACCAACGGTGCTTGGAAGCTGGCGGTGGCTGAGGCTCGCGGGCTCGCGGGCTCGGAGCCTGCCGGCGGCATGGTCGGGGCACTGTCGGGGCCACTGCCCGGGCAGAGTACAAAGGGCCGGCTCAGGGCGGTTCCCGAGTCGGCCCTTCCCTCTGTCGCGTCACCGCCCGAGCGCCCCGCTTCGGTCAGGGGCAGATCGGTCGAGTGGGTACGGCCACCGGAAGGCCGGCTTTCTCGTCGGCGGTGAACGGCTGGTCGCCGATCACTTCGCACAGGTCGCGCCGCCAGCTCTCGGGATCGAGGCGCAGGGGTCCGCCGGTGTTGATCGAGTTCTGGTAGACGCCAGATCTGCCGTCCGGGGTGATGTCCCGGTGCCGGGACTGCCGGTCGGGCACATCCGTGCCGTGTTGCCCGCGTGATGCAAGGCGGCGCGTCGTCAACTGCCGTCCATAGCCGAGGTGTTGCTGTGTCACAGCTGTGTCATGGCGGCGTTCTGAAGAGAAGACGGGTGTGACCTGCGGGTTCCGGGACCCCTCATAGTCAGCACAGAGCGGGAAGCCGGTGGAGAACGCCGCCGGCTCCCCACTACTCCGCCTCGGAAGGAACCTCCCGTGATGAACCGCCACCTCCGCAAGGCCGTCGTCGCCGCCGCCGCGATCACCGCCGGGCTGTTGATGACGGCGTGCCAGAACGGCACCGACGACAGCTCGTCCGGCAAGAGCGGAACGGACGCGTCACCGGTCGCGGAGAAGGCGTCGGACTCCAAGGACACGAAGGGCGTCAGCGGCACGTTCGAGAACGGCAAGGTCACCTATCTCGCCCCGGGCAAGTACATCGTGTCCGTGTCGGGCAGCGACCAGCAGTTCTGGGTAGCCGAAGACACCGAGGTCTACGGCGCCGGCACCATATGCGGCGAGGCGGGCGCCAAGGTGGACGCGCCCTGCACGCCGGACCAGCTGGAGGCGGCGACCAAGAAGGGCGCCGTGAGCGCCGACGTGGTGATGAAGAACGGGATCGCGACCCTGGTGACCGAGCGGCGTGTCGCCCAGCAGGGCTCCGGTTCCGGGTCCTCCGGTTCAGGGTCCTCCGGCTCGGGTTCGGACTCCGGCTCGCCGTCTGGCTCCGACTCCGAGTCCGACTCCCGCGAGACCGTCGTCGAGGGCATCGACAAGGGCAAGGGTGTCAACGGAACCTGGTTCGGCAACGTCTCCTACCTGGCGCCGGGCAAGTACACCGTCTCCGACATGAAGGGCACCGAGCAGCAGTTCCTCGTCGCCGATGACACCAAGATCATGGGCTACGACGACATCTGCGACGCCGTGAACACCGGGCCGGGCGGCGAGGGCGGCGCCGAGTGCACGGAGGCCGAACTGGAGACGGCCGCCAAGAAGGGCTTCAGCGCCGAGGTCGTGATCAGCAACGGCATCGCGACCACCATCAGCGACGACCACTGAGCCGCACCCGGCGGCGAACCGGTGGAGCCTTCGACGCGGGGGCAACCAGCAGGGGGCAAGGCAAAAGCCCCGGACCGGTCAAGGTCCGGGGCTTCCGACATCCGGGGGTGCGATTGTCAGCCCTTGAAGGAACCCTTGGTTTGTTCTTTCGCGCCCCGCATCTTGCCCCGTGTTTCGAGAGCGGCGCCTTTCGCTGCGAGCGTTTCCTTGTGCACCGCGTGGGCCGCCTTCCGCACGGTCATTCCGACGACCTGTTCGGCCTTTGCCTTGGCTCGTTCTCCGGCACTCATCTCGATACCTCCGCGGGTCTCACTAGACGTGTGCCCTAGAGGCAGGGGGCAAAACTGCCCCGCGGAACGCGCCGGACAACATCCCGACGGGCGAGTGATCAGGATGGCCCCTTGTCCCGTCCCGAACAGCAGGTGTCCCGTCCCGAACAGCGGGCGATCGTCAGGACCTGGGAAGGGGAGCCGCCGCACCGACCCAGCGGTGATAGGCGTCCACGTCGACGTTGCTGCCGCACACAATGGTGACCACGTGTCGACCGGCGAAGCGGTCACGGTCCTCGAGGACGGCCGCGACGCCGAGCGCGGCCGACGGTTCGACGACGAGGCCGGCATGGTCGAGGAGCATCCGCATACCGACCATGATCGACGCCTCCTGGACCAGGACGGCGTCGTCAGCGACCTGGAGCAGGTCGTCCAGGACGGCCGGGATGGGACGCCGGCCGGCAACGCCGTCGGCGATGGTGTCGGTCGCGTCCGTGGTGACGACGCGCCGCCTGCGCCACGAGTGTGTCATCGCCGGTGCGCCCAGCGGCTGGACGCAGATCACCTCGACCTGGGGCGCCAACGCCTTCAGCACATGACCCACGCCGGTGGCCAGCGCCCCGCCGCCGAGAGCGATCAGGACGGCGTCGAACGACGGCACGGTGTCCACCAGTTCCAGGCCGATGGTCGCCGCGCCCTCGCAGGTCTCGATGTCCAGGCTGTCTTCGACCAGCCGGATGCCGTCGTGGCGCGCGACGGCGGCCGCCCGGTCGCGAGCCATCTCGTGGTCGCCGTCCACCAGTTCCAGCCGGGCGCCCAGCGCGCGGATGCGATCAAGCTTGGCAACCGTCGCGGAGCGGGATGCCACGACGGTCACGTCGAGCCCCCGGCCGCGACCGGACCACGCGAGGGCTTGGCCGAGGTTGCCCGCGCTGGCGCACACCACGGCCCGCGAGCCGTGGTCGGCGAGCCGGCTCGCGACGACCTCGGTGCCTCGGGCCTTGAAGCTGCGGACCGGGTTCGCCGTTTCGAGCTTGATACTCACCGTGCACCCGAGGCCGGGCTCCAGCGCCTCGCAGCGGTACAGCGGAGTGTCGAGGAACATCGGGTCGATGACCCGGCGGGCCGCCCTGATCCGAGCGGTGTCGAGGCGCGTCTCCTGCACGGCACAGCAGCGTAGTGCCGCCGGCGCCGTTCCTGTCGGGTCAGATCCGGGAGTGGTCCGGTGAGCGTCGTGCGGGCGGATCGCGGAGGGGCCGTGTCGCTACTTGAGCTGTTCGGCGGTGTAGTAGCCGTCCTTGACCAGGATGTCGATGTTGGACTTGTCGAGGCTCTGTGGCTGCAGCAGGTGGACGGGCACGTCCTTGACGCCGTTGTTGTAGTCGGTTCGGTTGTCGATCCTCGGCAGCCTCTCGGTGAGGATGTCGTCGACCATCTCCGTGGCGGCCTCACCGAGCGCGCGGATGTCCTTGTAGACGGTCTGCGACTGCTGACCCGCGATGATCGACTTCACCGAGTCCAGTTCGGCGTCCTGGCCGGTGATGACCGGGAGGGGCTTGCCGTCGGAGCCGTAGCCGTACGAATCCAGCGCGGTCAGGACGCCCCGGGAGATGCCGTCGTACGGCGACAGGACCGCGTCGAGGTCCTTGCCGTCGTACCACTTGGCGAGGATGCGGCTCATGCGCTTCTGCGCGGTGGGGCCGTCCCAGCGCAGGGTGGTCATCTGCTTCATCTCGATCTCGCCGGACGGGACGACCAACTGCTTGCTCTCCAGGAACGGTTCCAGGAGCGCCATGGAACCGTCGAAGAAGTACTTGGTGTTGTTGTCGTCGGGGGAGCCGGCGAACAGCTCGATGTTGAACGGGCCCTTGCCTTCCTCCAGGCCGAGCTTCTTGATGATGTGGCGGGCCTGTTGCCGGCCGACCATCTCGTTGTCGAAGGAGACGTAGTAGTCCACGTTCTTGGTGCCCATGATGAGCCGGTCGTAGGAGATCACCGGAATGTGCGCGTCGGCGGCCTTCTGCAGCACCCCGTTCAGCGACTTGGCGTCGATGGCCGCGATGATCAGCGCGTCGACGCGCTGCTTGATCAGGCTGTCGATCTGCGAGACCTGGGCTTTCGGGTCGTCGTCGCCGTAGACCAGCTTGGACTTGTATCCCTTGTCCTTCAGACCCTGGACGACGCTCTTGCCGTCGGTGAGCCAGCGCTCGGAGGCCCGGGTCGGCATGGCGATGCCGACCGTACCGCCCCCGGAGAAGCCCTGGGAGTCGGCCTCGCTGCTCTGGCCGCAGGCGGACACGGTGAGGGCGAGGGAGGCGGCTCCGCCGAGGAAGGCAAGGGCGGCTCTTCGCTTGAACATGGTGATCGTTCCTTGTTCTTCTCGTCGTTGAGGAGAGGACGGCGTATCAGGCGTCGGGGGAAATGCGGTGGAGCGGGCCGTGCGGTGAGCAGGCAGGTCGAGAGCGCGTCGGGCGCGCGGTACGTGCTCCCGGGCGGTGGTCCTGGGGTGGGGGGCCCGCAGATGGGTGCCGTACGGGTGGATCCCCGGGCCCGGGTGCCCTGGACGGGCCGGGCTTCAGGGCGGAGCGGTGCGCCGGGGTGGATCAGCTCGGCGCCCTCGTGGATCCGCACGTGGCCGCCGAGGTCTTCGGGGGGTCTTGGCGTTCAGGTTTCACGGCGAGTGGACAACCGGCGGACCTCGCTCACAGGGTGGTTGAGGTCAGGTCGGCACGGCACGTCGCTTGAGTCGGTGCTCAGACGCCTCGGTGGCCCGCAGTTCGCCGGTCAGTGCGTACCGCGGCCCGGCATCCGGCGCTCGCCGAAGTCTCGTGGTCCCTTTACCGGTGTGCTCCTGTACGTACGCCAGGCCGCGCCACGGCCTTCCGGCCACGTGCGTGCTGCTTCCGGGGGTGCACAGGGCAATCGCCTTTCAACTGTTCGAAATCTCGTCACATGTTCCAAATATTGGCGTGAGATTAAGGGTGAGGATGCAGGGTGTCAACGGGGCGAACTCGAACGGTTACAGAAAGGTGTTGGCGGACGGCTTCGGGACGCGCCAGAGCAGCGGGCGAGGCGCCCGTGGGGACAGCCCGCGCCCGGCATCTGATCGCGAAGCCCTGCACACGTGCGAAGTCGGGGTTCGGCGGCACCCTCGTGCTGCCGCTCCTCTCACACCAGTTCGGGTTGCGGCTCCGACTGCCGGGCCGGTGCGGTCCTCGATTCCCACAGTGCGGTGGTTCTTACGTAGCCGTAGACCACTGAGGTCATCGCCAGCACGAGAAGTGGTCCGGCCACCCACGGGTGCTGGGCCATCTCCAACGGCAGATAGCGATAGGACAGCAGGAGCGCGGCGAAGACGGTCGCGCCGTAAGCGACCAGCTGGATGCCTGATCGGTCCCAGCCGCGGTCGAGCGAGCGCAGGGCGGCCTCGATCGTGAGCGTGAACACCACGCCGGCGAGGAGATCCACGCCGTAGTGCCAGCCGAATCCCAGCGTTGCGGTGAGCGTGGCCGTCAGCCAGAACGTTCCCGCGAATCGCAGAAAACGTGGGCCCTTACGGGAATGAATGAATATCGCGGTGGCCCACGCCGTGTGCAGGCTGGGCATGCAGTTGCGTGGGGTGATCCCGTCGAACGGCATGTGCTGCGGGGCAGTGATCGGCGGCGGCGTGTTCGGCCACAGGTTGGCCATCGCCCACTGCTCGGTGGGTGGCGTTTTCGCCCACAGACTGACCGACGCCCAGTGCTCGGCGCCGGTGCCGTAGGCGAAGATCGGTCCGACCACCGGGAAGATCATGTAGATGGCGGGCCCGAGGAGGCCGATCACCAGAAAGGTGCGCACCAGGTGATGGCCCGGAAAGCGGCGCTCGACCGCCACGTTACGCAGTTGGTAGAGCGCGACGATCACCGCGGCCACCGCGAGCTGGCCGTAGACGATGTCGAGAATGTTGAAGCCGATCGGGCCGGTGGCCGTGACGATCCGGCCCACCAGCCACGAGGGGTTGCCCAGTGCGTGATCGGCGGTTGCCACGTACTGGTCGAGCACCATCGGGCGGGTCTTGGAGGTGATGAGCAGCCAGGTGTCGCCGGTCTTGCGGCCGGCCACCAGCAGCAGGGCGAGCCCGACGCCCTTCAGGAGCAGGACGCGTTCCGGGCCGGTACGGCGAGTGACGGCGATGACCGCACAGCCCAGGATCACCCACAGCGCGCCGTTGCCGAAGGGGTGGCCGTCGGTCACCTTGACGTCGAACGCCCACCGGGCGATCAAGAACGCGACGTCGATTCCGACCGCGGTACCGAATGCGATGAACCGTTGCCGCCAGGTGAGCACCACCATCATCAAGGCCATACCGGCGTACAACAGAAACCCGGACTTGGGCGGGAATATCACCTCTTGCACCTGGCAGGTGATCGGCCCCGGCAGGCCGTAGTGGCGTGCGGCGATCTCCAGCGCGACGAGGAATCCGAGGGCGACGACACCCACCACGACCCAGAGCCTCGCCCGTGGTTGACGCCACACGGGGAGCGCGTTTCCGGGTCTTATTCGCGAAGATATCTTCGATGTTATGTGTATCAATTTTCGGCCGATTTTCTAGATTTGGCTAGGTAAGGGTAGGTTTCGCTCGCCGCCTTCCGGTGGAGGCCACTTTCTCCTCGCGAAAAGCAGCCCGCCCGACGGGGGAAGACGGAAAGATCGCGGTCCGCGTTCCACCTCGGCCACGGATGCCTCACCGGTCGGCAGCCGCACCGATAATTTCCGTTCCATAGCCACCCCCGTCGGCATCCTGCGGTACAGCGGCGTCGTGCCGCAACCAGCGGTGCACAGCGGGTGGTAATCCGGAAAGGGTTCGAAACTTTCGACGATCCGGCCTCTCGCACTGATCACTCACTTTCACCTTTCGATGGCCAGCTCCTGTCGAGTCCGATATCTATGGCCTCCTACCAGGCGACATTCAGCTTCCCCACACCGTCACCCTCAGCGAATGTTTCGCTGACATTGCCGAAATAGTTGACAGTTGTCGTGCCCAGACCAACACTGTCGCCGTTGACAGGGCCCAGTCACTGTCCGGGTCGTGTCCCGCTGCCTGATCCCCACCGGCCTCACGAGGACGAGGAGGAAACACGCACATGAACGACGCACCCGCACCCGCGCACACACCCAGGAACGCCCACCTGACGCCCCGCGGAAACCGCCGCCCACGCCCGCTCAGCCGCTTCCGGCTCCTCATCAGCAGCGCCTGCGCCATAGTCATGGTCGCTGTCGCCGCGCTGACCATGCCCGGCACCGCTCACGCCGACACGGTCATCAACACGAACCAGACCGGCACGAACAACGGCTACTACTACTCGTTCTGGACCGACGCACCGGGCACCGTCTCCATGAACCTGGGCTCCGGGGGCAACTACGGCACCTCCTGGAGCAACACCGGGAACTTCGTCGCCGGCAAGGGCTGGAGCACCGGCGGGCGCAGGAGCGTGACCTACTCGGGCACCTTCAACCCGTCCGGCAACGCGTACCTGGCGCTCTACGGCTGGACGTCGAACCCGCTCGTCGAGTACTACATCGTCGACAACTGGGGCACCTACCGGCCCACCGGGACGCACATGGGCACCGTCACCAGCGACGGCGGTACGTACGACATCTACAAGACGACGCGGTACAACGCCCCGTCCGTCGAGGGCACTCGGACCTTCGACCAGTACTGGAGTGTCCGGCAGGCGAAGCGGACCGGCGGCACCATCACCACCGGCAACCACTTCGACGCCTGGGCCCGCGCAGGTATGCCCCTCGGCAGCTTCAACTACTACATGATCCTGGCGACCGAGGGATACCAGAGCAGCGGGAACTCCAACATCACGGTGGGCGGTACCACCGGTGGTGGTGGGAGCGGAAGCGGGTGTACCGCGACTCTGTCGGCCGGGCAGCAGTGGAGTGACCGGTACAACCTCAATGTCACGGTCTCCGGCTCCAACAACTGGACCG
>NZ_JBXEJE010000079.1:0-27001 GCF_056820935.1 Streptomyces sp. Q2 | reverse complement strand
ACCGGCGAGCTGGGCGAGCGCAACGGCGTGTACGCGACGAACGTCGAGCACAAGATGGGCCTGAAGGCCTCCAACACCTCACCACCCCCGCACTCACGGATATGGTGCGGAGATCCTCTCTCGAACGGACGTGTGGCTCGCCCTCGCCCTCGCCTCGCTGACATGTGCTTGCATGCTTCGGTGAACCAACAGGATGCTTCCCCCACCGAGTTATCTTCGCCCTGCCGCATCCGACGGCGCGATGCGTCCGATCTCGATCGCTGCGTCCACGTACTGACCGAAGTCCATGGTGACGACGGCTACCCGGTGAACTGGCCTGAGTGCCCCAGCGGATGGCTGATGCAGCCTTCCCTCCTCGCGGCCTGGGTGGCGGAACTGGACGGACACGTAGTTGGTCACATCGGCCTGTCCCGCAGTGGAGAGGGGGATGCGGCACCAGTCCTGTGGAGCCGCCGCGCGGGAGTTCCTGTCGAGCGCACCGCTGTGATCAGCCGCTTGTTCGTCTCGCCCGCAGCTCGTGGCCATGGGATCGGCGCTCGGCTGATGATGCGGGCCGTGGAGGATGCGCAGCAGCGTGCTCTGCACCCCGTCCTCGACGTCCTGGCCTCCGACAGGTCGGCGGCAGCTCTGTACGAACGCCTGGGATGGACCCTACTGGCCACCGTCGACCAGCAGTGGAGTCCAACCCAGACGGTGACCGTGCATTGTTTCGCCGCGCCGACGTGACCCACCTGATCACGAAGACGGCCGCCTGCAGTACACCGGCCGCACCACCACCCTCGCACGGACAGCGAGCCGGTCGCCGGGCTACTCGCCCCGGCGCGATCATCCATGGAGGAGCTGGAGGTTGACCGCCGGGTAGCCGGGCAGCGCTGAACGTCACGCTGGTGGAACCCGAGTTGGTGGCGGAAGTCGGCGTCGGCGTCGCCCGTGACGCCTCCGGCCGGTGGCGCCACCCGCACGCCTGCACCGCACCCGCCCCCACCTCTCCCCCGCCGACCTCCCCCACCTGGCGTCGTCGCTCTGACTGTGGCGCAGCGCGCCGGCCCCAGCCAACGCGCGCTCGAGCGCCCACCACTGTGCAGCGGCTCGAACCCCCTCGCCCGTGGCCGCCGTACCACCTCGACATGGACGCCCAGCCGGGCGCCATGGTGGAACATGCTGTCCTGGTAACCGCCGTCGGCCCAGACCTTGGCCGCTGGAATGTGCTGCGGGACCTGCGCGACCGGCCGATGGCAGGTCGGTGACGACCCGTGAGGACCGGCGGCCCCCCGGCTCCTTCCGGCGTCGACGGCCACCATTGGAGCCGGATCGGTGAGGCGGGCTTCGAGAGGTCTGCCACGCGCCGGTCTTGGAAGCGAAGCTGGAGCGAGCGACCTTGAGGCGCTCGTCGAGGGCGCGGTTGTCGGTGGCGAACTGGCGGACCCGATGCTTGTGCGTGGTGTTCTCGGTGGATGATCCGCTGCACAGTCTCCTCAGTCCACGTGGCTTCCAAGTCTGGGATCTCACCGTGGAGTTCGCCGATGCGGGTGCGCTCAGTATCGATCTCTGTGTGCGCGGCCTTAAGTGGGTCCTCGGGTCCGTTCGCGAGGCGCGGGAACGGGTGGGGCCGGGGACGTACGGTGACTGACCTCGAGACCGGGGCTGTCGTGCTGCCGCGTGTTCCCTGCGGGTGCTGCTGCCCGCGGTGGCGCTGTCACAGGGGCAGATCGCCGTCGCCGGGATCGGTGTCATCGATCCGATCGAAAACTGGTCGCTCATGTCGGCGCCCCGAAGGGGTTCTTCCCCCGTGACGCTGAATGAGTTCAGTGAGTCACCCCCCACCTCTGCCTAATGGGCATTTAGAGATGAATGTGCTTGATGTTGCTATACATGCCGTTTAGTGTCCCCGGGGAAGAGAACCGCTGCGGATGCGAGTCCCGCGACTGCCAGCCCCGGAAGCGAGGTGTGGAACGAGTGCACGCGAAGTCCGGCTTCCGGCCGGGTCCCCGGTTCCGGTCGGCAAAGGGGAGAGCGCGGCTCAAGAGATCTCGACGGTTGCGGGCGTTCGCCGCACTGCCCCTGCTCGCGTCGGTGCTCTCCGGCTGCGGCGGTGACGAGGCGGGGGGCGGTCGGATCACCCTGAACTGGTACAACTTCCCCGACGACTCCGGTGCACTTCAGCAGGCTGCCGACAAGTGCAGTCAGGCGTCCGGCGGCCGCTACAGGATCATCTACAACAAGCTTCCACGCGCCGCCGACGGGCAGCGAGAGCAACTGGTGCGCAGGCTCGCCGCCGAGGACACCTCGGTCGACATCATGGGCCTGGACGTCACATGGGCCGCGGAGTTCGCGGAGGCCCGCTGGGTCCGGGAGTGGACCGGGCGGGCGAAGCAGCAGGCGACCGAGGGCACCCTGCGCGTACCGCTGCAGACCGCCACCTGGAAGGACAAGCTGTACGCCGTCCCGTACAACACCAACACACAGCTCCTGTGGTATCGCAACGACCTGGTGCGCACTCCGCCCAGAACCTGGGCCGAGATGCTGGACATGGCCCGCGACCTCGCTCAGCAGGGCAAACCGCACTTGGTGGAGATTCAGGGCGCTCAGTACGAGGGTCTTACCGTCTGGTTCAACAGCCTGATCAACAGCGCGGGCGGCACCATCCTCAACGCCGACGCGACCGAGCCCTCCCTCGGCCCACCCGCCGTCCGAGCCGCCCAGATCATGCGCGACCTCGCGAACTCCCCGGCCGCGGACCCCTCCCTCCCCAACCAGATGGAGGACCAGAACCGCCTCGCCATGGAGTCCGGGGTGGCGGCGTTCGAGATCAACTACCCGTTCGTCTATCCGTCGATGAAGGCGAACAACCCGAAGCTGTTCAAGAACTTCCGCTGGGCGCCCTACCCGCAGGTCGACGCCGACCGGCCGTCACGCCCCACCATCGGCGGTATCGACCTGGCCGTGAGTGCGTACTCACGCAACCCCGGGCCGAGTTTCGAAGCGGCGTTGTGTCTGCGCAACCGGGAGAACCAGCTCACGGCCGCGCTCAAGGGCGGTCTGCCGCCCACGACCCGCAGTCTGTACGACGAGCCGTCGTTCATCAGGGACTACCCGTTCGCCAAGGACGTACTGGCGGCTCTGGAGTCGGCAAGCGTGCGCCCGATCACCCCGGCGTACCAGAACGTGTCGATCGCGGTGTCCCACACGCTGTCTCCACCGGCCGCGATCAGTCCGCAGAGCTCGGTCGACACCATCAGAGAACAGATCGACCAGGCTCTCGAGTCCGAGGGTGTGATCCCGTGACCCACCTGCCCCACTGCCCCGCCCGCCCGTGTTCAAGCTCGCGGGTCTGCTTCCCCGGCGGCCCGCGATGAGCATGCAGGCGGAACCGGCCGGGGCCCCGCCGCCCCCCGAGGCGGGACAGCTGCGAAAGGACCAGGCGGCGCTGTCCGCCGGTGCCCGGCAGGAGCGGCGGCTCGGATGGCTGCTGTGCGCACCGGCGGTCATCGTCATGGTGGCCGTGACCGCGTACCCCATCGGGTACGCCATTTATCTGTCGCTCCAGCGATACGACCTGCGTTTCCCCGCTCAGGCGAAGTTCGTGGGTTTCAGCAACTACGGGGCGGTGCTGTCGTCCCCGTTCTGGTGGGACGCCTTCTGGGTGACGCTGTTCATCACCGCGGTGTCCGTAGCCATCGAGCTGGTCCTCGGCATGGGGCTCGCGCTGGTGATGCACCGTACGATCTTCGGCCGCGGCACCGTACGCACGTCGGTCCTCGTCCCCTACGGGATCGTCACGGTCGTCGCCGCGTTCTCCTGGCAGTACGCCTGGACGCCTGAGCTCGGATACCTCGCCGAGCTGCTGCCGAGCGGTGAGGCTCCGCTGACCGAGCAATGGCCGGCCCTGTGGCTGATCATCCTCGCGGAGGTGTGGAAGACCACCCCGTTCATGGCCCTGCTACTGCTCGCCGGCCTGGCTCTGGTTCCCGAGGAGACCTTGAAGGCCTCCATGGTGGACGGGGCCAATGCCTGGCAGCGCTTCACCAAGGTCGTACTGCCGCTGATGAAGCCGGCGATCCTGGTGGCACTGCTGTTCCGCACCCTCGACGCGTTCCGGATCTTCGACAACATCTTCATCCTGACCTCGGGAGCCCAGGGGACCGGCTCCCTGTCGATCCTCGGCTACCACAACCTGTTCACCGCGCTGAACCTGGGCATCGGGTCGGCGATCTCTGTGCTGATCTTCATCTGCGTCGGGATCATCGCCTTCGCCTTCATCAAGCTGTTCGGCGCGGCCGCACCAGGCGCGGAGGTGAAGCGCTGATGGCAGCTGTGGGCAAGGCACACGCCACCCGTTGGGCAGTGGTGAACGTGGTGGTGGTGCTGTACGCACTGTTCCCGGTGTGGTGGATCGCCGCCCTGTCGTTCAAGGACCCGAGCACGCTGACGGACGGCAACTACATCCCCAGGAAATGGACCTGGGAGAACTACCGGGGCATTTTCGAGACGTCCGAGTTCACCCGCTCTCTCGTCAATTCCATCGGCATCGCGCTGATCGCCACGGCGATCGCGGTGGTACTGGGCACCATGGCCGCCTACGCGGTGGCCAGACTGCGGTTCCCCGGCAAGCAGGTGCTCATCGGCATGTCACTGCTGATCGCCATGTTTCCCCCGATCTCGCTGGTGTCACCGCTGTTCAACATCGAGCGGATCCTCGGCATCTTCGACACGTGGATCGGGCTGATCATCCCGTACATGACGTTCTCCCTGCCGCTGGCGATCTACACGCTGTCGGCGTTCTTCCGGGAGATTCCCTGGGATCTCGAGAAGGCGGCCAAGGTGGACGGCGCCTCGCCCGCGCAGGCATTCCGCCTGGTCATCGTGCCGCTGGCGGCGCCGGGCGTGTTCACCACGGCTATCCTGGTCTTCATCTTCTGTTGGAACGACTTCCTGTTCGCGATCTCGCTGACCTCCACGGAGAGCGCACGCACCGTGCCGGCCGCGATCGCCTTCTTCACCGGCAGTTCCCAATTCCAGCAGCCCACCGGGTCGATCGCCGCGGCGGCCGTGGTGATCACCATTCCGATCATCATCTTCGTCCTGCTCTTCCAGCGGCGCATCGTCGCCGGACTCACCTCCGGAGCGGTCAAGGGCTGACCGGCCACCGTCGCCGGCCGGCCGCCGGTCCGCAGCCCCCGATCCGCGACACCCCGGAGCCGGAAGGCAAGAAGGCAAGGAGACACCACCCATGGCCGAGATCATCCTCGAGGGAGTCACCAAGCGTTTTCCCGACGGAGCCCTCGCCGTGAAGGACGTGGACCTCGACATCGCCGACGGCGAGTTCGTGATCCTCGTCGGGCCGTCCGGATGCGGCAAATCCACCACCCTGAACATGATCGCGGGCCTTGAGGACATCACCGAGGGCACGTTGCGCATCGGTGACAAGGTCGTCAACGACCTCACCCCGAAAGACCGCGACATCGCGATGGTGTTCCAGAGCTACGCCCTGTACCCGCACATGAGCGTCCGCGAGAACATGGGCTTCCCCCTGCGCCTGGCCAAGGTCGACAAGGCCACCGTGAACAAGAAGGTCGAGGATGCCGCCCGCGTCCTCGACCTGACCGAGCACCTGGACAGAAAACCCGCCAACCTCTCGGGCGGCCAGCGTCAGCGGGTGGCCATGGGACGGGCGATCGTCCGCGATCCCAAGGCCTTCCTGATGGACGAGCCGCTATCCAACCTGGACGCCAAACTCCGGGTACAGATGCGCACCCAGATCTCCCGGCTGCAACGGCGCCTGGGCACGACGACCGTGTACGTCACGCACGACCAGACGGAGGCCATGACGCTCGGCGACCGGGTCGTCGTCATGCGACAGGGCCTCGTCCAACAGGTCGGCACCCCCGCACAGCTCTACGACCACCCGCGCAACCTCTTCGTCGCGGGCTTCATCGGCTCGCCCGCGATGAACTTCCTGACGGCGACACTGGAGAACAACACCCTCCGCTCGCCCGTGGGCGACCTGCCCCTGGACGACCGTACGCGTCAGGCACTGGAACGGCAGAACGCACCTCGCGATGTGATCATCGGCCTCCGGCCGGAGGCATTCGAGGACGCGGACCTGGCACACGAACGGGGCCGTCCCCGCTTCACCGTCACCGTGGACGTCCTTGAGTCGCTGGGCTCCGACGTGTTCGTCTACTTCACGGCGGAGGGCGTGGCCGCGAAGACGTCCGAGCTCGAGGAACTCGCTGCGGACTCGGGCCTGCGTGACACCGGCTCGGACACTCCGCAGGTCGTGGCCCGCCTGGACGCCGCCACCCGCGCCCGCGAAGGGGAATCCGTCGACCTGCAGGTCGACATGGGCAAGGCGCATGTGTTCGATCCGGCGAACGGGGCAAACCTCACTCACCCGGAAAGTGCTGCTTAGACGGCCTTTGAGGTAGGCAGTTTGCCCTTGGAGCGCCTGGCAAGGTTGTCGACCGAAGCGATGTGGATCATGGATTCGGAGCTGGCGGTGAGGGTCTCGTAGTCGCGGGTGAGACGGCGGTGCATCATGATCCAACCGATGCTCCGTTTGAGCACCCAGCGCTTATTCACCACGTGAAATCCACGGGCATCCGGGTATCTGTTGAGGACTTCGACATCGATTCCGAGGTGCGCACCGTGCTCAACGACGGTGTTCTCTCTTGTAGATCGTCGGGTACGTCTCCTTCGCCTTGTCGAGGAGGCCTGTCCCAGGCCTTCTCGAGAGGCCTGCGGCCGTGACGATCACAGCGAGGATGAGTCCGATCGTGACGGTGAGGATGCCGCGCGTCCTCCCGACGATCCTTCTTGGCTGCATCCGTTCCCTGGTCGGTCAGGGGCACGTCGCTGGGCAGTCGGTTCGGGCTTGCGCCCTTCCTTCACCCGGGCCAGTCCCGTCGGGCCGTAATTGAGCTGGGCGAAGACAGCCTCGTCGCGCCAGGCCGGGTAGTAGGCATTGACGGTGCCGTGGTTCGGGAAGTCATGCGGGAGGTCTTTCCACAGGTCCGACCACAGCAGGTCACAGTGGGGGCAGAGCTCGCAACTGCAGTGACCTGGCCTGTTCCCACCTGGCGTGATCACACTGAGCGGTGATGTGCTGACCCATTGTCAGTGCCTGCTGCAACGATGGACGGTTGTGCGGGGATCACATCGTCAAGGGGGAGGCATCCGATGCCTATCGTCCGAGGATACGTACGCGCGGACGGCACGCCGGTACGCAGCTATTCGCGGTGGGCTCCAGGCGCGCGCCGGGAGATGGGGATCTTAGCCTGCGTCGCGTTAGCGGTCGTGGTCCTGGGCAACAGTGGCGTGGCCTCGGGAGGCGACAACAGCCCGCGGCAGCCACGGACGACGATGCAGTATCCGATCACGATCGATACGCCGACCAGCGAGGTGCCGCAACCGCAGCCCACCGTGTCGTACCCGATTCCGTGGGTGCGCGAGGTGGGTGCCCGGTGACGCGGCGACGCTCGACGCGACCGACGCGTCGGCGCCCTGGCCGGCGGGGCAGGCGACAGCAGCAGGCACAGGCGCAGCTGATCGGCCTGGCGATCGCGGTGGTCGTGGTGATCACCTTGATTGTGGGGGTGGTCAACTGGCTGCTGGCGCACTGGTGGATGCTCGTCATCGCCGGGGTGCTCGCGGTGCTGGCGGGCGTCGGCTGGTTGTACAACCGGCAGCAGCAGGCCCGGTGGGAGGCCGTTCGCACGCAAGCCCTGCGCTACGGGCTGCCGCAGCTGGACGCCCTGCACCACACTCGGTTCGAGGACGCGGTACGCGACCTGATGCGCCGGGACGGCTGCCAGGACGCTCAGCGCGTCGGCGGCCGCGGTGACCTGGGCGCGGACGTGAAGGCAACCGACCCGTTCGGACGGCACTGGGTGATCCAGTGCAAGCACCGCCGCAACGGCGCCCGCGGTTCTTCGGTAGGCACGCCGGATCTGCAGGTCCTCAACGGCACAGCCAGGCAGGTCCACGGAGCGGACGTCGCAGTCATCGTGACGAACGGGCGGGTGACCGCGCCGGCCGTCGCGTTCGCCAGGCAGCAGCGACTGCACGTGGTGGACCGCCAGACACTGGCGGTATGGGCGTCCGGCTCACGCCCGCTGTGGGAACTGCTGCGGACGGTTCCGCCTCCCCGGCGGCCAACTTCCTTGAGTTGAATCGCATGGGCGGACGCCCCTAAGACGACACCTGCGGGGCTCGCATTCGTTGACCTCAGAGCATCCGGCAGGGCCCCGGAAGGTCATGGCTGACCCCCGGGTGGCTGTGAAACGTGGCGGACGCACCGCCATCCTGACCGCCCCGCGGCATCCTGAGTTGGTGCGTGCACTGGTGATCGTCCAAGCCGGGGTCCGCGGCCCTGACCCGGACGGTCCAGCTCGGATTGGTCGCCGGCTCGACTCGTGGCCCGTCCCATTCCCCTCGCGTGATGCTGACAGTGCAGTTCTCCGGTGGTGAGCCAGTCGGTGTGCGCTGGGCAGACGGGCTGGACCCGAACTGCGGGTCGCTGATTCGGACGATCTGGCCATTACCCCAGGCGGCGGCCGCTGACCTCGCCCTCGGTGATGTGCCGGCGCAGGCAGGAGACCATGCGGCGTCTGGCAGCGATCACACCGACCCGGGCGGCGACCATCTCTCGGGTCTGGTGGTGCCGCCCGCCCGCCGCAGCGACGAGCTTGGCGGCCGCGACCGGGCCGTGGGCCGGTTCGCGGCTGGGAGAAGAGGAGTTGTAACCAGTCGGAACAGGCGAAGAGGGGACCTGATCAGCGACAACCGCGAGACGGCGGCTTGAGACTGCGTGGCTGGGAGCGTGGCTTACAGGGCCTACCAAGGGGCTCGTTGTCGCAGCGCTGTCCGACCCGGTCGGCAGGGTGGGTGGGACGGGCGGGAGGGGTGCGGTGGTCATCATGGCCAAAAGCCAGTTGTGATGGTGCCCTTGCTGGGGAAGGGTCTGTGGTCATGGAGTTTTTCTGCTACCACCGTGATCGGCCTGGCTCCCTCGCGTTACGCGAGGAGTTGCTGGAGGAGCACTGGTCATACATGGACCGGTACGCGAAGGAGCTGATCGCTCGCGGCCCGACCTTCGCCGATGATGGTGAGACACCCACCGGCAGCGTGCACATCGTCGACCTGCCCGATCCCGCCGCCGCCCGCGCGTTCGCCTTCGACGAGCCTAACTACCAGGCCGGCGCGTACCGGGATGTGCTGCTGCGCCGGTGGCGCAACGTGCTGGGGCGCACCATGTGGGATTTCCCCGGTAGCCGGACCGGTGGCAACCGGTACCTGGTGCTCGGTCTCGGCGAGGGCCCGGCCGCCGATCCAGCCCTGCCGCTCGACCGGGACAAGCTGGTCGCGTACGGGCCGCTGCTGTCGGACGACGGCGACACCTGGCTGGGTACGGCGGTGCTGCTCAGGGCCCCGGATCCGGACACGGCACGAGCCGTCCTGGCTGCGGACCGGTACGCGGACATCGAGGTCCACGACTGGGAGTTCGGCGGGCGTCGATGAGCCACAAAGGCGCCGGAAGCGTCACCGCTGGAGGCGATGTGGACCTTGACCGAGGCAGGGCCTGCCGACTGCTCACTGTCGGTGCCGCTGTCGTCGAACCCGCTGCCACCACAGGCCGACAGTCTGAGCGACAACACCGCGACGGCACCAACAGCCCAGCGGTTACGCGGATCTCTCAGGATAAATCCTCTTGTGTTGCAGGCCGACCCGAGGAGCCGGTGGTGAAGGGGACCGCGGCCCGACGCCGCACTGGGGCTGTCGGCGGGATGGCGGTTCCGGGCGAACGGGCTTACGGCGCCGTTCGGCAGGGTGAAAAGCGGGTGTTGCGGGGCGGCTCAGCCGCTCGCGCGGACGACGAGCCGGGGCGGCAGCAGGACAGGGGTGGGCACTGTGTGCGATTTCTTGGGAGCCGCCAGCAGTTCCTGGAGCATGTGCAGACAGGCGGCGGCGGCCTCGTCGTACGGCTGCGCCACGCTGCTCAAGCCGACGACCCCTGCGGTCGGGGAGTCGTCGAAGCCGATCACCGCGACATCGCCCCCGGGCCGCAGTCCTCGCGCGGTGATCTCGGTCCAGGCACCGAGCGCCAGCGAGTCGCTCGCGCAGACGATCGCGGTCGGCGGAGTGGGCAGATCGAGCATCGCCGCGGCGGCCTCGCGGCCCGTGCCGAGCCCGTCGGGAACGCCCGCGTCGTAGCCGGCAGGGGCGTCGAGTCCGGACACGGCCATCAGCGCGGACCAGCCACCGCGCCGGTCGTCACCGACCTCTAAACCCTCCGGCCAGCCGAGGAAGGCGATCCGCTGATGGCCGGACTCGATGAGGTGGCGGGTGGCGGCAAGGGTCCCTTGCGCACCGTCGACATCGACCCAGCCGTGCGGCTCGGGGGCATCGGGTTCAGCTCCCCAGGGCCGGCCGAAGGTCACGAAGGGCACCCGGCGCTCGGTGAGCCATGCCGTCCGGCGGTCGCCGGCGTGGGTGGCGTGCAGGACGAAGGCGTCGAGGTCGTGGTCGTCGAGAAGCTGTTCGTACAGGGCGCACTCGTGGTCGTCGTCGGTGGCCGTGAACACCACGATCCGGTAGCCGGCCTCCTGGGTACGGGCGGTCAGCGACTGGAGGAAGTGAGCGAGAACAGCTCCGTTGACGCCGTCGCGCGGCGGCTCGATGCGGGCGCCGATCAGCCGTGAACGCCGGGTCCGCAGCGTCCGGGAAGCCTGGTTGGGGCGGTAGTTGAGTTCCTTGATGGCGGCCTGCACCCGGGCCAGGGTCTCCGGCCGCACCCGATGAGGCGCGTTGATGACGTTGGACACCGTCTGCATCGACACGGAGGCCTGCTTCGCCACGCTCTCGAGTGTTACTCGCGCCATCGCGAAGCCGCCTCCACTAAGTTCACCGCACCGCAGCGTATCGCCGTCGCGGTGCCGCATCGTCACGTCGTCCCGACTTGGATTTGAACGTTAAATTTAGCGTTCTGATCGGTTACTGTGGCGATCGCCGCCCGGACTGTCAAGAGTCGGCGCGGTCACGAATCGCCCTCACCCACCGCCCACGAGACACGAGGGCACCGGACGGAGCTTCCATGACTTCACCCCAGCGGCAGCCGCTCCTGCACGACCTCGCGATCACCCTCGCCGCCCCGACCGTCGTGCTGTCCGCGCCGGACGGCAACCTTGACGCCGCTACACCCGGGGCCGGCGTGCAGGGGCTCTTCCACGCCGATGTGCGCGCGGTGAGTCTGCTGCGTGTGACGCTGCGCCCCGTAGATGCCCCGTCCGGCGTCGGTGCCCCGTCCGGCGAGCACGCAGGGAAGGCGCCTCCCCGGGCCGGCGGCGAGGGCGAGGACTGGCTGCCCGTCGTCGCGCTCATGACCGCGACGGACGGACCCGGCCGCAGCCGTTTCGTCGGCCTGGCCCAGGCCCTCGGCGACGCCGTTCCCGATCCGACGGTCCGGATCGACCGACGGCGCACCGTCACCCCCGGCCTGCTCACCGAACAGCTGACCGTCCACTCCACCGCGACGACGCCGGTGCATCTCGCCCTCCGGGTCGAGATCGCCGGAGACCTCGTGCCACTGGAGCACGCGAAGGCGGGCCTGGCAGCCCGGTCTCCTCTGCGGCCGACGGGCGACGTGTCCTCCGGAACCGGCGGGTTGAACTGGGGCGACGGCACGGTCGCCGTCGCCGTCAGCGCCCCGGGCGCGACCCCCGACACCGAGCACTCCACGCTGACCTGGACCCTCACGGTCCAGCCCGGCGAAAGCATCGACCTGCACCTGGCTGTCGAGATCACGGAACCCGACGCGGTCATCACGGCCGCCGACCCCCGGCCCACCTGGCAGCGCCCGGACGTCACCGCCGACGACTACCGCCTGCGCGCGCTCGTCGCACAGAGCCTGGACGACCTCCACTCGCTGCGCATGGCCACGGCCTCATCGCCCGGTGACACCTTCCTCGCCGCGGGCGTCCCCTGGTTCTTCACCCTCTTCGGCCGGGACAGCCTGTGGGCCGCACGGATGCTTCTGCCGCTGGGCACCGATCTCGCACTCGGCACCTTGCGCGCCCTCGCCGCCCAGCAGGGCACCCGCACCAACCCGGCATCGGAAGAAGAACCAGGCAAGATCCTCCACGAGGTGAGGCGCGGGGTCTTCGACGACGGCCAAGGCCTTGTCCTGCCGCCGGTCTACTACGGCACGGTCGACGCGACCCCCCTGTGGATCTGCCTCCTCCACGACGCTTGGCGCTGGGGCCTGCCCACCGCCGACATCGCACCGCTGCTGCCCGCGCTCAACGCGGCGCTCGACTGGATCGACGCCGCCGCCCACGCCGGAGACGGGTTCCTCTCCTACGTCGACCACAGCGGCACCGGTCTGGCCAACCAGGGCTGGAAGGACTCCGCGGACGCTGCCCGGTTCGCCGACGGCCGACTCGCCGAAGCTCCCCTGGCACTGGCCGAAGTGCAGGGCTACGCCTACGAGGCGGCCCTCGCCGGAGCGGCACTGCTCGACGCCTTCGGGCTGCCCCACAGCGACCGCTGGCGGACCTTCGCGGCCGGTCTCGCCGACCGCTTCCGGGCCCGGTTCTGGGTCTCCGACCAGCAGGGCCCCTACCCGGCCATGGCACTCGACGGCTCGGGCCGCCCGGTTGACTCCGTCGCGAGCAACATGGGCCACCTCCTGGCCACCGGCATCCTCAGCGCCGACGAGACCGCCGCCGTCGCCACACGGCTCGCCGCCCCCGACATGTCCGACGCCTACGGCCTGCGCACGATGTCGTCCCGCTCCGGCGGCTACGGCCCCCTGCGCTACCATTGCGGCACCGTCTGGCCGCACGACACCGCCATCGCCGTCACCGGCCTCGCCCGCAGCGGCCACCCCGAGGCCGCCGCCCGACTCGTCGAGGGCATTCTCGCCGCGGCACCGGCCTTCGACTACCGACTGCCCGAACTGTGGGGCGGCGACGCCCGCACAGACACCCCCGTACCAGTCCCCTACCCCGCCGCCTGCCGCCCCCAAGCCTGGTCCGCGGCATCAGCCATCGCCCTCATGACCGCACTCACCGGCATCGATCCCGACGTACCCGCAGGCCGCCTGAACCTCCGCCCCACAGGCCCGCTTCCCGTCGGCGCGCTCACCGTCACCGGGCTCACCATCGCCGGAGAACGGCTCGACGTCACCATCGGCTCCGACGACCGGATCGCATCGGTATCACCCCCGGCTCGGCTCATCGTCGAGCACTACGCCCAGTCGCCGGCCTGACTCCCCGGACAACATCCGCGGACAGCTCAACAGCGCAGAGCCGAAGTGGGACGGGTTCCAGGCCCAGGGCTTGCCGGACGCGGGGCGGGTGACAACTGCGCCCGAGGCGCGGCACTGCGATCGCCTTACGAGCCGCCTTTCGGCGGGCTCGGGGCAATACCCCCGCGCCGCTGGCGCACAGGGCGGTGCACCTGGACCTGGCGAATACGTCCTGCCAGCGGAACGCGATCAGGCCGTGACGGTGACCTGAGCTCGGTCTGGAAGCCGTCGGGCAACGCCTTGAGCCGGATCAGGCGGTGATCGAGTGCCGGGTCGCCGAGCCGCGTTCACTGATTAGCCTCGCGCTTTCAAGAAGTGTGGCGTCCGACGGATGGTCAGACAAAACGAAAAGTACCTCTGACCAGCAAGTATGCGGATTGTCGAGGTCCTTGTTCCTGCCACCGCCGGAGGCACTTCACAGGTGAAGAAGCGGATCGGGTCCTCCTCGCGTGTCCCCGTCGAGGGCAGTGGCCGGGCTGTGGTCTCGCAGGCGGGAGACGTCCCAAGCCGGACCAGACGATATCGGTGGCTCTGGCGCCGTGGTGCAAGTCGGGGCAGTGCACGATCCGAGGGAGATGGTGCTGGACGTGCCTCGGCTGTCGCGCTCGGTTGGACTGCCTGGCCGATGTGGGCCTGTTGCGGGCCGAGCCGGCCGTGTTCGGGCCGGCGGCCTCCGCCCGTCGATCTCCCGGGTGTTCAGCAAGGTGGCGCGGGCAGCGGGTCCTGGCCGCGCTGCGCATCGCCTGCGCCGAAGTGCGCGAACGTGTCTGGCGGTTGGCCGGTGAAGCGGCGCCGGACGCGGATGGGCATGTGATCGTGGACCTGGATGGCGTCCTCGTCCTGGCGCACTCCGAGAAGCAGTACGCCGCCGCGACCTGGAAGAAGACCTTTGGGCACGACCGGCTGATGGGGTTCGTCGACCACGGCCGCGGTGGGTTCGGCGAACCCGTCGTGGGCCTGTTGCTGTCTGGCAACGCGGATGTCGATCGCGTAGCCGATGCGCGTACTCGGCGCGCTGCGGGCTCGAAGCCGCCACGGGCACCCGGAAGTGCCTCGTCCACGGGGACAAGGACATCAGCACTCCCTGTTCCCGCCGACGAGAGGCCCTCTCTCTGCGCCGGGGGCAAAGGCCAACGGTCGCCCTACATGAAAGCCGGGGTCAGTTGTAGACGTTGAATTCTGCGACTGACCACCAGCTACGCGCAACGTTGCCGGTGTTGACGACCTTGATGTAGCGAGCTGTCTGCGTGGGGAAGGAAATCAGGTGGACTCGTTGGCCGTCCGCTACGGAAGAAATTTTGGTCCAGTCGGTTCCATCCGTGGATACGTATACGTCTGCGCTCCGCGCATAGTCGCTGACACTGCCGCCGACATCCAACACAATCTTGTCGAAGGTCTGCGTTTGCCCCATGTCCACTTGGATCCAAAGGCCGTCGTACTGCCCTGTTCCGGAGCTGTACCGGGTGTCGGAATTACCGTCGAGCATGTTTCCGGGCGCATCCCACTGGCTTGCGTCCGAAGCCTTTGCGGTCCAACCCGTCCGCGGCAGCGCAGGACCAAGATCTATGACGTCGAACGATGATCCACCAGCGTCTGCTCCGCTGGCTCCCTTCACGGAAACCGTGACCTTCCCCGCTGGAAGCCCCCTCGGGACGTAGGCGCTGATACTCGTGTCCGACCAGGTGTCTATTTCGGCATAGCTCGATCCGAAATACACCGTACCCAGCCCCTGTGCATCACCGAAGCCAGAACCGCGGATCGTGAACTTGGAGCGCGGCATGCCTCGTTCCGGCTTCACAGCGCTGAAGGTCGGCGATGTGAAGCTCGACAGCTTCTTGGTCGTGAACATCGCCGAGGTGCCGCCCGGCAGCGTATAGGTGTACGAGCCGTCGGTGGACATCTTGAAACTCTTGCTGTCGGTGGTCCCGTTGAATACTACGGTGACCTGCTCCCCCTCCTTACTGGTCCAGTTCTTCAGCTGGAGGCCGTTCGATACCGCTGTCGGAGCTGTGATCGAGCCGGTTCCACGAGAGGACCCGTACACCTCGATGTCGCCGATGGCCCACCAGAAACCGGATGCCGCAGTGCTGACGAGGCGAATGTACTGTGCCGTACGGGTCGGCAACGTGACGGCTATCTTCCCGATGCCCCCGCTGCCGCTCGCAATCGCGCTGCCCCAATCGACACCGTCGTTCGAAACGTAGATCTGATACTTCGTGACGTAGTCGAACGAATTGTTCACGCCGGTGTCGAAGACGATCCTATTGAAGCTCGTGGGGCTCCCCAGATCGATCTGGAACCAGTCGCCGCTCGTCGTCCCGTGCCCAAGACTCCACCTGGTGTTGATGTCGCCGTCGATCGCGTTCGCGGCCACACCCCAATCCGGCTGCGCGGAAGCCGTGGCGGTCCACTTGCTACGGCTCAGTGCCCTTCCGGTCGTCTGGACGGAAGCTCCGATCGGAAGGGAGTACGTGACCAGCTTGTTTCCGGTACGGACGGAGTTCTGGTAGGGCAGCAGTTCCGGGTCGTACGTGACGGTGACCGGGCCGGATGCCGACGTGAACGTGAAGTCGTGTGTCGGGTCCGAGACCTTGGTCGCTGCGGGGGTACGGCCGCTCTGCGCAGGCCCGGAGTACGTGAAGGTGACGGCGTCGCCGGCGTTCAGGGTGTAGTCGAACGAGTGTGTTCCGTCCGCGACGCTGAATGTCTTCGCGGCGCTCCCCGAATTGTGGGCGATCAGGACCTTCGATCCGTCCGGGTTCTGGAACGCGACGTTCTCTATGCTTCCTTCGCCGAAGGTGTTCGAGTAGATCCGGCGTGCTCCGGGCTTGACGAACCTGCTGGCGTGAGCGAGGGCGTGGTAGTCCACGTTGTAGGTCACCCGTCCGTCGGCCGGGTCGATCGTGAGCAACCCCCGAAGCATGGGTATGCCGGCCGTGTCGCTGTTGAGCGGGCCCCGATCGGGGTCGAGTGCGATGTTCCACAGCATCACCCCGTTCGCCCAGTTGCGCGTTCCGTTGATGATCCACGAACCCAGTGCTTCGCTGAACGCCGTCTGGTCGCTGTCCTGCCAAACGCCACCGGTGGCTTCCGTGATGAACGTTTCCTTGCTCGGGTAGTCGTTATGGACCACTGTCTGGTAGTTCGGGTTGCCGCTGTAGATGTGCCATCCGGTTCCCGCGGTGTACTTGGAGGCTGCGGGGTCGCTGAAGATCGTCTCCGGATACGAGGGCACGTCCCAGTTGTGGTCCCAAGCCAGGATCTTCGTGGAGATTCCGTTGGCTTCGAACGCCTTGCCGATCTCCTGGATCAAATCGGCTTCCTGGTACGCGGACAGGAACATCCCGGGCCAGGTGGGAGTGCCCATGGGTTCGTTCTGCGGGGAAATGTAGGAGATGGGCACGCCGGCGTCGCCATAGGCGTGGATGAACTTGACGAAGTAGTTGGCCAGCGCGGAGGTGTACTCGCTCTTGAGCGAGCCTCCGATCATGGAGTCAGAGGTCTTCATCCAGCCTGGCGGGCTCCACGGGTTGGCCATGATCTTGATGGACGGGTTGAGTGAGAGGGCCTGCCGCAAGGCCGGAATGATGTACGGCGCATCGTGCTGGATGGAGAAGTTGGACAGCGTCGGGTCCGTTTGTCCCTGGGGCATGTCGTTGTAGGAGTAGTTCCCGGACGCGTTGAAATCCGTGGCGCCCATCGGGGAGCGGAGCAGGCTGAGGCCGATTCCCTTCGAGGGATCGAACAGCTTGTTCATCAGCTTGGTCCGCTCGGCATTGGACAGCTTGTCGATGAGCCAGGCGGAGGAGTCGGTCATGGCCGCGCCGAAGCCTTGGACCTTTTGGTACTTGACTCTGTCGTCGATCTTGATCGTGAGCGGGTTGGCCGTTCTCTTCGCCTTGAACAGCACATCGTCCTGGCCGGCGACCCACTTGTCGGCCGATACGTCCGTCAGCCACACACGGACGGAATTGTCACGTGAGGCTTGCTTCCGTTGCGGGGCGGCGCTGGCGTTCCCGGAAACCGAGGTCCAGGCGGCAGCGACACCGACGGCGGTGGCCAGGAACTGGCGTCGCCCGAGACCGTATGAGCTCATGGAAGATCCTCCTTCGGACCTGCTTGGTCAGTACTTGGGAGAGGGGTGGGACACATTGCCGAGGTGGGGGGATCGACCGGTTGGAGTCGGTTCTACGGCGATGTCGGCGCCGGCTCTGCGGCGCTGGTGCTCGGCTCTTTGATCACGAGCGGGTGCAGCTCCCACGCGTCGACCTCGAAGCCGAGGCGCGTACCCGGTGCGCTGCGGGCCTCAAGTCGCCACGGGCCTTGCCCTGTGGGGTAGAAGCGCAGGGTGAGGACCTGGCCGGTGGTGGTCAGGAAGATTTCGGCGATGGAGTGGTCGACGACCACGCGCAGCTCGACCGGCTGACCAGTGGGGCAGGGCATCCGGTAGGAGCCGCCGCGGGCCCGAGTATCCAGTGAGGCGTGGTCACGGTCGACGACCAGTTCGCCCGCATCGGTATCGACGCGGATGTCGAGGTGCTCGGAGCCGTCCGGGGTGGTGAGCAGCCGCAGACCGGCGTTTCCGGTCGGCTCCAGACGGGCCGTCAGGTCGAAGGCTTGGCCCACGTTGCCGAGGTCCACCGGCTGCGGGCCGTGCGTCGCGCCTGCGGTGTGGATGGTGTGTTCGCCGCGCAGGGCGAGCAGTTCGGTAGCGGGGTGCTGGCGCAGCGTGCCGTCGTCGTCGACATGGATCTCGCGGGGCAGGGTGAGGACGCCGGCCCATCCGTCCGCGACGGCCCAGGCTTCGTCACGGGCTTCCCATGACCAGCCCCACAGCAGCCACCGGTTGCCCGGTGCACGCAGCAGGGCGGGTGCGTAGCAGTCGGGGCCGTAGTCGGCGGCTACCGCTGGGCCGGCCTCGAAGTGGCCGTCGTGCTCTTCGCCGATCAGGGCCGCGACCCTCTGCGGACCGGTGGGTTCGGTCCAGGTGCTGACGATGAGCGCGCCGGGTCCGTCGGCTGCCGGGAGGTACTGGGGGCATTCCCAGCCCTCGCCGGTGAACAGGTCGGTACCACCGATGGGCTCCGGACGGCGGGTGGCGAAGGGCCCCCGGTAGGCCCAGTTCTCCAGGTCGGGTGAGTCGTAGAGAAGGGCGGCGGCGCGGCCGTCCGTGAGGGCGGCGCCGACCAGCATCCGCCAGCCGTCGCCGTCCTGCCAGACGTACGGGTCGCGGTACATGGTGCAGCCCTCGGGCAGCTCGGGGATGAGTAGTTCGCCGCGCGGGCGGAAGCTGTTGCCGCCGTCGTGGGAAATGGCGCAGGTGACCGGCTGGTGCTGGAACGAGCGGTCCTCGCGGTGCGCGGAGTAGAAGGCGACCAGCCGGTCGCCGTCGGAGACGGCGTTGCCGGAGAAGCAGCCGTCGGCGTCCACGCCATCGGGGTTCGGGGACAGGGCGATCGGCAGCGGCTCCCAGGTCAGCAGGTCGGGGCTGCGGAAGTGGCCCCAGTGCATGTTCGCGTGGGTCGCTCCGGACGGGTTGTACTGGTAGCACACGTGGTAGTAACCGTCGTGGAAGACCAGCCCGTTGGGGTCGTTGATCCAGTTGCGGGGCGGGCGCAGGTGCGCGACGGGGTGGTGCGGATCGCGGGGTGTGGTGGACACACGCGTGCCTTTCCGTATGTCAGAGCGACCGGGTCAGATGGGTCCCGCCCCGCCGGCCCTCTGGTTGGCGGGGCGGCGGGCCGACGGGGCGGGGGGTCTTCAGGCCCGGTTGAGGGCTTCAGGTCCGGATGCGGAATCCCGCGCTCAGCTGGTGCTCCCGCCGTGAGCTGGGGCCGACGCGGAGCATGAACTCACCTGGTTCGACCACTCGGCGGTTGTCGGCCGTGACGAGTGAGCACTGCGCGGCAGGGACGCTGAGGTGGACGTCCAGGCTTTCGCCGGCAGGGATGTCGACCTGGGTGAACCCCTTCAGCTCCTGCTCGGCCCAGGTGACGCTGGTGGTCAGGTCGCTGATGTACGCCTGGACCGTTTCCAGGGCCGGACGGCTGCCGCTGTTGGTGAGGCGCACCGTGGCGTCGACGGTGCCGTCGGCGAGGACGTCCGGGTCGTGCACGACAAGGTCGGAGTAGGTGACGGTGGTGTAGGTGAGGCCCTCGCCGAACGCGAACAAGGGGTCTTGGGTGAGGTCCGCGTAGCGCTCCCCGTGCTGGCCTCGCACCTGGTTGTAGAAGACCGGTTGCTGTCCGACGTGGCGGGCGAAGGAGACCGGGAGCCGGCCGCTGGGTTCGACGAGTCCGAGGAGGAGTTCGGCGATCGCGCGGCCACCGCGCATGCCCGGGTTGAACGCCTCTATGAGTGCTGCCGCGTTCAGTGCCGACTCCGGGAGAGCGCTCGGCTTCGACTGGACCAGTACGACGATCACGGGGGTGCCGGTGGCGGCGACCGCGTCCAGCAGAGCGATCTGGCTTCCTTGAAGGTCGAGCGTGGCCGTCGAGCGCGTCTCACCCGTGAGAGCGATGGTGTCCCCCACGACCACGACGGCGTAGTCGGCGGCCTCTGCTGCGGCGACAGCCTCCCGAAGCTGCGCCTGGTCGACCGGGGCGGGGGTGAAAACGGGCGGCAGTGGCTGGCCGTCGGGCCCGGTGGACCACTCGGGGGCATGGGCGGGGCTTGCGATGTCGGCTCCGCGGGCGTGCGTGACGGTCCAGTCGGCGGGTGCGACGGCGCGAAGGCCGTCGAGCACCGTCTCCACCGTCTCGCGGGGATGGCCTTCGGGCATCCACGGGACCTGGCCGGTGGCGCCCGCCCAGTCGCCGAGCATGGCTTCCGGGCTGTCGGCGTTGGGGCCGATGACCGCGATCGTCCGCGGGGTGCCCTGGCTCCCGGCGCGGCCGGTTCCGTCCGAGGTCAGCCTGCCTTCGAGGGGCAGGATGCCCTCGTTGCGCAGCAACACCAGGGAACGACGGGCTGTTTCGAGGTTGAGGTCGGCGTGGGTGCGGCAGCCGATCACCTGCGCCTGCCGTTCGGGGTCGGGGGTGCGGGGGTCCTCGAAGAGTCCGAGCTCGAACTTCAGCCGCAGAACCCGCCGCACTGCGTCATCGATCTGTTTCTCCTCGATCTGGCCGCGGGCGACCGCCTCCTGCGCGCCCTCGAAGAACTGCGGCGTGGCCATGATGAGGTCGTTCCCGGAGTTGACGGCGACCGCCGCCGCCTCGACGTGGTCGGCGCAGGTTCGCTGGTCGTAGACCATCCGGCCGACGTTGTCCCAGTCGGTCACCAGCGTCCCGGTGAAGCCCCACTCGCCCTTGAGCACATCGTTGATCAGCCACTGATTCGCGGTGATGGGCACGCCGTCGATCGACTGGTACCCGAGCATGAAGCCGCGGCAGCCGGCCCGGGCCGCCTGCTCGAACGGGGGCAGGAACCACGAGCGCAGCTTGCGCGGGCTGAGATCGGCTTCGCTCGCGTCGCGCCCGCCCATGGTTTCGGAGTAGCCCGCGAAGTGCTTGGCGTACGCCAGCACGGCGGTCGGGTCGCTGAGGCCCTCGCCCTGGTAGCCGCGCACCATCGCCGCCCCGAGTTCACCGATCAGGAACGGGTCCTCGCCGAACGTCTCGTTGATCCGGCCCCAGCGCAGGTCCCGGGTGATGCACAGCACCGGGGAGAACGTCCCGTGGATTCCGGTCGCCGCGATCTCGGTCGCGGCCGCGCGTGCCACCCGGTGGAGCAAGGAGGGGTCCCAGGTGCAGGCCATGGCCAGCTGTGTCGGGAAGATGGTCGCGCCCGGCCAGAACGAGTGGCCGTGGATGCCGTCGTCGGCTGTCAGCAACGGAATGCCGAGCCGTGTCCGCCCGGCCAGTTCCATGGCCTGCGGCATCAGCTCGGGAGACACGTGCAGGACCGATCCGGCGAGTTTGGCCGACACGATGTCGGCCAGGTCGCCGTGTTGTGCGTCGAGCATCAGCAGCTGCCCGACCTTCTCCGGCAGGGTCATCCGTGACAGCAGATCCTCGATCCTCGCTTCCACGGATGATTCCGGATCCAGGTACGCCGCAGAGCGGACCGGCTGTCCCACATTGTTCTCCAAGAGATGAGTCGTCACAGGTCAGAGAGTTGGTTGGCGACTTCGAGCCCTTTGTCGCAAGGACGCTGCCCGTCTGCCGTGGTGGAGCTCGGACTAGCGCGGCGGGGCTCGCGCGCTGCCTGCCCCCCGCCGCCCCGGGCGGAACCGGTGCGGCAGGGGGCGGCGCGGCGGGAGCAGAGGTGTCACTTCAGGCCGGTGGTGGCGATGCCGGCGATGAACTGGCGCTGGAAGAGGAGGAAGACGATCATCACCGGCAGCAGGACGATCACGGCGCCGGCGAGCAGGATGCCGAAGCGGGTGAAGGACTGTCCGCTGCTGGCCAGGGCGAGGCCGACGGGGAGGGTGTACTGGCTCTCGTTCTGGGCCACGACCAGGGGCCACAGGAAGTTGTTCCAGGAGCCGAGGAAGGTGATGATCCCGAGGGTGGCGAGGGCCGGCTTGGTCAGCGGCAGGATGATCTTCGCGAAGATGGCCAGTTCGCGGCAGCCGTCGACGCGGGCGGCGTCGATCAGCTCGTCGGGCAGGGTGGAGATGAACTGCCGCATCAGGAACACCCCGAAGGGGCCCGCCAGGAACGGCAGGATCAGCCCGAGCATGGACCCGGTCAGCTGCATGTTGGACACCAGCACGTACAGGGGAACGAAGGTGACCAGGCCGGGGATCATGAGCGTCCCCATGACCAGCAGGAAAACGGCGCGCTGTCCGCGGAACTCCAGCTTGGCCAGGGCGTATCCGAGCATCGAGCAGAAGATGAGGTTCCCGGCGGTGACGGCGAGGGCCACGATCACGGAGTTGGCGAACATGCTCGTGAAGTCGAGCGTGCTGAACAGCTCACCGTAGTTGGCGGTCGTGGGCGCCGTGGGGAGCAGGACGGGCGGGACGCTGCGGATGTCGGCCTCGGGTTTGAAGGAGCCGGACAGCATCCACAGGAACGGCGCGATCATCAGCAGCAGGGCACCCGCGAGCGGCAGATACAGCCAGGGCTGGCCCCAGGTCTGGCGGATGCGGCGACGCTTGAGGACGCGGTCCATGCCCGGTTGTGCCGTGGGGAGGGTGGAGAGGGTGCTCATGGGTCGTCAGTCCTTGTCTCGCAGCACGCGGAACTGCAGCACGGTCAGCGCCACGATGAGGACGAAGATGACGTAGCTGGCGGCCGACGCCATCTCGTAATTGCCGTTGCCGAACTGTTTGTAGGCGTACAACGTCGCCGAGAGGGTGGAGTCCAGCGGCCCGCCGCCGGTCATCACGAACGGTTCGTCGAAGAACTGCAGGTAGCCGATGCCGGTCGTGACGGCGGTGAGCAGCAGGGCGGGACGCAGGAGTGGGAAGGTGACGCGCCAGAACCGCTGCCAGGGCCCGGCGCCGTCGAGTTCTGCCGCCTCCATCAGGGACTGGGGCACGGACTGCAGCCCGGCCAGCATGATGATCATGACGGTGCCCAGGTTGCGCCATACGGCCATCAGGATCATGACGGGCAGTGCGAAGCGGGTGTCCGCCAGCCAGGCCGGGCCGTCGATCCCGAACCAGCCCAGGACGAGGTTCACCAGTCCCGCGCGGGGTTCGAGGAGCGTCTTCCACACCACGGCGACGGCCACGATGCTGGTGATCACCGGGAGGTAGAAGCCGACCCGGAAGACGGCCCGGAAGCGGCGGATGCCCCGATCGAGGGCGACCGCCGCGGCGAGCCCGGCGGCCAGGGTGAGGGGCAGGGCCACCAGGACGAACACGGCGGTGTTGCGCAGGGCCGTGAAGAACTGATCGTCCTGGAAGAGCCGCACGTAGTTGTCGAAGCCGACGAACGACACGTTCAAAGGGGTTCGCAGGTCGGCGCTCTGAGTGTCGGTCAAACTCATCAGCAGCGACCACACCACCGGCAGCAGCATGNAGCCGACGAACGACACGTTCAAAGGGGTTCGCAGGTCGGCGCTCTGAGTGTCGGTCAAACTCATCAGCAGCGACCACACCACCGGCAGCAGCATGAAGGCCGCGAACAGCGCGAGGAAGGGCCCGGCGAGGAGCCAGGCGACCCGGGCCTGCCTGCCGCGCGCCGGGCTCCGGAACGTGAGGCGTCGGCGATCGGCACTCCGCTCCGGCCCCCCGGTGTTCTGCTTGCCGGTGTCGCCCCGCCCGGGGAGCGTATTCGTGGACAT
Source organism: Streptomyces sp. Q2 (assembly GCF_056820935.1). Taxonomy (NCBI): domain Bacteria; kingdom Bacillati; phylum Actinomycetota; class Actinomycetes; order Kitasatosporales; family Streptomycetaceae; genus Streptomyces; species Streptomyces sp. Q2. The sequence goes on along the minus strand of NZ_JBXEJE010000079.1, from coordinate 3,459 downwards.
GGATGTCATCCGTCCCTACGAGGGGTGCTCATGGCGGTGGCGCTCAGCGGCCCGTGCCGATGCTGGTGGCCTTGGACTGCAGCGTCTTCTGCACCTCGGCGACGCTGGCCTTGCCGAGGATCAGCTTCTCCAGTTCGGAGTCGATAGCGTCGGCGATCTGCTGCCAGGTCGTGATGGCGGGCGGCGCCTTGCTGACCTTGAGCTGCTCGGCGAACGCCTTCATGTTCTCGTCCTCGGTCAGCTTGCCCTCCGTCCACGCCTGGGGCGCAGGGGGCAGGCTGCCGGTGGCCTTGGAATAGGCCGCGAGGTTGGCAGGCTCGGTCAGGAACTGGGCGAACTTCCATGCAGCGTCGGGGTTCTTGGCGTCCTTGAACACCGCCAGGTCGCTGCCGCCGGCGAACCCGGAGGGCTGCTCGGAGTACGGCACCGGCATGGTCTTCCACTTGCCGTCCAGTTCCGGGGCGTCCTTGTGGAAGCTGCCGCCGGCCCACGCACCCTCCTGGTAAACGGCGATCAGCCCGTCCCGGAAGCCCTGGACGTTGTCCGCCCTGTCGGTCGGCGCCAGGCCCTGCTTCGGGACGCTCGCGTAGTACTCCAGCGCCTTGGCGACCTCGGGCGAGTCGAAGGTGAACTTCCCGGTCTTGGCGTCGTAGATGTCACCGCCCTGCTGCCAGACCATCGGCACCCAGAAAATCCAGGAGTTGAAGCCCATCACCAGCCCGCTGGCATGGCGCAGCTTGGGGTTCTCCTTGCCGGCGGTGGCCTGGATGGCCTCCAGGTCCTTCAGGTATCCGGCCCGGTCGCCGGCCAGAGCGCCCTTGATGCCGGCCTTCGTGGTGATGTCGGTCCGGTAGTAGATCGCTTGGGTGTCGGCGATGAACGGGACGCCGTAGGAGGTGTCCTTGTACTTGGTGGTGTCCCACTGGCCGGGGTAGAAGTCCGAGGACTTGATCGACGTAGGGGTGGCCTGGAAGCCCTTCATGGCGGCCATCTCGGCCATCCAGGTGGTTCCCACCACGGACATGTCCGGTGTGTTGCCGCCGGCTATCGCGGTGGTCAGCTTGTCGTGGGCGGCGTCCCACGGGACTGCAGTGATCTTGACGTCGGCGTCCGGGTTCTCCTGCTCGAACTTCTTCGCCAGGTCCTTCAGGTCCTCGTCGGTGTCGCCCATGGACCACATGACCACCGTCCCCTTGGCCTTGCCCGCGGCGATCTGGGCGGGTGCGTCGTTGCCGGGGCCGGAATCCTCGCTCCGGCCGCAGCCGGTGGCCACCAGGGCGGCCGTGACGGTGACACACAGGGTCTGGACGGTTCTGACAGTGTGACGGGTGGTGATACGCATGATGCGGCTCCTTGCCGTTGGGCGATACAGGCGCGGGGGGCTAAGGGTGAGAGCGGGCGGACGCCCGGATGGGCCGGCGCACGGGTGGGGACCGTCTGCGGTGACAGCGGCATCGGCGGTCAGCCGCAGGGCGCGGCTGGAGCATCCGACGCGGAGTGGGTAGGGGCCGGGCGACGTGGGCCAGGCGCCGTTCGGTGTCCCGGATCGGGAACGCGCGAGCGGAAGGGTGCATGTGGGCGGTGCCGCATGAACGCGTGTGCAGCCGCCATGGTTGCGAGGAAGGCGAGGCCGAAGTGGGTCGCCGAGGTTTCAAGGAGACGAGGGGCGGTGCGTCACCGGCGACGCACCGCCCGGCTGCGAGGCGCCATCACGTACGCACCGCGATGACGTCGCGTCAGTTCGAGCTCGGCTCTAACGTCGAGCCGCGGATCACGAGGCTGGTGGGAATGATGCGCGAGGGGGCGGCCTCGGGCGATCTGCGCACGTGGTCGAGCAGCAGACGCGCCGCTGCCTCACCCATTTCCCGCATCGGCTGGCGGATGGTGGTCAAGGCCGGATAGGTGTACGACGCCAACTCGACGTCATCGAAGCCCACCACGGCGACATCCCGCGGAATCTTGAGGCCGGCCTCGTGCAAGGCCGCGAGCACGCCGGCCGCCGAGGGGTCGTTGTGCCCGAAGACCGCGTCGAACTCCACGCCGTCCGCGAGAGCTTGCGCCACCGCGCTCCGGCCGTCGTCGAACTGGAAGTCGCCGCAGATGATGCTGCGCGGGTCGAGCTCGATCCCGGCCTGCGCATAGACGTCGACGAAGCCGCCCAGCCGTTCCCGGGTGCAGCCGTACTCGTCGGGACCGGTCACCACCAGAGGGCGACGGCGGCCGAGGTCCAGCAGGTGGCGCGCCGCCTGCTCACCGCCCTCCCGGTTGGTGGTGGCCACGTAGGGGAATCCCGGCCGCTGGAAGCGGTCGTCTATCAGCACCACCGGCAGTCCGGCTTCGTGCAGTTCCGTGATGGCCGCCAGGGCCCCCTCGGGCTCTATCACCAGCAGGCCGTCGAACGACTTGGCGGCGACCTGCAGGCCCAGCCTGCGCAGTGACTCCTCACCGTGGTTCACGGTCAGCATGCGCAGTCCGAAGCCCTCGGCCTCCAGCGTTTCGACGACCGCCTGCACGATGCCGGCCCAGGCCCAGGCCATATCAGGGACCAGCATGCCGATCATCTGTGTCGTGCCGCGGGCGAGCCCCACTGCCCCGGCGCTCGGCACATAGCCGAGCTCCGAGATCGCCTTGCGGACCTTCACGACGGTGTTCTCGTGGATCTCGCCTTTGCCGTTCAGCACCCGCGAGACCGTCGTCTTGCTGACGCCGGCCCGGGTGGCCACGTCGGCGATAGTGACTCCCATGTCACCTCCCCTCCCTTCCTGCAGAGGCGGAAGACTTCCCTCCCGCGCCCAAGGGCCGATCGTACAGAGACCCGTGTAACCGGTACCGGAAGCAGTCCCGGAACCGGTTTCGGTACCGGTTCCGGAAGTGAAGCACCGAGAGGCCCCACCGGTCAACACCCCGGAAACAACTCGTTAACGCAGCCGATCTCGGTCTCGCACGATGCCGCGGAAGCCTGCCGGTTGCCACCCAAGCCACCCCTCTGACCTGCGCGGTTTCCGACTCCGACCCGCCATGGCCGAGCTCATTGGCGCGGCTGCCGGCCGCCGACGATGCCCGACGGACCGCAGACCCGTCCCGGAGCAATCGCGCCCGCACCGTTGACGCACCGGCCGGATTGCCCTTCATAATCGGGCACTCGCTGTCATCGATGACATTCGTCGCTGACACCCCAGTCGGCTGCGTGGACGTCGACGCCGCTGGGATGTCACTTTTTCGGTCCGTCCGCGCCGGGGCCGCAGTCAGTGCTGCGCCGACGAGCCGCGGGACTAGGAGACACCATGAGCTCTGCACGCGTATCCCGGCATGCCCGCATACGGATGATGGCGGCGGTGGCGACCGTCTGCGCCCTGTCCGCAGCCCCGACGGCCCCTCAGGCCGTCGCTGCCGACACCCCGCCGTACTCCGAGACCTACCGGCCCCAGTTCCACTTCACGCCGGAGAAGAACTGGATGA
>NZ_JBXEJE010000078.1:16408-27042 GCF_056820935.1 Streptomyces sp. Q2 | reverse complement strand
TGCTCCGGCGTCGTCCCGCAACAACCACCGATCAAGCTGAGGCCGTAATCACGGACGAACGTCTCCTGCGCATCCGCCAACCCCTCCGGGTCCAGGGGGAAGTGGGCGCCGTCCTTGGTCAGGATCGGCAGGCCGGCGTTGGGCATGCACAGCAGCGGGATGCGGGAGTGGCGGGTGAGATAGCGCAGGTGTTCGCTCATCTCGGCAGGACCGGTCGAGCAGTTGAGGCCGATCATGTCGATGCCCAGCGGCTCCAGCGCGGTCAGCGCCGCACCGATCTCCGAACCCAGCAGCATCACGCCGGTGGTCTCGAAGGCCATCGAGACCACAAGGGGAACCTCGACGCCCGTCGCCTCCATCGCGCGCCGGGCTCCGATCACGGAGGCCTTGGTCTGGAGCAGGTCCTGCGTGGTCTCGACGATCAGCGCGTCGGCGCCGCCGGCCAGCAAGCCCTCGGCGTTGGTCTGGTAGCCGTCGCGGATCGTCGGGTACGCGATGTGGCCCAGGGTGGGGAGCTTGGTACCCGGGCCCACCGAGCCCAGGACCCAGCGCGTGCGGCCGTCGCGGGCTGCGTACTCGTCGGCGGTCTCGCGGGCGATGCGGGCGCCCGCCTCGGACAGCTCGTAGACGCGTTCAGCGATGTCGTACTCGACCATGGCCGTGTGGTTGGCGCCGAAGGTGTTCGTCTCGACGCAGTCGACGCCCACGGCGAAGTACGCCTCGTGGACGGAGCGGACGATGTCGGGGCGGGTCAGGTTCAGGATCTCGTTGCAGCCTTCGAGGTTCTCGAAGTCCTCCAGCGTGGGGTCCTGGGCCTGGAGCATGGTGCCCATCGCTCCGTCGGCCACCACCACACGGGAGGCGAGCGCGTCTCGGAGCGCGGACACACGAGTCCGGCTGTCGGCGGAAGGGGTCGGCGGCACAGAGGCCATGAAAGGGCTCCCTCGAGGTGCGACGGCTGTCGGCTTTGCGTCACCCGTGTGAACTCTCCCGGGGGCGCACGCCGCCAGGGTAACCGGGGCCGGGGGCTGCTGGTCAGGGCGTCCACGGGGCGGACAAGGATGGCGGCAGGGTCACGCAGGGGATACGAGTGACGCAACAGAATCGGGTCGACCGTTAGCGGGAGGTCGGCATGGACCGGTAGTGTTCGACATTGCCGAACGGCGGCAGCGAGCGTCGCGGAACGGCGGTCGAAGGGGACGGAGGCGGAACGGCGATGGCACGGAACATCCAGTCGCTCGAACGGGCGGCCGCGATGCTGCGGCTCCTCGCGGGCGGCGAGCGGCGGCTCGGCCTCTCGGACATCGCCTCGTCGCTGGGCCTCGCCAAAGGCACCGCGCACGGCATTCTGCGCACCCTCCAGCAGGAGGGCTTCGTGGAGCAGGACGACGCCTCGGGCCGCTACCAGCTGGGCGCGGAGCTGCTGCGCCTGGGCACCACCTATCTGGACGTGCACGAGCTGCGGGCGCGTGCCCTGGTGTGGACGGACGACCTGGCCCGTTCCAGCGGGGAGAGCACTCATCTGGGCGTGCTGCACCAGCAGGGCGTGCTGATCGTGCACCACGTCTTCCGGCCGGACGACAGCCGGCAGGTGCTGGAGATCGGGGCCATGCAGCCCCTGCACTGCACGGCGCTGGGCAAGGTCCTGTCGGCCTATGACCCGGTCGCGCACAGCGAGGCGCTGGAGAGCGACCGCAAGGCGTTCACCGAGCGGACCGTCTGCGATCTCGACGAGTTCGAGCAGATTCTCGACGTCACGCGCGCGCGTGGGTACGCGGCCGACGTCGAGGAGACCTGGGAGGGCGTCGCGTCCATCGCCGCGCCCATCCACGACCGGCGGCGCATGCCGGTGGGCGCGGTCGGCATAACCGGGGCGGTGGAGCGGCTGCGCCGGGACGGGGAACTGCGTCCCGAGCTGATCGCCGCGGTGCGGGACTGCGCCCGCGCGGTGTCGCGGGACCTGGGCGCCGGGCGGTTCTGAGCACCGTACGACTGAGGGCCGGTACGTCGAGTCGACGTGCCGGCCCTCAGTCGTAACCTGACACAACGGGGCAAACAGTGAGATCGGCACACACCGTGCCCGTTCCACAGCCGTCTGTATCGAACTCAAGATCGAAGTTCGCGCCAATCAATAACGATCGCGTTTTCGCCAACAGAGCTCTTGACGTGCGCGTAACGCCGGAGCAAGACTCCCGTCCATCGGTCGGCATTGTCGAACACCTACCGGCAATACGCGCTAGAGTGTGACAACGCCAAGGGCCGGCATCGCCCTCACCCCCGAGGGCACGCGAACCACCGGAGGGACCCGGGGTTCTGCTTTCCCTGGACGAAGGACAAAGGAGTCGCGGGTGTCCAGCTCCGACATCTTCATCGGCGAGACCATCGGTACCGCCATACTCATCCTGCTCGGCGGCGGCGTCTGCGCCGCCGTCACGCTGAAGGCCTCCAAGGCACGCAACGCCGGCTGGCTCGCCATCACCTTCGGGTGGGGCTTCGCCGTACTGACGGCCGTATACACCTCGGCGCCGCTCTCCGGAGCGCACCTCAACCCGGCGGTCACGCTCGCCCTCGCCATCAAGGACGGCGACTGGAGCGACGTCCCGGTCTACTGGGCCGGCCAGCTGCTCGGCGCCGCGATCGGCGCGACCCTGGTCTGGGTCGCCTACTACGGCCAGTTCCACGCGCACCTCACCGACAAGGAGATCGTCGGCGGTCCGGGCGCGCAGGCCACCACGGCCAAGGCCGTCGAGGCGCAGGAGAAGGGCGCGGGCCCGGTCCTGGGCATCTTCTCCACCGGCCCCGAGATCCGCGTCGTGTGGCAGAACCTCGCCACGGAGATCATCGGCACCGTGGTACTGGTGCTCGCCGTCCTCACGCAGGGCCTGAACGCGAACGGCGACGGCCTCGGCACCCTGGGCGCCCTGATCACCGCGCTCGTCGTGGTCTCGATCGGTCTGTCCCTCGGCGGTCCGACCGGCTACGCGATCAACCCGGCCCGTGACCTCGGTCCGCGTATCGTGCACGCCCTCCTGCCCCTCCCCAACAAGGGCGGCTCCGACTGGAGCTATGCCTGGATCCCGGTGGTCGGTCCGCTGATCGGCGGCGCCATCGCTGCAGGCATCTACAACGTCGCATTTGCTTAGGAGCGCCCGGCTCTCAGCGAGCCAGACAGCACGCGCCGTACGTACAGCCCCTTCACCACGGACTTCCAGGAGCACACAGTGACCGACGCCCACACCGCCGGCCCCTTCATCGCCGCCATCGACCAGGGCACCACCTCCAGCCGCTGCATCGTCTTCGACCGGGACGGCCGTATCGTCTCCGTCGACCAGAAGGAGCACGAGCAGATCTTCCCGAAGCCGGGCTGGGTCGAGCACGACGCCACCGAGATCTGGACCAACGTCCAGGAGGTCGTCGCCTCGGCGATCGCGAAGGCCGGCATCACGCGTGACGACATCAAGGCCATCGGCATCACCAACCAGCGCGAGACCACGCTGCTCTGGGACAAGAACACCGGTGAGCCCGTCCACAACGCCATCGTCTGGCAGGACACCCGCACCGACGCCCTGTGCCGGGAGCTCGGCCGCAACGTCGGGCAGGACCGTTTCCGCCGCGAGACCGGCCTTCCGCTCGCCTCCTACTTCGCCGGCCCCAAGGCCCGCTGGCTGCTGGACAACGTCGAGGGCCTGCGTGCGCGCGCCGAGGCCGGCGACATCCTCTTCGGCACCATGGACAGCTGGGTCATCTGGAACCTGACCGGCGGCGTCAACGGCGGCAGGCACGTCACCGACGTCACCAACGCCTCCCGCACCATGCTGATGAACCTGCACACGCTGGAGTGGGACCCCAAGATCGCCGAGTCCATCGGCGTCCCGCTGGCGATGCTGCCCGAGATCCGCTCCTCCGCCGAGGTGTACGGCGAGATCACCGGCGGCAAGCTGGGCGACCTGCTCGGCGGCATCCCGGTCGCCTCCGCGCTGGGCGACCAGCAGGCGGCCCTGTTCGGCCAGACCTGTTTCGCCGAGGGCGAGGCCAAGTCGACGTACGGCACCGGCACGTTCATGCTGATGAACACCGGCGACAAGATCATCAACTCGTACTCCGGGCTGCTGACCACCGTCGGCTACCGCATCGGCGACGAGACGCCGGTCTACGCCCTCGAGGGCTCGATCGCCGTCACCGGCTCGCTGGTGCAGTGGATGCGCGACCAGATGGGCCTGATCAGCACCGCCGCCGAGATCGAGACGCTCGCGCTGTCGGTCGAGGACAACGGCGGCGCGTACTTCGTGCCGGCCTTCTCCGGTCTGTTCGCCCCGTACTGGCGTCCCGACGCCCGCGGTGTGATCGCCGGCCTCACCCGGTACGTCACCAAGGCGCACATCGCACGCGCCGTTCTCGAGGCCACCGCCTGGCAGACCCGTGAGATCAGCGACGCCATGACCAAGGACTCCGGTGTCGAACTCGCGGCACTCAAGGTCGACGGCGGCATGACCTCCAACAACCTGCTGATGCAGACGCTCTCGGACTTCCTGGACGCGCCCGTGGTGCGCCCGATGGTCGCCGAGACCACCTGCCTCGGCGCCGCCTACGCCGCCGGCCTCGCCGTCGGCTTCTGGACCAGCACCGACGACCTGCGCGCCAACTGGCGCCGGGCCGCCGAGTGGACCCCCCGCATGGACGCGGACATCCGCGACCGTGAGTACAAGAGCTGGCTCAAGGCCGTCGAGCGGACCATGGGCTGGCTCGAGGACGAGGAGTAAGAACCCGAATGACCAGTCAGTCCACCCTGCAGTCCGTGCCTGCCCTCGGTACGCGCCCGGCCTTCGGCTCGAATCCGAGCCGAGCCGAGACCCGGGAGCAGCTCGCCAAGGCGTCGTACGACCTTCTCGTGATCGGCGGCGGCATCCTGGGCATCTCCACCGCCTGGCACGCCGCGCAGTCCGGCCTCAGGGTGGCTCTGGTCGACGCCGGCGACTTCGCCGGCGCCACCTCCTCCGCCTCCTCCAAGCTGCTCCACGGCGGTCTGCGCTACCTGCAGACCGGCGCGGTGCGGCTGGTGGCGGAGAACCACTTCGAGCGCCGTGCGGTCTCCCGTCAGGTGGCCCCCCACCTGGCGAACCCGCTCACGTTCTACCTCCCCGTGTACAAGGGCGGGCCGCACGGCGCGGCGAAGCTGGGAGCGGGCGTCTTCGCCTACTCCGCCCTGTCGGCCTTCGGTGACGGCGTCGGGCACCTGCTCTCGCCGTCGAAGGCCGCGCAGGACGTGCCCGAGCTGCGCACCGACAACCTCAAGGCCGTGGCCGTGTACGGCGACGACCAGATGAACGACTCCCGGATGGCGCTGATGACGGTCCGCGCGGCCGTCGAGGCGGGCGCGGTCGTCCTCAACCACGCCGAGGTCACCGGCCTGCGCTTCACCAAGGGCCGGGTGACGGGCGCGGAACTGCGCGACCGCCAGTCCGGTGACGAGTTCGGTGTGAGCGCCCGTCTGGTGCTGAACGCGACCGGCCCGTGGGTCGACCACCTGCGCAAGATGGAGGACCCGAACTCCGCCCCGTCCATCCGGCTGTCCAAGGGCGCGCACCTGGTCCTGAAGCGCACCTCCCCCTGGAAGGCGGCTCTCGCCACCCCGATCGACAAGTACCGCATCACCTTCGCCCTCCCCTGGGAGGACATGCTGCTGCTCGGCACGACCGACGAGGAGTACGAGGGCGACCCGGCGGACGTCGCCGTCACCGAGAAGGACACGGCCCAGATACTCGACGAGGCCGCGTTCTCCATCCGCGACCAGCAGCTCGACCGTGACCTCATCACGTACGCCTTCGCGGGTCTGCGCGTGCTGCCGGGTGGCCCCGGCAGCACGGCGAAGGCCAAGCGCGAGACCGTGGTGACCGAGGGCAGGGGCGGCATGCTGTCCGTCGCGGGCGGCAAGTGGACGACCTTCCGGCACATCGGCCGTACGGTCATGCAGAAGCTGGAGGCGCTGCCGGGACACCCCCTGGGCGAGGACTTCGAGCCGATCTCCTCGCTGCCGAAGAAGCTGCCGCTGCCGGGTGTCGCCAACCCGCGCGCGATAGCCCACCGTCTCCTCGTCGACCACCCGGCGCCGGGCCCGCGCATGGCGGCGGACACGGCAAGGCACCTGGCCACGCACTACGGTTCGCTGGCCTTCGACATCGCCCGCATCGCCAACGACAACCCGGAGCTCGCCGAGCGCGTCCACCCGGACGCCCCGGAGATCTGGGCGCAGGTCGTCTACGCCCGTGACAACGAGTGGGCCGAGACGACGGACGACGTGCTGCGCCGCCGTACGACGCTGACGATCCGGGGCCTGGCGACCGACGACGTCCGTGCGAAGGTCCAGGACCTGCTGGACAAGGAGTAGGCGCTACGACGCGAAGGGGGCGGCTCCAGCCGAGGAGCCGCCCCCTTCGCATGCCCGGTTGTTCGCGAGCCTGGTTGTCCGCGAGCCCAGTTGTCAGTGCGTGTGTCTTCGTGACCGCATGAACCGCCGTGCTGTTCGACGCGGCCCGACGGCCGTCATCCGAGCGCCCGGATGTGGTCGGGTGTCGTCAACTCCTCGCAACGGACGATCAGTTCACGCCCCAGCAGCAGGGCGCGGCGGGACGCCGGGACCGGGTCGGGCAGGGTCGTCAGGTTCCGTCAGGTGGGCGAAGCCGATGATGCGGCGGACGATCTCCGTGCCGGCGTAGCCGACGGACTGTGTCCAGACGCGGCGCAGGAAGCGGTCGAGGTGCTGTACGTGTGGGGCGCGGATCCGCGGCAGGCCCGCCATCACATCGAAGTGGTGGAGTGGCTGCTGGAGTTGGAGCTGAGCCAGCGGTAGCTCTCCGCCGCGGCAGAGCCTGGCCGTACGCCGTCCGGGCGGGCAACCGCCCGGACAGGTCCTGGCTAGTCGTCGTCGCCGCTGCTGCTACTACCCGAACTCCTGCCGCCCCGCCCCGCCCCGCGCGCCAGCTCACCGGCCGCCAGCGTCACGGCCGCCACCGCGCGCACCCAGGCCGGGCCGCCGCGCGCCGCCCACACGACGCAGACGCACCCCGCGACGACCAGCACGAGCACGCCGACCAGCACGAGCACGATCACGCTCACTCCCCTGTCCCTGCCGAAGTACCGGCGCCCCGCCCTGTCGAGGTCCCGGCGTCCCGCAGGTGCTCCCCCGGCACCTGCCCCGCCGACACCTCCAGCACGCCCCGTTCCGTCACCAGCCCCGTCACCAGCCGCCCCGGCGTGACGTCGAACGCCGGGTTGTGGCCGCGGGACCCGGCCGGAGCGGTGCGTACGCCCGCCCACTCCAGCACCTCGGTCCCGTCGCGGAGTTCGATGTGGATGTCGTCGCTGGTCTTGGTGGCCAGGTCGACCGTGGTGGTGGGGGCCGCGACCAGGAACGGAATGCCGGCGTCCGCGCAGGCCAGGGCGATGCCCACGGTGCCGACCTTGTTCGCCGTGTCGCCTTTGGCCGCGATGCGGTCGGCGCCGACGACCGCCGCGTCGACCTCGCCGCGCAGGATGGTGCCGGCGGCGGCCCGGCGCACCACGAGGCGCTGGATGGCGTCCACCAGAGCGTCCACGTCCTGGACGTGCCGCGTCTCGGTGCGGTGTGGCAGCAGCTTCTGGTCGATCAGCGCGATGCCGGAACCCGTCCATTCGACGGCGCGCAGTTCGTGGGACATGACGGGTCACTCCTGATGTTCCGAGGGTGTCGATACCGTACATGGCCTCGGAGAACCACTGTTCGAAGTGTCGAGCTTGCCGTACCGCCCGCACGACGGCCCGCCGCCGTCGCCGTACGACTCCCTCGGAGCCGCCTCATGACGCCGGACCTGTCGCCCATCGCCCGCATACCGCGCACCGGCCTCCCGGCGCACGCGGTCGTCGTCGGCGACCCGGCGCGGGCGGCGGCCGTCGCCGCGCTCCTCGACGGTGCCGAGGAGGTCTCGTACCACCGCGAATACCGTGTGTTCAGCGGCGGTTGGAAGGATCTGCCGGTCGTGGTCGCCTCGCACGGGGTGGGCGCGCCGGGCGCGATCCTGCTGTTCCAGGAACTGGCGGACGCGGGGGTGCGCACGCTCCTCCGGTTCGGTACGGCGGGCGCGATGAGGCCCGGCATAGGGGACGGCGACCTCGTCATCGCGGAGGCGGCCGTGCGGGACGACGGGGTCACGCAGCAGTTGCTGCCCCCGGAGTTCCCGGCCGTGTCCTCGCCGGAGGCCGTCCTCGCGCTCCAGCGCGCGGCCCGCGCGGCCGGCGCCCCGCACCACCGGGGGATCGTGTGGACGCGGGCGGCCTTCCAGCCGGGGCTCCTTCCGCTGTTCTCCTACGCCGGTGCCGGGCTCGCGGCCATCGAAATGGAGCTGTCGGCGCTGTTCGTGACCGCCTCGCTGCGCGGGCTCGTCGCGGGCGGCGTCCTCGTCGTCGACGGGGTGAGCGCCGACGAGCTGGTCGACGAGGAGATGACCGGCGGGTACGACCCGCACCGGGAGATCGTCGCGGCGGGCGTCCGGAAGGGTGCCGTCGTCTCGCTGGAGGCGCTGCGGCTGCTGGCGGAGGAGTATCAGGCCTGACCACCGGCCGGTTGGCACACGGCGGGTCTGCGCCGCACACCGCGTTCCACCTTCCCCGACAGCGGTGATCGCCGATCTGGAGGCACCTGTCCGAGCAGAGCGCATAATGTGGCTGAGACATCCGATGTCTCAGGGCAATGGGCACGAGGAGGCCGGTCATGGCAGTCACCGACGAGGCGATCGAGAAGATCAAGGGCATGATCGTCTCCGGCGCGCTGCGCCCCGGCGACCGGCTCCCCAAGGAGAGCGAGCTCGCCGCCGAGCTCGGCCTGTCCCGCAACTCCCTGCGGGAGGCGGTGCGCGCCCTGTCCCTGATCCGGATCCTGGACGTACGGCAGGGCGACGGCACGTACGTCACCAGCCTCGACCCTCAGCTCCTGCTGGAGGCGCTGAGCTTCGTCGTCGACTTCCACCGCGACGACACCGTGCTGGAGTTCCTGGCCGTACGCCGCATCCTGGAACCGGCCGCGACCGCGATGGCGGCCCTGCGGATCAGCGAGCAGCAACTGGACGCGCTCTCGGCACAGTTGGACAAGCTGGGCGACAGTCCGTCGGTGGAGGAGCTGGTCGCCTGTGACCTGGACTTCCACCGCGGCATCGTGCAGAGCTCCGGGAACTCCGTGCTGTGTTCCCTGATGGACGGCTTGTCCGGGCCCACCACCCGGGCCCGCATCTGGCGCGGGCTGACCCAGGAGGACGCGGTCAGCCGCACCCTGCACGAACACCGGGCGATCCTGGCGGCGCTGCGCGACCGGGACGCGGAGGCGGCACGTTCCTGGGCGACCGTGCACATCGCGAGCGTCGAGCAGTGGCTCAGGTCGAGCCTGTGAGGAGCACCCCACGAGTGGTGTCCCCAGGTGACGATCGGGGCAGTGATCCGTTCACTCCCCCGTGCAAGGGGGCTGCGGGCGCCCCCGCCGCACGCCGTAAGGTTGGGTCGTTAAGCGAGGGCACGTCGGAAGGAGGCGCTGGGTGATCGAGCTGGAGGGAGTTCCCGAGCTGATCGACCCAGTCATGGTGGCCGCGTTCGAGGGCTGGAACGATGCCGGCGACGCCGCCTCCGCCGCGGTCGCACACCTGGACCGGGAGTGGAAGGGCGAGGTGTTCGCGGCGCTGGACGCCGAGGACTACTACGACTTCCAGGTGAACCGCCCCACGGTGTGGCTGGACGGTGGTGTTCGCAAGATCACCTGGCCCACGACCCGTCTCTCGGTCGTCCGGGTCGGCGGCGAGAAGCCGCGCGATCTCGTGCTCGTCCGCGGTATCGAACCGTCGATGCGATGGCGCTCGTTCTGCAACGAGATCCTCGGCTTCGCCCATGAGCTGGGCGTGGAGCTGGTGGTAGTCCTGGGCGCGCTGCTCGGTGACACCCCGCACACCCGTCCGGTCCCGGTCAGCGGCGTCACGTCCGACCCGGACCTGGCCCAGCGCATGGATCTGGAGGAGACCAAGTACGAGGGCCCCACCGGCATCGTCGGCATCCTCCAGGAGGCGTGCACACACGCGGGCGTACCGGCCGTGTCGCTGTGGGCGGCCGTTCCGCACTACGTGTCGCAGCCGCCGAACCCGAAGGCGACGCTGGCCCTCCTCAACCGCCTGGAGGACCTGATCGACGTACGCATCCCGCTGGGCGAGCTGCCCGAGGACGCGCGCGCCTGGCAGGTGGGCGTCGACCAGCTGGCCGCCGAGGACAGCGAGGTCGCCGAGTACGTCCAGTCGCTGGAGGAGGCCCGCGACACCGCGGAGCTGCCGGAGGCGTCCGGCGAGGCGATCGCCCGCGAGTTCGAGCGGTATCTGCGGCGCCGGGACGGGTCCGGACCGGGCGGCTCCGGCGGGCACGCCACGGCCGACGGCAGCGACAGCACGTCCTATCTGCGGGACAACCCCGGCGGTCGTACGAAACCTCCGAAGCCGCCGAAGCCCGATGCGGACCCGTCGGACGTGGACCCGGCGGACGCGGATGCGGATGCTGACACGGAGGCGGACGACGGGGACTCTTCGACGGAGGACTGAAACGGTGAGGGCGGTGCGCCGGCCGGCGCACCGCCC
>NZ_JBXEJE010000078.1:2261-16307 GCF_056820935.1 Streptomyces sp. Q2 | reverse complement strand
GGGGGGGGGGGGCCCGGCCCGCCCCCCCCCCCTTCCGTGTCCGACGTCAGACCTGGTGCACGGCCACCGCGTCGTACTCGGTCCGCGGTGTCGGCTCCACGTCGAAGCGAGCGTTCGGCAGGTAGAGCCGGCTGCCCCACGCCGCCGCCGTGGTCGGGATACGGAAGCGCGGGTCGGTGATGCGGGCGATCGCCGTGCCCTTGGTGCCGGTGCTGTTCAGCCGGAACACGTCGATCGCGTTCTGCTGCTGCTGGACGGCGTAGAGGGTACGGCCGAGGAGCAGCAGGCCGTCCCCGTTGGGCAGCTTCGCCGCGCCCAGGTCGACGGCGCGGGCGACCCCGGTGCGCGGGTCGACCCGCATGAGGCCGCCGCCGTTCGCGAAGACGTTGACCACGAGCAGGGCGCTGCCGTCGGGTGTGCGTTCGATGCCGTTGGCGGTGAAGTCCGGGCCCTGCTCCCAGTCGCCGGTCAGGGGCAGGGTGTCCACGGCCTCGGGGGTGCGGTGCCCGCCTCGGGCCAGTCGGTAGAGCCGCGGCTGGAAGGAGTCCGTGAACCAGGCCTCCCCCGGGGTGAGGACCACGTCGTTCACGAAGGCGCCGCCGGTGGCGTACACCTTCCGTATCTCACCGGTGCGGGCGTCGACGGTGCGGATCTCGCCGCTGTCGCCGCCCGCCAGGAAGAGCGTGCCGTGCCGGTCGGTCTTCAGGCCCACGGTGCCGTGTCCGGGGCCCAGGCCCTTGCTGACGACGGAGCCCCGCCCGGTGGCGAGACTCGCCCGGTAGACGTCGCCGTCCGCGAGCGAGCCGAAGTAGGCGAAGGGGGTCGCGCCGATCGTGACGCCCTCGGGCTGGAAGCCGTCGGGCAGGGGGAACTGTGCGGGCCACGGGTGCTGCCGCGTCTCGGCCGCGTGCGCGGTACCGCCGACGAGGGCCGCGCCCGAGAGCGCGGCGGCCGTGGTGAGCAGTCTTCGACGTGCGAGGGAACGGTCTGCGGGTGCCACTGTGCGTCCTTCCGCGGAAGGGCCGGGCGCTGCCGGCCGTACGGTCAACAGACGCTCTCACCCCACCACATGACCGTCGCCTCCGCAGCCTTTGGCGGGATTGTGCCGTGACATCTGTTTCAGGACGGATTGCCCACGGTACCCAATTCAACTTGTTCCAAACCGAGTTGCCGAAGACGGGGTGGACGGACCGCCGCGGGAGTGCTTGGTTGGGGCTCGAAGGCGCACCCGCACGGAGAAGGGAGCGGTAACCCATGACCGAGCAGGTACAGCCGGCGCACGACCCTGGAGCGTCCGGGCCGGGTCCCGACGGATCGGGATTCAGTTATCGAGGAGCCGAGCGGGAACTGGTCGTCGTCGCCCGTCCGGAGGCCCGGCTGCGTGCCGAGGCCGAGGGCGTCCGCTCGGCGGCGGGCGCCGACGTGTCGGCCCTCAACATGTTCCTCGGCGACGAACAGCTCGCCCTGGAACCGCTGTTCGGCAGCGAGGAACGGCTCCGGCAGTCCGCCGCCGCGGGCCCGGACGACGTGCCCGACCTGGCGCTCTTCTACCGGGTGCGCGGCGGCGAGAACCGCGCCCAGGAGCTGCGGGCGCGGATCGCCGCGCTGCCGGGCGTCGACACGGCGTACGTGAAGCCGCGCGCCGTACCGGCCTCCCTCGGGCAGGTCGGCGAGGACACCCGGCGACTGAAGGAAGGGGCGCCGGTCACCCCCGACTTCACGAGCCGTCAGGGCTATCTGCGGCCGGCGCCCGAGGGGATCGACGCGCACTGGGCCTGGCAGCGGCCCGGCGGCACCGGCCGGGGCGTGACGGTGATCGACGTCGAGGGCTCCTGGCAACTGGGCCACGAAGACCTGGCCGCCAAGCTCGCCGGCGTGGTCGTCGGCACTCCGCTGGCCGACCTGGCCTGGCGCAACCACGGCACCGCCGTGATCGGCGTGCTCGGCGGCGACCGGAGCGAGCACGGGATCACCGGCATCGTGCCGGACGCGGTGACCGCGGCCGCGTCCTTCGAGGGCGTCGGCACCGCGGCCGCGATCCACGCGGCGGCCGACCGGCTCGCCCCCGGCGACATCGTGCTGGTCGAACTCCACCGCCCCGGACCCCGGTTCGACTTCGAGGAGCGCGACGACCAGCGCGGGTACGTCGCGCTGGAGTGGTGGCCGGACGACTTCGCGGCCGTGCGGTACGCGACCGCCAAGGGCGTCCTGGTGGTGGCGGCCGCGGGCAACGGCGGCGAGTCCCTGGACGACGGCGTGTACGAGCGCCGCTCGGACGAGTTCCCCTCCTGGTGGCGAGGCCCGTTCAACCCGTCCAACCCGTCCTCCGGCGCCGTCCTGGTCGGCGCGGGCGCCCCGCCGCCCGGCACCCACGGCCGCGACCACGGCCCGGACCGGTCCCGGCTCGCGTTCTCCAACTTCGGGGCCCGCGTGGACGCCCAGGGCTGGGGCCGCGAGGTCACGACCACCGGCGGCTCCTGGGACCGGCCAGGCGACCTCCAGGGCGGGCCCGAGGAGATCGCCTGGTACACGGACACGTTCTCGGGGACCTCCTCCGCCTCTCCGGTGGTGGCCGGCGCCCTGGCGGCGCTGCAGGGCATGCTCAAGGCGGCCGCCCGGCCGCCGATGTCCCCCGAACGCGCCCGTTCGGTGCTGCGGACCACCGGCTCTCCGCAGCAGGACGCACCGGGCCGGCCCGTCTCCCAGCGGATCGGCAACCGGCCCGACATCAGGGCGGCGGTCACCCGGCTGCTGCCCGAGGCGGTCGGCTCCGGCCGGGCCGAGCGGTACTGGGACGAGCTGCTGCCGTATCCGCGCGAACTCCCGCCCCGGCTCCGGCTGTTCGTGGCCGGCGGCTGGCGCAACCTCGACCACCCGTCCCCCGAGATCCGCCAGGCGGTGCACACCGCCTTCGCGACGGGACGGCCGGACATCCGGGTCTGGTTCTCGGACGACGAGATCGTCGGCCTGGTCATCGCGGGATGACGGCTTCGCAGGCTGACGGCTTCGCAGGCTGACGGTTCCTCATTCCACCCATGAAAGGTGGCACGCGCATGAGCATGAACCCGCAGATGAGTCAGCAAGGGCAGCAGGGGCAACAGGGACAGCCGCAAGGGCAGTTCCCGAGCACGTCGCCGTACCAGCAGCTCCACCAGCCGTCGGGCATGAGCGGCGGCATGAGTGGCGGCATCGGCGGCGGCACGCTCGAACAGATCCAGCAGCTCGGCCGGCAGCAGCCGTTCCAGCAGTTGCTGCAGCAGCTGGCCCAGACCCAGTTCGGCCAAGGGCAGCAGCAGGACCAGCAAGACCAGCAGGCGCGGCAGGCCGAGCAGCAGATGCAGCAGCTGTTGCAGCAGCTCGCGCAGACCGTGGTCCAGCAGGTGATCCAGCAGGTCCAGACACAGTCCCTCGCCTCCGGTGTGGCAGGCGGCTTCATCGACGTCGTCCACCCGCTGCAGGGCCAGCCTCAGCAGGTCTTCCTGCGTATCGACGGCCAGTTCCGGGTCCTCGGCAACCCGGCCCCGCAGCTCCACCAGCAGATCCACGAGGCGTTCGCCTTCGGCCATCAGGTGATCGGGGTCTGGGACACCCAGTCGCCGAACGTCCTGCGGAGCGTCCGGATCCAGCGGATCTGACCCGCTCCTGAAAGACCTCCCCCGGAAAAACGGGAGGGGCGCTTCCCCTGCGGGGAGGAAGCGCCCCTCTCTGCCGTGTTCGGCTCTGCCGTCTTCGGTGGCGCTACAGCGCCACGCCCAGCAGCGCGTCCACCGCCCGCGAGACCACACCGGGCGCGCCTTCGTCCGTACCGCCCCGCTCGTTCTGGAGCGCTGCCCACCGGTCCACGGCGGCCAGTGCGGCCGGCGCGTCCAGGTCGGCGGCGAGGGCGTCACGGATCTCCTCGACGAGCGCCTCGGCGGGCGGGCCGTCGGGACGGGAGACGGCGGCACGCCAGCGGCCGACCCGGTCGAGGGCGTCCTGCAGGACCTGGTCGGTGTACTCCCAGTCGGCCCGATAGTGGTGGGCGAGGAGCGCGAGCCGGATGGCGGCGGGGTCGACGCCGTCGCGCCGGAGCTGCGAGACGAAGACCAGGTTCCCCTTGGACTTGGACATCTTCTCGCCGTGCAGGGCGACCATGCCGGCGTGGACGTACGCCTTGGCCATGGGGAACTCGCCGGTCAGCACCTGGGCGTGCGAGGCGCCCATCTCGTGGTGCGGGAAGGCGAGGTCGGAGCCGCCGCCCTGGACGTCGAAGCCCATGCCCAGGTGGTCGAGGGCGATGGCGACGCACTCGATGTGCCAGCCCGGCCGGCCACGCCCGAGCGAACCGCCGTCCCAGCTGGGCTCGCCCTCACGCGCGGCCATCCACAGCATCGGGTCGAGCGGGTTCTTCTTGCCCGGCCGGTCGGGGTCGCCCCCGCGCTCGGCGGAGAGCAGCCGCATCGCGGCGGCGTCCAGGCGGGAGACCTTGCCGAAGTTCGGGTCGGACTCGACGGAGAAGTAGACGTCCCCCTCGAGCTCGTAGGCGGCACCCGCGTCCCGCAGGCGTTCGACGAGCGGCACGATGCCGGGTATCGCCTCGACCGCGCCGATGTACTGCCGCGGCGGCAGCATCCGCAGGGCGGTCATGTCCTCGCGGAAGAGGGCCGTCTCCTTCTCGGCGAGGGCGGCCCAGTCGATGCCGTCGCGCTCGGCCCGTTCCAGCAGCGGATCGTCGACGTCGGTGACGTTCTGGACGTAGTGGACCTGCCGCTTGGTGTCGAGCCACACGCGCTGCACAAGGTCGAACGCGTTGTAGGTCGCCGCGTGACCCAGGTGGGTCGCGTCGTACGGCGTGATGCCGCAGACGTAGATACGGGCGACGGGACCGGGGTCGAGGGATACCAAGCCGCCGGTCGCGGTGTCGTGGATCCTCAGGTCGCGGCCCTGACCAGGCAGGGCGGGGACCTCGGAAGCGGGCCAGGCATGCATGTCATGAGCCTAACCGGACGGATGTTCCGTATACGAACCGGACCGGGCCGGATGGCCGGTAAGGCATTCTTGCGCGATATCGCCGGGCGTGCTGACGGCTAGGACCTGTCCGGCCGGTCATGCCGCAGATGCGCCTGCCACACCCCGCTCACCGGCGTTCACAAGGCCCCCGCCATTTCCTGCAGCTTGATCGGCCGGACAGGTCCTAGACGGGCGGCCACGGAATGGCCGGCCAGTCCCCGCTCGGCTCCGGGTGCCTGCCGGTGGCCAGCAGCGCGTCGACACGCGCGCGCGTGGCGTCGAGTTCGGCGGCGGTGATCAGCGCGGCCAGCCGGGCGGTCAGCGCCCCCTGCGCGCCGAGCGCCGCCTTGAGGCCGGTCAGTACCTCGACCGCCTCACCCGTCAGCGGCTCTCCGGCCCACCCCCACAGCAGCGTCCGCAGCTTGTTCTCGACGTTGAAGGTGACCCCGTGGTCGATGCCGTACAGCACGCCCCCGGCGGCGGGCAGGAGGTGCCCGCCCTTGCGGTCCGCGTTGTTGATCACGGCGTCGAGCACGGCGAGCCGGCGCAGCCGCTCGTCGTCGGCGTGCACGAGCAGCGCGGTCTTCCCCTCGCCGACCTCCGCGAAGCCGATCGCCTTCCAGCCCGCCTCGGGCTCCTCGCCCTCCACCAGGGCGAGCAGTTCGGCCTCGGGCGTCACCTCGATCCACAGCTGGCACATGCCCTCGCCGTACGGCCCGTCCCGCAGCACGGTGGGCGGTACGAGGCCCCAGCCGGTCGCCTCGGAGACCTCATAGGCCGCGACCTCACGCCGGGCGAGGTTTCCGTCGGGGAAGTCCCACAGGGGGCGCTCCCCGGCCACCGGCTTGTAGATGCAGGCGGCTTCCCGGCCGTCGTGGGAGACCGTGCAGTACAGCGCCGCGTTGGACGCCTCCCGGATGCGGCCGCGCACGGTGAGTTCGCCCTCGGCGAGCAGTTCGGCCGACATCGCTGTGGTCGTCACGCCCCGCGACGGTATCCGTTCTGGCGCGGACATACGTGTCCTTCCGGATCGAGTGGGAGGCTGCACAGCGGACACGGCGGCCGCCCCGCGTTGACGACGTCAAGGGCACGCTTGGCGAAGGCTCTGGCCTGCGCGCCGGTGAGCCGGACCCGCAGCATCGGGGGACCGTTCTCCTCGTCCTGAAGCAGCCGCTCCTCGGCCTCGGCGAGGTCCTCGTCGGAGTCGGCGTCGAGCTCGACGAGGGCCTGCGCCTCGACGATCATGCGCTGCTCGTCGCCGTCCCAGGCCAGAGCCATGGTGCCGACCCTGAACTCCTCCTCGACGGGGGCGTCCAGGGGGCGGGTGTCGGCGACTTCGGTGGGCGCCACCGCCGGGACGGCGGCACTGCCGCCGCTACGGCGTACGACCTCGTCCAGCAGCTCGTCCATACGCTCGGCGAGCGCGGCGACCTGGGTCTTCTCCAGGGCCACGCTGGTCACCCGGGGGCCGGCCGTGGCCTGGAGGAAGAACGTACGGCGTCCGGGCAGTCCGACCGTACCGGCCACGAAGCGGTCCGGGGGGTCGTAGAGGAACACCTGACGGGACACGTCCTGTCTCCATTGAAATCGTGGGTGCGAACCGCTTCACCCTACTGCGCCCGGCGATCACGGTGCGCCCGCACCACCCCCGACCGTCGCGTCGTCGGCCGGAGGCTCCTCGCGCGGCACCAGGGACGTGAGATCACCGGTGTCGCCGAGGCGGACGACAAAGGGCCTCAGACGGGTGTAACGGATCGCGGTGATGGAACACGGTTCAACGGCAATCCGCTGGAAGAGGTCGAGATGAAGTCCGAGTGCGTCCGCCACCAGAGACTTGATGATGTCGCCGTGGGAGCACATGAGGTAGACGGCGTCGGCGCCGTGGTCGCGCTCCACGCGCGCGTTCCACTCACGTACCGCCTCGGCGGCGCGGGTCTGCATCGCCCGCATCGACTCGCCGCCGGGGAACGAGGCCGCCGAGGGGTGCGCCTGCACGACCTCCATCAGCGGCTCGTCCGTGAGCTCGGCGAGCTTGCGGCCGGACCAGTCGCCGTAGTGGCACTCCCCGATCCGTTCGTCGGAGTGCGCGGCGAGGCCGGGCCGGGCGTCGAGGAGGGGCCGGATCGTCTCCTGGCAGCGCTGCAGCGGGCTGCTGACGACCTCGGCGAGCGGCAGCTCGGCGAGCCGTCCGGGCAGCGCGGCGGCCTGCGCGGCCCCGCGTTCGTCGAGGGCGACACCGGGAGTCCAGCCGGCGAGCAGTCCCTCGGTATTGGCGGTGGAACGTCCGTGCCGGACGAGGATCAACGTGGGCATGCGGCCCAGCGTAAGCGCAGGCCCGAACGTGGCGGCCCGTGGATGACAGGAGAACACACTCAGTGATCGTCGACTGTGCCATCTACCGCGACGGACATCGGGCGGAGGGCCCCGAGGATCTCTCCGACGCGCTCGCCGAGGCCCGGGCGGCCCACGGGTTCGTCTGGATCGGGCTGCACGAGCCGTCCGAGAAGGAGTTCGACCACGTCACCCGGGAGTTCGGTCTGCACCCGCTGGCTGTCGAGGACGCCCTCAAGGCCCACCAGCGGCCCAAGCTGGAGGTCTACGACGACTCGCTGTTCGCGGTCCTCAAGCCGGTCGTGTACGAGCCGCAGAGCGACGCCGTCTCCACCGGCGAGGTCATGCTCTTCCTCGGCGACTCGTTCGTGGTGACCGTCCGCCACGGCGAGGGCTCCCCGCTGGGCGCCGTACGGCACCGCATGGAGCAGGAGCCCGAACTGCTCGGCAAGGGCCCCACCGCGGTGCTGTACGCGGTCGCCGACGCCGTCGTCGACCACTACCTGGACGTGGCGACCGAGTTGCAGACCGACCTGGAGGAGCTGGAGACGGAGGTGTTCTCGCCGGACGGTGGCGGCTCACGCCACACCGCGTCACGGATCTACACCTTCAAGCGGCAGATCCTGGAGTTCCGCCGGGCGACCGGCCCGCTCAGCCTGCCGCTGAACCGCCTCGCGGGCGTGGGGCAGTTCGGCGGGGCGGTGCCCTTCGTGAACGACAAGGCGCGGCCCTTCTTCCGGGACGTCAACGACCACCTCACGCGCGTGAACGAGTCCGTGGAGGGCCTGGACCGGCTGGTCTCGGACGTCCTGTCCGCGCATCTGGCGCAGATGAGCGTCCGGCAGAACGACGACATGCGGAAGATCTCCGCGTGGGCGGCCATGGCCGCGATCCCCACGATGATCGCGGGAATCTACGGCATGAACTTCGAGCACATGCCTGAGCTGCGCTGGGTGTGGGCGTATCCGGCGGTGATCGTGCTCATGGTCGCCCTGGAGGTGCTGCTGTACCGGCTGTTCAAGAGCCGGGGGTGGATGTAGCCGGGACGGATGCGGCCGGGGTGGATCAGGTCACGTCGGTCCGCTGACGTTCCCGGGTTCAGGCGAACTCGGGGGCCGAGGTCGCCGGTCCGCCGAGGGCGTCTCGGCGTTCCGGCATCTTCAGCGAGACCATCCGGCGCCAGCCCGCCAGGCGCTCGTACGCGTACATCGCGTGGATGCCGGCCACGAGGACCGCCGACTTCGCCTTCGGCCACCTCAGGATGCGGCCCATGTGGGCCATGACGGAGAGGCTGACGTCCCGGTAGATGGCGATCTCGGCGAGCGCGCACTCGCGCAGCGTGCGCTGGATGAGCCGTCCGTGCCCGGCGGCCGCGAAGCGCAGCAGCTCCTCGTGGGTGTACGCGAGGTGGCCGTCCTCGTCGTTGGAGATCATCTGGACGGCCTTCCCGATCAGGGGGTCGTCCGCGAAGTGCTTGCGCAACATCACCATCTGGTCGGCGGCCCGCTGCTCGGTGACCCGGCTGTGCGCCAGGTAGACGACGATGTCCCGCACCGTGAGCGGCTGTTCGCCCTTGAGCTTCTCGTGGGCGAGTCCGATGCCGTGCTTCTCCAGGAGCATCGTGTAGTCGGTCTCGGGCGGCACGGGGACGGGCTCCAGAGCGCGCTTCTTCATGAGGGCGTTGAAGATCCGCCCGTGCTTGTCCTCGTCGGCTCCGTGCCGGGTGATCTTGGGGGCCATGTCCCGCTCGCTCGCGGGGACGAGCGCGGCGATGCGGGCGTTCTCCCAGCCGCCCTGCGACTCCCCGCTGGCCGCGATGGAGCAGAACAGGCGGAAGGACTCGTCGTTGTCGAGGATCTCCTGGAACAGACTCTTGGCCGAAAGCATCGTCAGCACCTCTCTGCAGGACTCTCCGCAGGGTCCGCAAAGAACGAGTCAAATGCGGTGAGAGGGGTGCCGCAACAGCTGTGTCGGACAACTCCGCCAAAAGGAGGACCCTCGGGGTCGCTCCAGGGCGTAACCGCGCGGGCCCGGGCGCGTTGTGCTGCATGACGGCCGTGGCGGGGAAGACCCCCGAGCCCCCACCACGGCCGCTGTCAATCTCCGGCGGTCGAACCCGCCGTCACGCGAGCCCCGCACGCTCGATGGCCTCCGCGCCGGCGCGGAGGGAGGCGAGCCGCTCGTCGAGCGTGAATCCCGCGGGAGCGAGGCTCAGGGTGGTGACTCCGACCGCCGCGTACGCCTTCATCCGGTCCGCGATCCGGTCGACCGACCCCAGCAGGGTCGTCTTGTCGATCAGGTCGTGCGGTACGGCCGCGGCCGCGCCCTGCTTGTCGCCGGACAGGTACTTGTCCTGGATCTCGGCGGCTTCCTTCTCGTAGCCCATGCGGCGGGCGAGCTGGTTGTAGAAGTTCTGCTTACTGCTGCCCATGCCGCCGACGTACAGCGCGGTGTACGGGCGGAAGGTGTCGGCGAGCGCGGCCACGTCCTTGTCGTCGCCGACCGCGAGGGGCAGGGTCGGGCACACGTCGAAGCCGTCGAGGGTCTTGCCCGCCTTCTCGCGTCCCGCGCGCAGGTACGTGATCGCGGTGTCCTCGAGGTGGTCGGCCGAGGGGAAGATCAGCAGCGCGCCGTCGGCGATCTCACCGGTCTGCTCGAGGTTCTTCGGGCCGATGGCGGCGATGTACAGCGGGATGTGCTCGCGCTCCGGGTGCACGGTGAGCTTGATGGGCTTGCCGGGGCCGCCGGGCAGGGGCAGCGTCCAGTGCTCGCCCTCGAACGACAGCCGCTCGCGGGTCATCGCCTTCCGCACGATCTCGACGTACTCGCGGGTGCGGGACAGCGGCTTGTCGAACTTGACGCCGTACCAGCCCTCGGAGACCTGCGGGCCCGAGACGCCGAGGCCGAGGCGGAAGCGGCCGCCGGATAGCGAGTCGAGGGTGGCGGCGGTCATCGCGGTCATCGCCGGCTGCCGGGCCGGGATCTGGAAGATGGCCGAGCCGACGTCGATGCGCTCGGTCTGGGCGGCGACCCAGGTGAGCACGGTGGCCGCGTCGGAGCCGTAGGCCTCGGCGGCCCAGCAGACCGCGTATCCGAGCCGGTCGGCCTCCTGGGCGACGGCCAGATTGTCCGCGTCCATGCCGGCACCCCAGTAGCCGAGGTTGATCCCGAGCTGCATGCCGAATCCCCTTACCGATCAGTAACGTGCCTTGTCCGCTGACCTTAGCGCGGGGGTGGGGGTTCGTGTACGGCGAGGACCCGGCCGCCGCCACGGCCGTCCGGCCGACCGCCCGGCACCAACCCCCCGTCGCCTCGGCGGAAACTGGTTATCCACAGGCACCCACGTGACAGGTTCTGGCCAGTAATCTCGGCGTTCATGGAGCAGAGGCATCTCGGCCGCACCGGCCTGCGTGTGTCCCGCATCGGGCTCGGCACCCTCACCTGGGGGCGGGACACCGACGAGCACGACGCCGCGGACCTCTTGAAGACGTTCTGGGAAGCGGGCGGGAGCCTCGTCGACACGGCGGACGTGTACGGCGACGGGGAGGCCGAGTACCTGCTCGGACGTCTCGTCGAAGGCCTCGTGCGGCGCCGGGACCTGGTCATCTCGACGAAGGCCGGCAGCGTGCCGGATCCCGACCGCCGGTTCGACGGCTCGCGCGGCCATCTGCTCTCCGCGCTGGACGCCTCGCTGGCCCGGCTCGGCACCGACTACGTCGACGTGTGGCACATCCACGCCTTCGACCCCGACACCCCGCTGGAGGAGACCCTGCAGGCACTGGACATCGCGGTCAGCAGCGGACGAGCCCGCTATGCCGGGGTCTCCAACTTCTGCGGGTGGCAGCTCGCCAAGGCCGCGACCTGGCAGATCGCCGCGCCGGGCACGCGGACCCGGCTGGCGAGCACACAGCTGGAGTACTCGCTGCTCCAGCGCGGTATCGAGCGCGAGGTGCTGCCGGCCGCCCTGGATCTGGGCATCGGCCTGCTTCCCTCGTCCCCGCTCGGCCGCGGTGTGCTCACCGGCAAGTACCGGCACTCGACACCGGCCGACTCGCGGGGCGCCTCGGAGCATCTGTCGCCGTTCGTCGCGCCGTACCTCGACGACACGGCGACGCGCATCGTGGACGCCGTGACGACAGCGGCGGACGGGCTCGCGGTGACACCCCTACAGGTGGCCCTCGCGTGGGTGCGCGACCGGCCGGGCGTGGCCGCGCCGATCGTCGGCGCGCGCAACGCGCAGCAGCTCACGGCTGCATTGTCAGTGGAGGCCCTTAGTCTTCCTGACGAGATCTGCCGGGCGCTCGACGACGTGTCGGCGCCCGTGCACCGCTATCCCGATCACGACTGGAGCACGCTGTGAGCACGGAGCCGGAGCCCGCTGAGCACCCCGAGGACGCCGAGCCTGTGACGCCGGGCACCGCGGCGGAGGGCACCGCCCCCGAGGCCGGTGTCACGGAGACCGGCGACGCCCCCGAGGGCGAGACCGCGGAAGCCGGCGACGCCCCCGAGGGCGAGACCGCGGAAGCCGGCGACGCCCCCGAGGGCGAGACCGCGGAAGCCGGCGACGCCCCCGAAGGCATCACCGCCGACGAGGCCGAAGAAGCCAGGAAGCTGTCCGAGGCCGAGGCCGAGCTCGCCGCCCAGCGGCTGGAGCGGGAACGGATCGAGCAGCGGAAGGCCGAGAAGAAGGCGCCCATCGCCGCCGGGACCAAGCTCAGTGGAAAGGCCGCCGACCTGCTCGCGGCCGTACGGGCGGTGGAGAGCGGCGAGAAACCCTCGGCGGCCGTCTTCAGTGAGCCCGCACCCGCGCCGCGCCGCACCGCGCCGGAGTCGAGGCCGCAGCCGGTGTCGATGCCCGGAGTGAGCGCGACTGCCGCCCCCGCGCCGGAGACCGTCGAGTCCGTGCGGCGGGTGCTGACCGAGGGCGGGGCGCCGGACGTGCTCGCGCCGCAGGTCGCCGCGGCCCTCGGTGACGGGGCCGACGAGCAATTGCGGGCGGATCCCTGGCAGTTGTTGCGCGTCACGAGTGTGCGGCCGGAGCAGGCCGACGGATTCGCGCGGGCACTGCTCGGCGCGGAGTGCGCTCCGGACGACGAGCGGCGCGGCCGGGCGGTCACCGTCTGGCTGCTGGAACAGGCCGCCCTCGCCGGGCACACCGCCCTGGAGATGCCGGCGCTCACCGCCGCGCTGGCCCAGCGCGGCGTGCCGGATGCCGACGAGGCCGTCCAGAGCACCCTTGCCGAGGGCGAGGCCCTGGTCTTCCAGGACGCGCTGGACGAACCCGGAGCACCTCCCCGGCGCGAGCAGGGCGACGACGCCGAGGGCGGCGAGGAGGGCGAGGAGCGCCCGGTGCGGGTCCTCGTCGGTCTGGAGCGGTACGCCCTCGCGGAGGAGAGCCTCGCCGACGGCCTGGCGCGGCTGATCAACTCGGTGCCGAAGGAGGATCGTTCGGCCGCGGACTGGGAGCAGGCCGCCGCCTCGGCAGAAGGTTCCGCCGCCGAGCTGATCCGGGCGGTCGCGGGCCACGGGCTGGTCCTCCATACGGGCGGCGAAGCCTCCCTGGCCGAACCGGCGGCACTGCTGAGCGCGGCCCGCGGGCTGGGGCTGCGCGCCTGGGCCGCCACGCACGGACCGATCGGTCGTGACCGTTTCGCGGCGCGGGCCGCCCGTGCCGGCGCACCGCGAAGTGCCGAGGCCACTGAGGCCCCCGAGGTGACCGCCGCCACCGTCGCCGGGCTGCTGTCCGGTGCCGAGGGGCCCGGCCGGGACGCCGAGGGAGCGCTGGACCTCGACCTGCTCGTGGTGCTCGACGCGCCGCAGCTGGACGTCGAGACGGCGGCACTGCTCACCGAGTCGCTGCCAGACGGCGCCCGGCTGGTGCTGGCCGGGGACCCCGCGGTGCTGTGGTCCGTGGGTCCCGGACGGGTGTTCGCGGATCTGCTGGCCGCGCGGATCTGCCCGCAGGTCGCCTCCCGGCGCCCGGACCCGGGCCCTCTGGGGGAGTTGGTCTCCGGCGTCGGCATCGGCGAGCTCAACCAGGTCGAGGCCCCCGGCAAGGAGGTCGTGATCGTGCCGGTGCGGGACGCGGGCGAGGCCGTGCACCGGACCGTGCAGCTCGTCGCGGACTCCGTGCCCAGGGCGCTCGGGGTGCCCGCCGAGGACACGCAGGTGATCACGCCGGGCCACGGCGGTGCGGCCGGAACCCGCGTGCTGAACGCGGCACTCAAGGAGCGGCTCAACCCCGGCCCCGGCCGTTTCGGCGGTTTCGACCCGGGTGACCGGATCGCCTACTCCCCCGCGCCGGGTCGTACGCTGCCGGGCCTGGTGGTCAAGGCCGACGCCGAAGGGCTGCACCTGTCGTGCGCCGGCGAGGCCGTCGTCGTACCGAAGGAGCGGGTGGAGCAGTCCGTACGGCACGGGTGGGCGCTGACCGCGCACCAGGCGGTGGGCGCCCGGTGGCCCGCGGCGGTCGTGGTGCTGCCCGGCGACGCCGTGCAGGCCCTCAGCCGGCCCTGGGTCTACACGGCGTTCGGCCGGGCGGACCGCCATCTGTCCGTGGTGCACGGCGCGGACCAGGCACTGGCCCGTGCGGTGGCGGAGATCCCGGCGAAGCCGCGCACGACCCGCCTGCCCGCGCTGCTCGCCCCGCAGATCCCGACATCCGGCTGACCCCGCACGCGCGGTACCGCAACGGCGGCGGCCGCGGAGGCCTCGCAGGGCCTCCGC
>NZ_JBXEJE010000078.1:0-2077 GCF_056820935.1 Streptomyces sp. Q2 | reverse complement strand
CGGGGCCCGCCGCCTGATGTCGCACAGTGGCGCGGCGAGGGGTCGCTCAGTGATCCGCTCGGCGATCCGCGTCCAGCCGCTCCAGATCCTCGCCCTCGGTCGCGTCGTCGATCTCCGCGACGTCTTCGAGGTCCCCGTCCTCCTCGTCGTCGTCAACGTCGTCGATGTCGTCCACGTCGTCGTCGAAGACCGCGCTGACGTCGAAGCGGCACACCACCCGCTGCGGGTCGACCTGCTCGAACGGCGCCTCCAGCCACTCGCCGGGCACGGCCGTCTCGTCGGCCGCCGTCACCCAGAGCGTGGAGTCGCCCTCCTCCAGGCCGAAGTCCTTGTGCCGGGAGGCGATCTCGTCCGCCTCGAACTCGCCGAACAGGATGCCGAGCGCCCCGTGCACCGTGCCGGCGGCTTCCCCGCTCTCGTCGTAGTCCGCCGCCTCGACCCGCTGGGCCTGCGCCAGCAGCCGCTGGGGCTCCGCCACGGTGTAGTCGCGGCGGATCAGCACGCTGAGGGCGTTCGGCTCCTCCGGGCCGATGTACGGCGGCAGCGAGTCGTCCGCGCCGGGAATCTCGAAGGGCGTGACCTCGTCGTAACGGTCGTAGAGCAACTCGTCGTACGCCTCCGCGGCCGCGGCCAGCTCGTTGAACGCCTCGTAGACAGCCGGGTCGTCCTCACCCGACCGGCGTTCGACCGCCGCCAGGTGGCGGTCGAGCGCGGTCTTGACCGCCTCGGCGGCGGCGCGTACCTCGGCAGCGGTGGGCTGCGCAGCATCAGACATAGTGCAGACGCTATCCGTACCGGACCCCAGACCGCACAATAGATGCGATGCCGGAATACGAATTTGTCGACGTGTACGTACCGCGCGGGGTCTCCCGCAAAGACGCCACACGTCTGCTGACGGACCATGCCGAGTACGGACACTGGGAGTTGGACCGCCTGAGCCTGCTGCGCGACGGCAGCCGCAGGGTGCGGCTGCGCCGGCGGATCATCCGCCAGGTCCGCGCCACGTGGTGATCTGAGGCGACGGAAGCGGAGCAGGCCCACCGACACCGGGCCCGCTCCGTCGTCCGCCACGCCGGGGGGATTTCGTGGTGCTGTGAATCCCCCTGCCCCAGGGTTATGCCGAGGCGCGCCCCTTGCGGTAGAGCAGCGCGCCCGCCAGCAGCGCCCCCGCGCCCACGGGGAGCGTGAGGCCCATCGGCAGCTCACTGCCGGTGTGCGCGAGCTGTGCGGCGGCTCGCGGCTGGGTGAGGAACTGTGCCCCGGGCTGGTTGGCGTGCGAGGAGCCGCCTCGTGTCTCGTCGCCCGAGGCGGGCGGCGTGTTCGGGGCGCCGGGGCGACCCTGCTCCACCGGGTTGCCCGACTGCTCGGGGCCGCCGGGCGGAGTCTCCTGACCGCTCCCCGACGGCACGGTGCCGCCGGAACCGCCCCCGTTCCCGCAGTCGTTGCCCGTGGTGGGGTTCCCGATCCCGATGACGTCGACGCTGTTGTCGCAGACGTTCACCGGTGCGTCGATCGGCACCTCGACGTGGTTGCCGGAGCCGACACCGGGCGAACCGCCGGTGTTCCCGCCGGCCTGAGAGCCCCCGGAGCCGGCGTGCCCGCTGTGCCCACCGGACGAGCCGCTGCCGCCGCCGCTCTTGACGCCGGTGTTGACACACACGTCGCCCATCGCCGGGTTGAGGAGCCCGATGACGTTGACCGTGTTGCCGCAGACGTTCACCGGCGCGTGCACCGGCGCCTGCACCGAGTTGCCCGACAGTACGCCGGGCGAGTTCGCGCTCGATCCGCTCGCGGCCGAGTCCGCGTGTGCCGCGCCACCGGTCGCGGCGATCACGCCGGTGGCGGCGGCCATGGTCATCAGGCCTTTGCGGGTGACCTGTCGCATTGCTGAATCCCTGCTTTCGACCTTGTCCCGAATTCCCGAAGTTCGCATTCTCGACGGTCGAGTTCGCGGCGATCAAGTTCTCGAAGTCCGGTTCCGGCATTCGAGTTCCGACGTGCGCGTCTCGCCGTTCGAAAAGAGTCGTTCCGAAAAGGCCGGTCGGCCCCGGAGCGCATGGCGCGCACTCCGGGGCCG
>NZ_JBXEJE010000077.1:0-27472 GCF_056820935.1 Streptomyces sp. Q2 | reverse complement strand
CGACAGGGCCGGGCGCGCGGACGCCGGGAGCGGTGCGGCGTCGCCGTCCGCGGGGCGCCGCAGGGCGCTGTCGGCCGGGCTCGTCGCGGCGACGGTCCTGACGACGGCGCTCGCCATCTGGCTGGGCGTCCAGGTCCACGAGGAGCGTGAGGCGGGGCAGCGCCGCGAGGCGATCCTGGCGGCGGCCCGCCAGTCGGCCCTGAACTTCACCTCGCTCGACTACCGGCACTACGACCGGGACAGCGCGAACGTGCTGAAAAGCGCCACCGGTGACTTCAAGGAACAGTTCACGGCCCAGACCGAGGAGTTGACCGCGCTGGTCGCCGAGAACAGGTCGGTGTCCGAGGGGCAGGTCCTCGAAGCGGGCATCGTTCGGTCCGACACGCGTTCGGCCCGGGTCCTGGTGGTCGCCGACAGCAAGGTGACCAACACCGCCGTGCCCGACGGGGAGGCGCGGACCTACCGGCTGCAGCTCGACCTCGTGCTGGCGGGCGGGCGCTGGCTGACATCCGACGTCGAGTTCGTCGGGTGACGGCGACCGCCTTCCGTACGACCAGGCATCAGAGTTGAGGAGACACACCGTGGCAAACCCGACCTCCCGCAGCCGTGGCACCGGTTCCCCCGCCCGCCGCACCATGACCGCGGCCGCCCGTGCGGCGGACAAGCGCGCGAAGCGTACGGAGCGCGGTGGGCACGGCACCCGCACGGTCGCCCCGGGCCCGGCCGGGATCCCCGCGGACGAGACACCGAAGCCGGCTGAGGAAGAGCACTCCGGGCGGACCGTGGTCATCGAGGCCCCGGACGGCTGGGACGACCCGCCGGAGCCGTCGCCGGAGGCCGCGGAGGAGGCGCTCGAGGAGTCCCGGCCCGTGCGACGGCCTCGGCGTGGACCGCGTGCCGCGGCGCTCTGCCTCGTACTCGTGGCAGCTCTGGTCGCCGTCGCGGTACTCGGGTGGCAGTACCGGGAGGGGCGGCAGGCCGACCGGGCACGCGGGCAGGCACTCACGGCCGCGCGGCAGGCGGCGCCCGTCGTGTTGTCGTACGACTACCGTCACCTGGACCGGGACTTCGCCCGGGCGCGCAGCCACCTGACCGGTGACTTCCGCGACGAGTACCGGAAGACCACCCGGACAGTGGTCGCTCCGGCTGCCAGGAAGTACCACGGCGTGGTGAAGGCGACGGTGGTGGCGCCCGCCGGCGGCGGCGCCCCGGCCGCCTCCGTGGTGTCGTCCTCGCCGGAGAAGGTCATCGTCCTGCTTTTCGTCAACCAGGTGACCAAGAGCACTCAGGTGACCGGATCCCGCGTGGATCTGAACCGCGTGCGAATGACACTCGCGAGGACCCCCGAGGGCTGGAAGGTGAGCGCCGTGGATGCCCTCTGACGAGCCCCTGACCGTGCCCTCTCGCAGCTCGCGCGGGGGCATTTTCCTGTGCCCCCGCTCTTCAGCCTTCTCGCCAAGCCATCACACGCACCCCCGGCTTACGGCAGTCGCCAGTCCACCGGCTGACTTCCTTGCCGCACCAGCAGGTCGTTGGCCCGGCTGAACGGACGCGAACCGAAAAACCCGCGGTCCGCCGACATCGGCGAGGGATGAGCGGACTCGATCGCCGGAAGCTCCCCGAGCAACGGCCGCAGATTGCGCGCGTCACGCCCCCACAGAATCGACACGAGCGGCTTACCGCGCGCGGCAAGCGCCCGGATGGCCTGCTCGGTGACCTCCTCCCACCCCTTGCCCCGGTGCGCCGCGGGACTGCGTGGGGCCGTCGTCAACGCCCTGTTCAGCAACAGCACCCCCTGCTCCGTCCATGGCGTCAGATCTCCGTTGGACGGCCGGGGCAGCCCCAAGTCGGAGTGGAGTTCCCGGAAGATGTTCTCCAGGCTGCCCGGCAACGAACGCACCTCGGGCGCCACCGCGAAACTCAGCCCGATGGCCATCCCCGGCGTGGGATAGGGGTCCTGACCGACAATCAAGACGCGGACGTCGTCGAGGGGCTGCTGGAAGGCCCGCAGCACGTTCGCCCCCGCCGGGAGGTAGGTCCGGCCCGCGGCTATCTCGGCCCGGAGGAAATCCCCCATCGCGGCGATACGTTCGGCCACAGGTTCAAGGGCCTTCGCCCAGCCTGCTTCGACTAGTTCGTGCAAGGGTCGTGGTGCCACAGCGCGCCACTCTACTGACACTCACCGGGGCCCCGCATGCGCGGGGAGGTCCAGCACATGGGGCCGTCCTCGGGCGCTACTCTTCCTCCTCATCGAGGTCATCGAGCCGGTCCAGCAGGTGACGCGACCGTTCACCGGGAAGGAGAGGGGCCTGTTGAATCCAGTGATCAAGCCGCTGCGCCCTGGTACTCGCGCCTTCCCGGCCCCTCGTCGCCGACACCCGGGTCTCGAAACTCCCGCACACGCGGTGAGTCCGCCGTTCTCGCACAGTCCGGGGGCGCACCGGGACACCGGCTGCGCGGAGCTCACCGAGCGGACGACGGGCGCGCCGGCGGCGAGCGGCAAGCCGCTGGTGTCGATCCTGTGCGGCCTCGACGCCCGCACTCGCCGTCCGCTGTTCNGCCGTTCTCGCACAGTCCGGGGGCGCACCGGGACACCGGCTGCGCGGAGCTCACCGAGCGGACGACGGGCGCGCCGGCGGCGAGCGGCAAGCCGCTGGTGTCGATCCTGTGCGGCCTCGACGCCCGCACTCGCCGTCCGCTGTTCGGCAATCCACCGTCGGTGGAGTCCTTCCGTCCCTCGCCGATGTCGGCCGACCGCCCCTTCTTCGGTTCCCGCCCCTTCAACCGGGCCAACGACCTGCTGGTCGGGCTGGGCGGACAGCCGGTGGACCGGCGCCTGCCGTGACCGGTGCGCGGGACGGGTTCCTCGCCGTCGACTCCGGCGGCTCCGGCCTTCGCGTCGTGGTCGGTGCCCCCGGCCGCGGTCCGTTCGCCCGGCGGGAGTCCCGGGAACCGGTGCGCACCGGCGACCGGGGGATCGATCCGGGGCACCTCATGAAGCAACTGGTGCCCATGGTCCGTGCGTTGGCCGCCGAGGCGGGCGTCGCCGGTGTGCGCACGGCCGTCGTCGGTGCCGCCGGGCTCGCCACCCTCGGCGAGGCGTTGCGCGCCGAGCTCCCGAGCGCACTGGCGCGGGAGTTCGGGGTCCGTACCACCGCCCTCGTCGCCGATGCCGTCACCGCCTACACCGGTGCCCTCGGCCCGCACCCCGGGGCGGTCGTCGCCGCCGGCACCGGGCTGATCGCGGTCGGCACCGACCTGGCGAGCTGGCGTCGCGCGGACGGCTGGGGCCATCTGCTGGGCGACTGCGGCGGTGGCGCCTGGATCGGCCGGGCCGGGCTGGAGGCGGCGCTGCGCGCGCACGACGGGCGGGACGGCGGCTCCGTACGACTGCTGGCGTGCGCCGAGGATTTGTTCGGCCCGGTGCCGGAGCTGCCCGGGAAGCTGTACCCCCGCCCCGACCGTCCCGCCGTCCTCGCCTCGTTCGCGCCCCAGGTGTCCGTGTGCGCCGCCGACGACCCGGTCGCCGCGGACATCCTGCGGGCCGCGGCCCGGCACATGGCCGACTCCGCGGCCGCCGTCTGCCCGTCGGAGGGACAGCCCCGCGTCGCCCTCACCGGCGGGTTGTTCGCCATGGGCGACCCTCTCGTCGGACCGCTGGAGGAGGAGTTGGCACGGCGGTTGCCGCACGCGCGGCGGGTGGCGGCCGAGGGCGATCCACTGCACGGCTCGGTGCGCATCGCGAGCGACCTGGCCACGGGTTCCCTCACTCTGCCGGGTGACGAGAGGATGCTCTACGTGGTGACCGTGAAGGGTGATTGACCCCCTGGCGCCACAGGTGTCCGACAAATACCTCTTCGCACCCGGGGACTTGTGCCGACCGCCGTGAAACCGCGGATCACTTCGGATCCGTACGTAACTCATCAGACAAAACCGGACGGATACCGCTCACCTGCACCCTCCCCGAACAGGGGAGCCCAGGAAGCCAGTAACATGCGACGCCATGAGCTCCCCCACTGGGCCCGCGTCCGGCCTGCCAGTACGAATGCCGCGACCTCGCCAGCCCGGGCGGCACCGCCGACCCGAGCCGCTGGCGGCTCCCGAGGGCGCGCCCGCGCTCGTGCTCGCGGTGCCGGGCACCCCGGGCATCGCCACGCGCAGTCTCGCCGACGAGGTCGTGAGCATCGCGCGCTCCGAGCTGCCCGGTCTGGACGCCCGGATCGGGTACCTCGACGGGGACGACGCGGAGTTCCCCACGCTGCAGGCCGTGCTGGTGCACGCCGCCGGGGAGCGCGCCGCCCGCTACGAGCAGGCCAAGGCCGCCGGTGTGGACGTCAAGGAGCCGGACGGCCCCGTGGCCGTCGTCGTACCGCTGCTCGCCGGCCCCGACAGCGCGCTGCTGCGGCGGATCCGCCAGGCCGTGATGGACAGCCGGATCGCGGCCGACCTGACCGACGTGCTGGGCCCGCACCCGCTGCTCGCCGAGGCGCTGCACGTGCGCCTGTCGGAGGCCGGTCTGGCCCGCGCCGACCGTGCCCGTCTGTTCACCGTGGCGACCGCCGCGGACGGCATCATCCTGGCCTCGGTGGGTGGCGACGAGGCCGTGCAGGCCGCCGGTATCACCGGCATGCTGCTCGCCGCGCGCCTGGCCGTGCCGGTGATGGCCGCGGCACTGGACCAGGAGGGCTCGATCGCCTCCGTCGCCGAGCAGCTGCGGTCCTCGGGCTCGCAGCAGCTGGCGCTGGCGCCGTACCTGATAGGGCC
Organism: Streptomyces sp. Q2; assembly: GCF_056820935.1. Classification (NCBI taxonomy): domain Bacteria; kingdom Bacillati; phylum Actinomycetota; class Actinomycetes; order Kitasatosporales; family Streptomycetaceae; genus Streptomyces; species Streptomyces sp. Q2. The sequence continues at coordinate 22,708 of NZ_JBXEJE010000077.1, read as the reverse complement.
GGAGATCGACCCGGGGCTGGTCGCGGAGGCGGCCAGGGAGGCGGACTGTTCCGCCGCCGAGGCGCTCGGCCCGTACCCGGCCATCGGCAAGCTCGCCCTGGCCAAGTACACGACCGCGCTGGGCATCGCCCCGCAGCAGCCGCAGGGCGCGCCGGTCCGCTGACGCGCACGGCACGACGGTACGGCGAAGGGCCCGCTCCACGTACGGGAGCGGGCCCTCGCCATGTCCGGGACCGGAGAACGGCCGGTGCCCGGGCCGGCTTCGGTGGCGGCTTCGGCGGCGGCTCCGGGCTCAGCCGATGACCACGCACGATGCCGCGGGGACCTCGATCGAGCCGCTGTGGCGCGGCAGTCCCGTCGCCGGGTCGACGGCGAACCAGGAGACGTCGCCGGAGCGCTCGTTCGCGGCGTACAGGAATCGGCCCGACGCGGTGATCGCCCGCGGCCAGCGGCCGCCGCAGGGCACGGTGCCGATCAGCCGCAGGCCCTCTGCCTCGACGGCGAAGGTGGACAGGACGTCCTCGCCTCGGGTGGCGGTCCACACGAAGCGGCCGTCGGGCGAGACGGCGATGCCCGACGGGTAGGCGTCGCCGCTCGGGGAGCCGGGCAGGATCGCCGTCTCCATCAAAGGCTTCAGGGTGCCGTCCGCGGCCTCCCAGCGGCAGACGGTGACGGTCGGGGTGAGTTCGTTGACGACGTAGGCGTACGAGCCGTCGGGGTGGAAGGCGAGGTGGCGGGGCCCCGAGCCGGGCCGCAGGGCGGTCTCCCGGTGCAGGACGGGGGCGCCGTCGGTCAGGGTGCACACGCGCACGGAGTCGGTGCCGAGGTCGACGCTGACGGTCCAGCGTCCGCTCGGGTCGGGCTGCACCTGGTGCGCGTGCGGCCCCTGCTGGCGGGGTGTGTGCGGGCCCGAGCCGGTGTGCCGGAGCACGCCGGACGGCGCGTGGGCGAGGCTGCCGTCGGGGCGGACGGGCACGGCGGTGACGCTGCCGGAGCCGTAGTCGGCGGTCAGGACGTGGCCGGCGTGGACGCTGAGGTGGGTGGGCCCGTTCGCGCCGGTCGGCACGGGCCGGCCGGCGGGCTCGGGCGTGTCGCCGTGCACGCGGTAGGCGGCCACCGCCCCCTCGGCCGTCTCGCTGACCGCGTACAGCGTGTCCCCGTCCGGCGCCAGGGCAAGGTACGAGGGGTCGGGGAGGCCGTCGAGACTGCTCAGGACGGTGAGCGCGCCGGTGGCCGCGTCCACGTCCGCCGTCACGATCCCGGGGCCTCCTGCCGCCGTGAAGGACCCGATGAAGGCCCGCTGTCTCCGCCTGCCGCCGTCTGCCACCGCGGGTCCCCTCTCGGTCAGGTGCCGTTCGGGGTGACGGTAGCAGCCGATCATGCGAGGTCTAGACCAAAAGAGGGAGATTCCTCGGACTGGGGTGGGCCCAGGCTCTCAGGCGCCCACCAGCGGCGAACCCGACGGCTTCCGCAAGGGGGCGGCGAGTTCCGCGAGGGCGCGCTCCAGGCCGTGCAGGTGGGCGAGCGCGGGTTCCGCGGTGGACGGCCGGGGCGCGGGCACCGTGATGTGGTCGCGCGCGCCCGCGTCGAGTCCGTCGCCGATCAGCGCCTCGACCGCGGCCTCGACGCGCCAGCAGGCCGCGGCGAGACGGGCGTCGTGCGAGGCCTCCGGGTCGGCGGCCACGGCGACCAGGCCGCGGATCTCGCGGGCGCAGTCGTCGAGCAGGGCCAGCACCCGGCGGGCGCGCCGCTTGCGGCCGAGCCTCGGGTTGAGCGGGTGCACGAGCGGGGCGACCGACAGCCGAACCCGGCCGAGCAACTGCTCCAGTTCGGCCACCCGGGACACCGGGTCGGCGCTCGCCGAGCCGGCGAGGCGGGTGGCGGCCTCCGCGGTGCACGCGTGGACGCAGCGCAGGGCCCGCCGGATCCAGGCGTCGGTGACGGTGTGGGTGGTGACGGGCAGGACGAAGAGCACCGCCAGCACGGCGCCGAGCGCGCCGATCCCGGTCTCCGCGAGCCGCAGGGCGAGCAGCGCGGGGTCGAGGACGCCCAGGAGGCCGTAGAGGAGCTCCGCGAGGAGTGTCACGCAGAGCATCATCCAGGTGTAGGACACGGCGGCCGTGTAGAAGATGCCGAAGACGCAGGCGGTGAGCAGTACGGCCGTGGGCAGTGCGGTCCCGTGCAGGGGGACGGCGAGGAGCAGGCCGAGTCCGATGCCGATCACCGTGCCGAGGACGCGGCGGAAGCCGCGGACCAGGGTCTCGCCGCGCGAGGTGGTGTTGACGAAGATCCACCAGGTGGCGCCGACGGCCCAGTACCAGCGCTGTCCGGACACCAGTTGGCCCACGACGAGGGCGAAGCCCGCGCCGGCGGTCGCCTGGATCGCCTGGCGGGTGGTCACGCGGGCGAGGCCGGTGCCGCCGGGCGGGACGGGTACGGGGGCCGGGGGCAGGCGGCGCTCGTAGCACCACAGGCCGAAGCGGACGCCCGCGGCGGTGAGCACGGACAGTACGACGGCGGCGTACAGCTCGGGCAGCTGGTCGGTGGTGGCGTGCAGGAACTGGGCCACGAAGAAGGTCATGAACGCGAACACGCCGAGGCTGTGTCCGCGCGGGCCCCAGCGGCGCGCGTACACGCCCGCGCCGATCACGGCGAGGAAGCTCAGGTCCCGGGCCAGGGGGTGGTCGTGCAGTTCGGCCGCGGCGGCCAGGACGGGCAGGCCGACGGCGGGCAGCAGCGCGGTGGTGACGGCCTGGCCGCGGACCGTGGCGTCCGTGACGGTGAACAGGGCGAGCAGCGCGGCGAGACCGCCGGTGACGGCGGCGACGAGGGAGTGCCCGGCGAGTCCGCACAGGACGACCGCCAGTGCGATGCCCAGCACGGCGCGGGTGGCGAAGCGCAGCCTCGCCCGCCCCGGGTCCGGCGCCACGAACACCCTCTTCAGCACTGCTCCCCGCCCTCTTCCGCATTCCGGCTCGCGATACCGGCAGTGAGATGCCGGCATGAGAAAGGCGCCGCGGGATCCGCAGCGCCATCGACACGCTCATCACAGCACCAGGACCCCACCTGGCTCAAGCGGTGCCTAGAATGCTGGACCATTGGCACAGACGAAGCGGTTCCGGCCCGTCCATCGGCGAGCCAACGGACCATGCACGAGGAGGCCGGACGCCATGGCCGTGGACGAGCTCGACACCCGCATCCTGCGGCTGTTGCTGGAGCAGCCCCGCACGAGCGTGCGCGAGTACGCCCGCATCCTCCAGGTCGCCCGCGGCACGCTCCAGGCCCGCCTGGACCGCCTGGAGCGGGACGGGGTGATCACCGGCACGGGACCGTCGCTGTCCCCCGCCGCGCTCGGCCACCCGGTGCTCGCGTTCGTGCACATCGAGGTCACCCAGGGCAACCTGGACGACGTGGGCGACGCGCTGGCCGCCGTACCGGAGATCGTCGAGGCCTTCTCGATCACGGGTGGCGGGGATCTGCTGACGCGGGTCGTGGCGCGGGACAACGCGCATCTGGAGGACGTGATCCAGAAGCTGATCAGTCTGCCCGGTGTCGTGCGCACCCGCACCGAGGTGGCCCTGCGCGAACGCGTTCCGCAGCGACTGCTGCCGCTGGTGGAGTCGATCGGGCGTGCGGCCTTGAAATGACCTTTGAGATCGTGACGTCATGAGCAATCTCGACGGAACTTCGGTCATCTTCGATCTCGACGGAACGCTCGTGGACAGCGAGCCGAACTACTACGAGGCGGGCCGGCAGACCCTGGCCGAGCACGGCGTCCCGGACTTCACCTGGGCGGACCACGAGCGGTACGTCGGCATCAGTACGCAGGAGACCGTCGCCCACTGGAAGGAGCTCTACGGGCTGCGCGCGCCGGTGGAGGAGCTCCTGGCCGCCAAGAACCGCCGCTACCTGGAGCTGGCGCGCGCCTCCGCCTCCGCCTACCCGGAGATGCGCACGTTCGTGGAGCTGCTCGCGGGTGAGGGCGTCCCGATGGCCGTGGCCTCGGGTTCGTCGCCCGAGGCCATCGAGGCCATCCTGGCCGGCACGGGCCTGGACAGGTACCTCAAGACCGTCGTCTCGGCCGACGAGGTCGCGCACGGCAAGCCCGCCCCCGACGTCTTCCTGGAGGCGGCCCGGCGGCTCGGCGCGGACCCGGCCGACTGCGTGGTCGTGGAGGACGCGGCCCCTGGTGCCGCCGCCGCGCACGCGGCCGGCATGCGCTGCATCGCGATCCCGTACGTGGCCGCGCAGGCCGGTGACCCGGAGTTCGCCACGGCGGATCTTCTCCTGCGCGGCGGACAGGCGCAGTTCACGGCACGGGCCGCGTACGACTGGCTCACCGGGACGGTCTCGGCGAGGTCGCGGTAGCCGAGCGACGGCAGTCAAGCCGGGTCACCGACGTTCGTCGTGGGCCTGGTCGGGCCGCGGGCCGACGCGCTGCGGCCCGCGGCCCGGTCCCGTGGTGGGGTCGGTCACCGCCCGTGTATGGCTTGTGTCTTCACCCTTCGCCCTGGTCGCGGGGCGGGGCAGGTGGCCGTGGTGCCCTCAGGGGCGGGCCTGGTACCGCGCCTTCGGCGCCGGCTGGATGTTCTGGTTGAGGCGGAAGACGTTGTCCGGGTCCAGGTCGGCCTTGATGCGGGCCAGGCGGTCGTAGTTGCCGCGGTAGCTGGCCCGGACGCGTTCCTGCCCCTCGTCCATCATCATGTTCACGTAGGCGCCGCCCGCCGAGTAGGGGTGGAGGGCGTCGAAGTAGTCGACCGTCCACCGCCTGACCAGCTCGGCGTTGGCCGGGTCGGGGTCGACGCCGGCGTAGACGGACGCCCAGCGCGCCTCGCGGTAGGCCCAGGGCGTCTCGTCCGGCCCGACGTCGTGGGCGGCGCCGTCGATCGGGTAGAGGTGCATCGTCGACTGCATGGTGGGCGTTTCCGCGCCGAACTTGGCGTGCAGGTCGACGGCCTCGTCCGGGATGTCGTCGACGAAGTCGGCCCGCCAGTACCACTGGTGGCCCGGCGGGTAGAGCCCGTCGAACATGGTCTGCATGTCGGGGTGGGGCATGGGCCCGGGCGCGTGCAGCATCGGCTGCGGCAGGGCGTCGAGCAGCGGGGCCATCTCCCGTGCGGCCGCCTCGGGGTCGGCGCCCGTGTAACACCACACGACGCCTGCCGTCTTGCGCAGCCGGAACTCCTCGGGGAACGGCGGGGCGGGGGGCACCGTGCCGTACAGGAAGAAGGCGTTGAGGTCGCGGGGCGCGGTCGGGAGGAAGTCCCGGTAGGCGGCGAGGACGTCGGCGCTGATCTCGACGGGCCAGAAGGTCGGCCCGGCGACGACGGTGCTCACCTCGTGCAGCCGGAACAGGAACGAGGTGACCACGCCGAAGTTGCCGCCGCCGCCCCGCACCGCCCAGAACAGGTCGCTGTTCTCGTCGGCGCTCGCCCGGACCTGCCGGCCGTCGGCCAGGACGAGGTCGGCCTCCAGCAGGTTGTCGATGGTCAGGCCGCACTTGCGGGTCAGGTGTCCGAGCCCGCCGCCGGTGGCGAGGCCGCCGACCCCGGTGGTGGAGATGATGCCGCTGGGGGTGGCGAGGCCGTGTGCGTGGGTGGCCCGGTCGACGTCTCCCCAGACGCAGCCGCCGCCGACCCGCACCGTGCGGGCCTCGGGGTCGACGTGGATGTCCCTGAGGGGCGACAGGTCGGCGACCACTCCCCCGTCGACGGTGCCGAGTCCGGCGCCGTGGTGGCCGCCGCCGCGGACCGCGAGCGGGAGGCCGTGGGCGCGGGCGAAGCCGATCACGCGGGCGACGGCGTCCGCGTCGGCGCAGCGGGCGACGAGCGCGGGGCGTTTGTCGATCATCGCGTTGTAGACGGCGCGGGCGTCCTCGTAGCCGGTGTCGTCGGGGCCGGTCACGTCACCGGTGAAGCCTGTGAGTTCGCGTCGGGCCGCCTGGGCGGGTGTGCTGGTCATGCGGGTCCCCCATGGTGTTCTGGCGTTGTCGTTTCGGGTCGATCCGCCCGTTCTATTCCGTTCGCGGGGGTGCGGGTATCCGTGACCGTCACCCAGCTCGGGTCCGCCGCATACCTAGGTCTCGCGGCCGTCCAGGAGTCCGAGCTCGCTCGCGCGTACGGCGGCCTGCCGCCGCGTGGGCGCGCCCAGCTTGTCCAGAACCGCGCGGACGTGGTTGTCGACCGTGCGGACCGACACGACGAGCCGGACGGCGATCTCCGCGTTGGTCAGGCCGTCGACGAGCAGCCGCACCACCTGGAGCTGGCGTTCCGTGAGACCGGCGGGGTTGTCCCGGGTCGCCGCGAGGGGCCCGCGGGGGATGTGCCGTACGCCGAGGCCACGCAGTTCGGCGCGGATCAGCCGGGCCTGCGGCTCCGCACCCAGTGCGTCGAGTGCGCCGAGCGCGGTGAGCTTGTCGGCGGGCTCCGCGCTCTGCGCGAGCGCCACGGCGTGTTCGTAGGGGCACCCCGCCGCCTGCCAGAGCTTCGCGGCCCGCCGCCACTGTCCGCGGGCCTGCAGCGCGTACGGATGGTCCGTGTCGTCCAGCGGGACGGGGTGGCCGGCCCGGGTGAGCCAGTAGCCGAGCTCCACGCGGTAGGGGGCGCCCGGCAGATCGCGGGCCAGCGCGTGGACGGGGGCGGCGGCCGCGACCACGCCGGCCGGGTCGCCGCGCAGCCAGGCGGCCTCCGCGCGGGCCGCCGCCACGGGCCCGGTGCGTTGGAGTTCCCGGGTCCGTACGGCGATCGCCCAGGCCTCGTCGAGGAGTTCGTCGGCGCCCGGTGGCCCGCCGCGGCGGATGCGGACCCGGGCGAGGACGGTCAGGGCGGGGCAGCGGGCGGGGACGAAGTCGTGCATCCCGAACTCGGCGTGCTTCTCGGCCTCGTCCCAGTCGGCGGCCGCGAGCCGGCGCATGGCGAGCTCGACGTGCAGATAGCTGAGGAAGCCGAGGTGTTCGGCCCGGTCGGCCAGGTCCATCGCCGGGGGCAGGAAGCGGTCGGCCTCGGCGTACTCGAGATTGTCGAGGAGGGTCCAGATCATGTTGGCGTAGGCCCGGCAGGCGTGTTCGACCTCGCCGGCGGTGAGGGCGACGTCGAGGCTCTCCTCCAACTGGCCGCGCCCGGCGGGGTCTCCGCCGCGCCAGCGGGCCGTGCCGACGTTGTTGAGGGCGTGCGACAGGATCGCCGGGTCGCCCGCTTTGCGGGCCAGGGCGATGGCGCGTTCGCCGTGGGTGACGGCCTCGGCGTAGCGCTCGGACAGCATCCGCAGCTGGGCGGTGTTGCTGACGGCGAGTGCCAGGAGCCGGTCGTCGCCCGCGTGTTCCAGGACGGCGACGGCCTCGCGGGCGGCGTCCTGGGCGGGGTCGGCGTCGCCGGCCCACCAGTGGATGCGGGACAGCCAGCGCAGGTCGGCGCCAAGAGCGCGGATGTCGCCCAGGGAGCGGCGCAGGGCGACCGCGTCCCGCTGGGCGGCGACGGCGGCGGCCGAGTCGGCGATGGTGTAGCACTCCACCGCGTAGCGTTCGAGGAGGTCGGCGAGTTCGGCCGGGGCGTAGCGGTGGCGTTCGCGCAGCACGAGCCTGAGCTGGGCGGCGGCCTCGCGGTGGGCGCCCGCTTCCGCGGCGTCCCTGGCGGCGTCGGGCCCGTACCGGGCGATGGCGTCCCGGTCGCCCGCCCGGGCGGCGTGGTGGACGATGCGGGCGGTGTCGGAGCCGGGCCGGGCGACGAGGGCCGCGAGGACGGTGCGGTCGAGTTCGATGCGGCGGGCGGCCGGCAGGGAGTCGGCGACGGCCCGCCGGATCAGTTCGTGCCGGAACGCCACCCGTTCCGGGGTGACGACCAGCAGGCCGCGCTGCTCGGCCGCCGCCAGTACGGCCACCTGGCCCGCGAGCAGTACGTCGATGAGCGGGCGGTCGACGGCCGAGGGGACGACGGCGAGCTGTTCCAGCGCGGCCACGGTGGCGAAGTCGAGGCCACGCAGTCTGGCGAGCACGGCGTCGACGACGGTCGGGGGCACTCCCCCGGTACCCCCCGCGGCGACGACCTCGGCGACGAAGAACGGGTTGCCCGACGTCACGGCGTACACCTGCGCGGGATCGAGCCGGCCGGCCGCGCTCAGCGTGCGTACGGCGGCCAGGGAGAGGCGGGCCAGGGGAAGCCGGTGGACGCGTCGCACGCGGGAGACCTGGCCGAGGAGGTGGCGCAGGGGGTGCCCGCTGGTCAACTCGTCGTCCCGGTAGGTGAGGACGAGCAGGGCGGGCAGCCGCTCCATGCGCCGCACCAGGAAGCGCAGGGCGTCCAGCGAGGCCTCGTCGGCCCAGTGGACGTCCTCGACGACGAGTACCGCGGGATGCGGTGCCTGGGCCAGCTCTTCGTGCAGGGCCTCGTAGACGCGGTGCCGGTCGCCGCCCGCAGTGACGGCCCGCGCCAGCTCGGCGCCGACAGAGCCGACGAGGTCGCGGAACGGGCCGAGCGGCCGCCGCGTGGCGAGGTCGTCGCACTCACCGACGAGCATCCGGGCCTGACCCGGGAGCCGCTCCGGCATGGCCGCTACCAGGCTCGACTTCCCGATTCCGGCCTCGCCGAAGACGAGCACCACCGATCCGGCCCCGTCCGCCGCCTCCCGGGCGGCCGCGGCCAGTCGCACCAGCTCGGGTTCGCGCTCCAGGATCCCCCGGTTCACGGGGGTGATTCTGCCACCGGTGGCGCCACGAGGAGCCTCGACGGAGTACCCGCCTCACGCACGGACCGGCCCGTTGGAGAACGGCGGGACGGGCCCTTCGAGAACAGCGGGACCGGCCCTTTCGAGAACAGCGGGACCGATCCCTTCGAGAACGGCCGGTCCGGCCCCGGGGAGAACGGCCGGAACTCGAAGCTCCCGCCCCGTTGACCCTCACCCTCACCATCCCTATCGTCTGGTCGATCATCCGCACAGCGTTCGCAATCCCGAACATCCGCATTTCGTGGACCCATGGAGGCGCACACATGGCACCGCCCCTCTCCAGACGGCACCTTTTCCAGGCCGCCGCGCTCGCCGCGGTGACCCCGGCGGTCTCGTACGCGACGACCGGCCGGGCAGTCGCCGCAGTTTCGGAGGAACCGTCCGTGTGGACCGTACGGCCGTTCTCGCTCGAGGCCGTGAAACTGGGGCAGGGCGTCTTCGCCGACAAGCGGCAGCTGATGCTCGACCACGCCCGTGGCTACGACGTGAACCGGCTGCTCCAGGTCTTTCGCGCCAACGCCGGCCTCTCCACGGGCGGCGCCGTCGCCCCCGGCGGCTGGGAGGGCCTGGACGGTGAGGCCAACGGCAACCTGCGCGGCCACTACACCGGTCACTTCCTGACCATGTTGTCCCAGGCGTACGCCGGCACCGGCGAGCAGGTGTTCGTCGACAAGACCCTCACCATGGTCGAGGCGCTCACCGAGGTGCGCGAGGCGCTGCGTCACGACCCGGTCGTACTGAACTCCCCCGGAAAGTTCGGGACTTCGGCGGAGAACGTCCGCGGCTCCTACCAGTACGTCGATCTCCCCGCCGGCGTCCTCGGCGACGCCTCGTCGATCACCCTCTCCGCCTGGGTCAAGCCCACGCACGACGCCAACTGGACCCGGATCCTCGACTTCGGCAACGACACCACGCGGTACCTGTACCTGGCCGCGCGCAACGCCAACGGCGTGCCCCGCTTCGCCATCACGACGAGCGGTGCCGGCGGCGAACAGGGCCTCAACGGCACCGCCGCGCTGCCACTGAACCAGTGGAGCCATCTGGCGGTGACGATCGCGGGCGGCACGGGCACGCTGTACGTCAACGGCACGGCTGTAGCGCACAACACCTCGATGTCCCTGACCCCGGCGGCTCTCGGCGCCCTCGCCCACAACTGGCTCGGCCGCTCGAACTACTCCGGCGACCCGGTCTTCGCGGGTGCCTTCGACGAGTTCAACGTCTGGTCGCGCGCCCTGACCGCCTCCGAGGTCGGCGAGTTGCAGGGCGGCCGGGCCGCCGAGGTCTCCGCCGGCCGGGGCGACCTCGCGTCGTACACCTTCGACGAGACCACCGGCTCGACCTTCGCGGACGCCTCCGGCCGGGGCCTCACCGCCACCCTGCGCCGCACCTGGGGCGCGCCCAGCCATCCCGGGTTCCTGGCGGCCTACCCGGAGACGCAGTTCATCGACCTGGAGTCGCGGACCAGCCCCGACTACACCAAGGTGTGGGCGCCCTACTACACCGCGCACAAGATCCTCAGGGGCCTGCTGGACGCGTACAGCGCCACCGACGACGCACGGGCACTCGACCTCGCGTCCGGCATGTGCGACTGGATGTACTCCCGGCTGTCCAAGCTGCCCGACGCCACCCTCCAGCGGATGTGGGGCATCTTCTCCAGCGGTGAGTTCGGCGGCATCGTCGAGGCGATCGTCGACCTGCACTCGCTCACCGGCAAGGCCGAACACCTCGCGCTGGCCAAGCTGTTCGACCTCGACAAGCTCATCGACGCCTGCGCGGCGAACACCGACATCCTCGACGGGCTGCACGCCAACCAGCACATCCCGATCTTCACCGGGCTGGTCCGGCTGTACGACGCGACAGGCGAGGAGCGTTATCTCAGCGCCGCGAAGAACTTCTGGGGCATGGTCGTGCCGGGCCGCATGTACGGCATCGGCGGCACCAGCGCCACGGAGTTCTGGAAGGCCTCCGGGGTGATCGCGGGGACGATCAACTCGACGACCGCCGAGACCTGTTGCGCGTACAACATGCTGAAGCTCAGCAGGATGCTGTTCTTCCACGACCAGTCCCCGAAGTACATGGACTACTACGAGCGGGCCCTCTACAACCAGGTGCTCGGCTCCAAGCAGGACAAGGCCGACGCGGAGAAGCCGCTCGTCACGTACTTCATCGGGCTGACGCCCGGTCATGTGCGGGACTACACGCCCAAGCAGGGCACCACCTGCTGCGAGGGCACGGGCATGGAGAGCGCGACGAAGTACCAGGACTCGGTGTACTTCCGGAAGGCCGACGGCACGGCCCTGTACGTCAACCTCTACAGCCCGTCCACGCTGACCTGGGCGGAGAAGGGCGTCACGGTCACCCAGACCACCGACTACCCGAGGGAGCAGGGGACCAAGCTGACCATCGGCGGCGGCCGTGCCGCCTTCGAACTCCGGCTGCGCGTGCCGTCCTGGGCGAGTGCCGGGTTCCGGGTGACGGTCAACGGGCGTGCGGTGTCCGGCACTCCGGTTCCCGGGAGCTACTTCGCCGTGTCCCGGACGTGGCGCAAGGGCGACACCGTGCGCGTCTCCATGCCGTTCCGGCTGCGCGTGGAGAAGGCCCTCGACGACCCGTCGTTGCAGACCCTCTTCTACGGCCCGGTCAACCTCGTCGCCCGCAACCCGGCCACGGACCACCTGCCGTTCGGCCTGTACCGCAACGCCGCCCTCTCCGGCGACCTGCTGCCCACCCTCACGCCCGTGAGCGGCAAGCCGCTCCACTACACGCTGGACGGCACCGAGTTCGCCCCGTTCTCCGAGGGGACGGAGGACCCGACGCACGCCTACTTCCGGCGTGCCGAACCGCGCGTGGTCTTCGCCGCCGTCGACTCCGGGGTGGCCAACCCCGCGAAGGCGGACGGCACCACGCTGCTGGACGAGATCTGGGCCGCGGCACCGTTCCGCGGCAAGGGCGCGCTGGTGTCCCGGGTGCGGTCCACGGTGGACGCGTGGGTGTCGGCCGGGCTGCTCGCCCGGGCCGACGGCGACAGGGTGGTGAGTACGGCGCGGGAGGCGTCCTTCACGTCCTGATCGATGTGCGAAGCCCGGTGCCGGAGGCCTTTGTCGGCTCCGGCACCGGGGTCCCGCGTGCGCCGCGCAAGGCGGACGTCATCGTGGCGGGGGTTCGCTTCCTGCGGGCCCTGATCGGAGAAGTGGCCGGCCGGTGGTGGACAGCCGACATCTCACGTCCTGATGGACTGTTCCTAGGACCGGCGTCGGGGCTTGCCGCGCCGCGCGCCCTTCCCCGTGGAGCCGCCGGAACCACCTGCACCGCCCCGGGCGCCCCTGCCCGCCGACCTGCCCGCGGCCGGCTTCCGTGCCCCGCCCTTCGGTTCGGCCCGCTTGCGCTCGGGCCGGGCCTCGGCCGGGGCCTGGGCCCGTCCGCGCGTGCTGTTGACCGTTCGGCCGCGGACGATTCCGATGAAGTCCTCGACGAGGTCGGTCGTCGCCTCCTCGGGCCAGGCCAGGGCGACGTCGGACTGGGGGGCGTCCACGAGGGGGCGGTAGGTGAGGTCCTTGCGGTGGTGCAGGCGGGCCAGGGACTGCGGGACGACGAGGAGGCCGATGCCCGCCGCCACGAGTTCGACGGCGTCCTCGGTCGTGGCGGGGCGTTCGAAGGCGGGCTGTCCGGGCGGTTGCTCCCATTCGAGGACGTCGTCGAGGGGGTGCAGCACGATGTCGTCGGCGAGATCCTCGGCCGTGACCTCGTCGGCCGCCGTCACGACGTGGTCCTTGGGGACCACGACGACCGTCGTCTCCGTGTAGAGGGGGATCGCGCTGAAGACCGTACGGTCGACCGGGAGCCGTACGAGCGCCGCGTCCGCGTCGCCCGCGCGCAACACGTCGGATGCCTCGGCGGCCGGCACGGCGATGAGCTCCAGGCGGACGTCCGGCAGACGCTCCTGCCAGATCCTCACCCACTTGCCGGGGGTCACTCCAGGGACGTACGCGAGCCGGAACGAGGGGGATGCTGGCGAGCCTGTCACCACGCCAGGCTACCCGCCGTGGTCGGACGTCTTGTGCGCGGTCGATAGTCTTGCCACCATGAAGTCGCACCAGAGCACCCAGACGATGAAGCCCGCGACCGCGGCGAAGAAGCTGGGTGTGTACCTCCCGGCCACCCCTCAGGAGTTCCAGGACGGGGTCGTCACCCGCTCCGAGCTGAACGAGCTGCAGGCGAACCCGCCCGCGTGGCTGCAGGAGCTGCGCAGCGACGGCCCGCACCCCCGCCCGGTCGTCGCGGCGAAGCTCGGCGTCTCCATCGCCGGTCTGGCGCGCGGCGGCGTCACGGAGCCGCTGACCACCGAGCAGATCGAGGCGCTCAAGCGGGAACAACCCGAGTGGCTGGAGAAGGAGCGCGCCACCCAGGCCGAGGTACGCAGGGAAGCGGTGCGCATCAAGGAGAAGAAGGCCGAGCAGGACCAGCGTTCCTGACTCGAACACCGGTCGAAAACTCCGGTGCGGTGGCGTGCGCCGTTCTGCGATCATCCCGGGATGGTCGAGAGTCTGGAACCGCTGGTCGTCCGGCACACCCACCGTCTCCCCTCCCCCGCCGGACCCGCCGGTACGGGGGACGTCGCGGCGCGGCAGTTCGACGCCGCGCTGATGTCCGTCGGCTTCAAGCTGTCGGCACCGCTGCTGGAGCGCCTGTCGGGGTTGTCCGAGGGCACGGTCGTCGACACCGCCGCGCGCACGCTGCGCACGGTCCGCGAGATGGTCGGCGACCACGTCGGGCACAACGTCTACTTCGTGGACTTCCCGGCCAACGTGCCGGACACCTTCGACTTCTGGATGCGCTGCATCACCGAGGCACTCGACGACGGCGAGGCGCGGGCCGGTGTGCTGGAGCAGCTGCGCCGGGGTGTGGTCGACCTGCTCACCCTCCCGTCCTACGGCCGCTACCAGCACACGTACGCCGAGATGCTCGCCGTCCACGACGAGCTGATCGCCGCGGCGGGCGACCGGATGACGGTGCTGCACCTCGGCGGCACGCTCGACGACGAGGTCACCGGCCTCTACCTGGCCCTCGCCGGCAGCACCACGCCGCTGGGCGAGGAGGGTCTGGCCGACCTGAAGGCGCTCGCGGAGCAGTGCGCGAGCGGGCCCCAGCCGGAGGCGATCGTGGTGCGGGAGAACCGTGCCGTCGTGAACGAGGCCCGTCTGAAGGTGGGCGCGGACCTGCTGCTGGACACCGTCACCGACGTGCTTCGGCTGGCGTGCGCGCTGTCGGGCGGTGACGTGACCCTTCAGGAGCGGACGCGGTTCCGGTCGCTGTCGCGCCCGGTGCGGCGTGCGCTGCTCGCCGGTCTGGACGCCGTCGTCGCCGCGGTCCCGGCCAAGCTCGCCGACGTCCACGCGCACCGCGAGGAATTCAAGCGCCTCGGCGAGCGGCTGCACCCGCACGAGTACCCGCGCTGGCCGCGGGCCGCCGAGGTGTTCGCCGTCGCGCGGGGTGAGAAGGAGGCGCCGTCCTTCGAGAGCCGGGTCGAGGAGCTGCTCGGCGGGAACGAGGTCGCCGGGGCGGCCGAGTTGCTGAAGTCCGCTCCGGGCAAGCTGTTCCGTGCCCTGGACCACCTGCTGCGCACGGCGCCCACGCGGGAGGAGCGCGAGTCCGTCGTGGCCGCCGCCGAGCAGGTCGTGCCCAAGGTCTCCGGACGGGTCGTGCTGTCGGTCCGCGAGCACCTGCACAACCGTGCCGGGGACACCGGCCGGCGCCGCGTGTTCGTCAACCGCCTCGGCCGCGCCTGGGTCCACGACGACGACCGCGCACCCCTTCCGGCACCGGAACGGGACCGTCTGATCTCCGCGCTCGACGTGGAGCTGCGCCGTCGGCTCCCCGCGCCGGGGCACCTGCTGGTCGACCCCGATGTCCTCGACGTGGCGCTCCCGCTCAGCGGGAAGGCGACCGCGGCGGGCCTCGGCGTGCTGCCGCGCGGGTCGGTCTCCCCGGTCGACGGCGAGCTGCTGCGCTTCTTCGTGTACTGGAAGCAGACCGAGCGCAACACCGACTACGACCTGTCGGCGCTGATGCTGGGCGCCGACTACGAGACGGTCTCCTGGCTGTCGTACACGAACCTCACCGCCGTGGACGGCGAGCACTCCGGTGACGTCGTCGAAGCGCCGGAAGGGGCCTCGGAGTTCATCAACCTGCGGCTCGGCGCCGTGCGGGGCGCCTTCATCGTGCCGCAGGTCAATCTCTTCTCCGGGGAGGGCTTCGAGGAGGTCGAGGAGTCGTTCTTCGGGTTCATGCTGCGGGACGGCGAGCAGAAGGGCCGGCCGTTCGAGGCGCGCACGGTACGGATGAAGTCGGAGCTGCGCGGGCCCGGCCGGGTGGCTCTGCCGCTGGCGTTCGTGCGGGGCGAGGACGGCCGGTGGCGGGCCAAGTGGCTGCACCTGTACCTGAAGGGCACGCCGACGTCGAACCGGGTCGAGGGCAACCGGGTCTCGGTCGCCACGCTGCTGCGTGGCATCGTCGAGCGCGAGCAGCTGACGGTGCGGTACCTCACGGAGCTGATGGCCGACGGCGCCGCCACCGGCATGACGGTGTGGGACGGCACGTCGGTGCCGGACGGGCCGGTCACGTACATCGGCCTGGAACGCCCCGAGGGGCTGCACCCGGACTCCCGGATCATCACGCTCGAAAATCTGCGCGACCTGATCCCCGACTGACTGCTAGCGTTGACCACGGCGAGGCCATGAAGGGGCTTCCTTCTCAACTCCTTGAAACTAGTCCCTTCGCTTTCCTCGCCCTCGACGTCACGCCGGAAGGCGTTGCTCGTACGACGGCCCTGGCGCGCTGATCAGCGCGCCAGGGCCGTTCGTGCTTGTACGAGGGCCTTTTCGGCGTAGCCGCGGCCGAAGAGCACGGTGTGCACCAGGAGCGGGAAGAGCTGGTGCAGCCCGATGCGGTCCGCCCAGCCGTCGGCGAGCGGCGTCGCCTGCCGGTAGCCGTCCAGCACCTGGTCCAGGTGGGGGCAGCCGAAGAGGTGGAGCATCGCCAGGTCGGTCTCGCGGTGGCCGCCGTGCGCGGCGGGGTCGATCAGGTGGACCTCGCCGTCGGTGCCCCACAGGACGTTGCCGCTCCACAGGTCGCCGTGCAGCCGGGCGGGCGGTTCGGGCGGACCCGCCAGCTCGGGCAGGCGCGCGCAGACCTCTTCGATCACGGTGGCCTCGGCGGGGCGCAGGGTGCCGTCGTCGACCGCGCGGCGCAGATAGGGCAGCACCCGGTGCTCGGCGTACCAGGCCGGCCAGTCGGTGCCGTCGGCGTTGCGCATCGGGGCGCGTCCGATGTACGCGTCCCTCGGGCCGCCGGGCGGCGGGGCACCGAACGCGGGTGCCCCGGCGGTGTGCAGGGCGGCGAGGTCCCGGCCGAACCGGAGCGCCGCGCCGCCGCTGGGCCGGCCCCACGGGACGCGGTCGACGACCAGGCGACGCTCGTCGTGGCCGTGGACGGTCGGGACGCGGACGGTCCCCGCGTCGGCGAGCCAGCGCAGTCCGGCCGCCTCGGCCTCGGCCGCGCCCGGCTCCTGCCCCGACTTGACCACGACCACCGGCCCGCCGTCGAGGGTGACTTCGGCGAGCGTCCCGGACAGCGGGCGCACCGCGGTGACCGGGCGCCCGGTCAGGCGCGCCGCAACGGCACCCGGCTCCTCGCGCGTCATGTCGTACCGAACCGTTCCTCGTCCGCTTCCACCGCACGCAACACGCCGGAAACGGTAGGCCGCCGGTCCGCCCGTGACAACGCGTCCTCCGTGGAAAGCGGCTCACAAGGCCGTCACCCGGGTGTGTGTGACGCTGGTGAAATGTTTCAGCTACTCATTGACATGTGGGTGAAATGATTCGTAGCTTGGGCGATCATTTAGATTCGTGAAGCAAGTTCACGGATATGAACGGAGAGTGCCCATGGGCGATCGCCGACGAAGTCGCCGCCTGGCCGCCGCGCTGGCCGCAGCCGGATTGATGCTCGGAACGGCCGCCTGTGGCTCCGGTTCCGACAGCGCCGGGGGCGGCGACCCCAACACGCTGGAGGTGTGGACCCGGAGCAATCCGGACTCCGCCGCCACCTACGACCGTGTCTTCGCCGCCTTCACCAAGAAGACCGGAATCAAGATCGACTATCAGCCGGTCGTCAACTTCGACCAGCAGCTGCAGAGTCGGGCGTCCACCAAGGACCTGCCCGACGTCATGATCAACGACACGGCCCTGATGGGCAGTTACCAGAGCCAGGGCCTGCTCAAGCCCATCACCCCGGACGCGATCGCGGGCCACGGCCAGATCACCGACAAGTCCTGGTCCTCCACCGTGGGCATCGACGGCAAGCACTACGGCATCCCGTACTCCCGCCAGGCCCAGACCCTGATGATCCGCAAGGACTGGCTGCGCAAGCTCGGCCTCCAGGCGCCCACGACCTGGCAGGAGATGCTTCAGGTCGCCAAGGCCTTCGCCACCGAGGACCCGGACGGCGACGGCAAGGCCGACACCTACGGCATGGTCGTCCCCGGCAGTGCCCAGAACGGCTACGCCGCCTGGTGGGGCGCCAGCTACCTGTGGCAGGGCGGCGCGAAGATCATCGAGTCGGACGGCAGCGGCGGCTACCGCCCCGCCATGGACTCGGCGGCCGCCGTACGGACGGTCACCTGGCTGAAGGACAACCTCTTCTGCGGCGCCGAGAACGTCGTCCAGCCGGGTGCCCTCACGGCCATCACCAGCAACGCCACGAACTTCCAGGACGGCAACGCGGGCATGTACCTCACCGGCCCGTACAACATCACCACCTTCGACGCGACGCCCGGCAAGGCCACCTACGAGGTCGTGGCCGCACCGGCCGGCCCCGCCGGGTCCGACGTGCTGGCCGACGGCGAGAACGTCTACTTCGGCGCCAAGACCGGCAAGGCGAAGCAGGAGCAGGCGCTGGCCGCGTTCCTGATCTCGCCCGAGGGCCAGCGGATCGCCATGACCAGCGTCGACGGCCATCAGCCGGTCGTCCGCATCCCCGTCAACTCCGCCCTGGACGCGGCGACGGTGCGCGACGACCCCCGCTGGAGCGTCGTACAGAAGGCGTACGAGGACACCTCGGAGCAGTTCCCGAACGCGCCGGACTTCGCCCCGATCAAGCAGGACACCGCGGACAGCCTCAACGCGATCTTCACGTACTGCGGAAGCGACGTCACTTCGAGCCTGAAGGAACTCAACGACACCCTCGCCGGTGACCTCAAGGACCAGGACCTGTTGAAATGACCGCGACCGTCACCACGCCCCAGCGGCGCAGAGTTCTCACCAAGAAGGCAGCACTCCCCTGGGTGTTCCTCGCCCCCGGCCTGCTGCTCGCCCTCGTCTTCAAGTTCCTGCCCATGGGCAAGGGCATCTGGCTCAGCTTCTTCGACGTACGGCCCTTCCTCGGCGACAAGTGGGTCGGGCTCGACAACTACACCCGGGTCCTGACCGACCACCGCTTCCAGGACGCGATCGGCAACACCCTGCTCCTCGGCCTCGGCCAGTCGCTGGGCGCCATCGCCGTCGGCTTCCTCCTCGCCCTGCTCCTCGAGGGCCAGGCCCGCTCCCTGAAGGTCATGCGTACGGCCGTCTTCCTGCCGGTCGTCACCGCGACCGCCGTCGTCGGCGAGATGTGGCGGCTGCTGTACTACCCGACCTCCGACGGACTGATCAACCACGGCCTCGGCTTCCTCGGGCTCGGGCCCACGCCGTTCCTCGACAACCCGGACACCGCGCTGTGGGCGACGATGGTCATGGCCATCTGGATGCTCGCCCCCTACAACATGGTGATCATCCTCGCCGGCCTCGCGGGCGTGGACCGGACCTTGTACGAGGCCGCCGCGATGGACGGCGTCTCGCTGTGGCAGCGGCTGCGCCACGTGACGCTGCCCGCCATCCGTCCCGCGCTCGGCATCGTCCTCACGCTCGCCGCGATCCGCGGACTGCGCGTGTTCACCGAGGTGTACGTCCTCACCGGCGGCGGCCCGGCCGGGTCCACGGAGGTCTGGATGACCCGCGCCTACACCCTCGGCTTCACCCGCAACGACATCGGCGGCGCCTCCGCGGCCTCGGTGCTGCTGCTCTGCGTGACCCTGCTGCTCACCGTCACGGTCAACTACTTCCGCAAGAGGGGAGACGTGCGATGAGCGCACCCGCCATCGACACCGTCCGCACGCCGGTGCCCGGTTCACCGGCCCAGAAGGCCTCGGCCAAGCAGCGGGCCACCCCCGCCCGCTTCGACACCGCCCTCGGCTGGAGCGACCGGCCGGGCGTGGGCTGGGCGTTGCGGATCCTGCTGTGCGCGATCGCGCTCGGCGTCTTCGCGGCGCCGTTCCTGACGATCCTCTCCGGCGCCTTCACCGCGCACGCCAGCGGCTCGTCGCTGTCCTTCCTCCCGCACGACAACACGCTGCAGAACTTCACGGTGGCGGGCGAGCGCGGGATCTGGGACTACTTCACCAACTCCCTCGTCATAGCGGGCGGCGCGCTGCTGCTCCAGCTCGCGGTGTCCGTGCTCGCCGCGTACGCGCTGGCCCGCCACAGGTTCCGCGGCCAGGCGCTGATCCTGACCCTGTTCATGCTGACGATGATGCTCCCCGAGGAGGTCATCGCCATCCCGCTGTCCCTGGTCCTCGGTCACGTCCCCGTGGTCGGCGTGGACCTGAAGGGAACGGTGTGGGGCGTGATCCTGCCCCTCGGTGCCTGGGGCTTCTCCGTGATGCTCCTGACCGAGTTCATGAAGGACATCCCCACCGAGATAGAGGAGGCCGCCCGCCTCGACGGCGTGGGCGAGTTCAGGATGCTGTGGCAGGTCGTCCTGCCGCTGTGCAAGCCCGCCCTCGGCGTGGCCGGCGTACTCGGCTTCGTCATGATCTGGGACCAGTACCTGCTGCCCCTGATCGCCTCCAAGGACCCCACGGACTACACGGTCACCGTCGCCCTGTCCATCCTGCGCACCGACCCCGAGGTCGGTTCCGGAGTGGTGCTCGCCGGTGCGGTCATCGCCCTGATCCCCAGCCTGATCGTCTACCTGCTCCTCCAGCGCTCGCTGGTCACCGGCATCGCCGCCGGGGCCACCAAGGGCTGACCAACCCCCCACGTTTGAGGGAGACATGAAGTTCCACGGAGTACTGTTCTTCCCGGTCACGCCGTTCGCCACGGACGGATCGCTGGACGAGGAACGGCTCGCCCGGCACATCGACGCGGGCGTCGCGGCCGGTGCGGGCGGCGTGTTCGTCGCCTGCGGCACCGGCGAGTTCCACGCGCTGACGCCCGAGGAGATCGAGCGGGCGACACGGATCGCCGTCGACACGACCGGGGGGCGGGTGCCCGTCCTCGCGGCGGCCGGCGGCCCCGTCCCGGTCGCCCGCGACCAGGCGGCCCGCGTCGAACGCGCCGGCGCCGACGGCATCCTGCTGCTGCCCCCGTACCTGGTGAGCGCCCCGCAGCAGGGCCTGGTGCGGTACGTCAAGGAGGTCACCGAGGCCACCGGCCTGCCCGTCGTCTTCTACCAGCGCGGCAGCGCCCGGCTCACCGAGTCCACGGCCGCCGAGATCGCCGCCCTGCCCGGGGTCGTCGGCCTCAAGGACGGCCTCGGCGACCTCGAGCGGATGCACCGCATCGTCCGGGCCGTGCGCGCCCTCCCGAACGGTGGGGACTTCCAGTTCTTCAACGGCCTGCCCACCGCCGAGATGACCGCACCCGCCTACCGCGGCATCGGCGTCGACCTGTACTCCTCCGCCGTGTTCGCCTTCGCCCCGGAGATCGCCCTGGCCTTCCACCGGGCGCTCGCCGAGAACGACGAAGGGCTGGTCAACACGCTGCTCGACGAGTTCTACGGCCCACTGGTCGAACTCCGTGACGAGGTCCCGGGGTACGCCGTGGCGCTGGTCAAGGCGGGGGTGACACTGCGCGGCCTGGACGTGGGCGGCGTACGGGCGCCCCTCGTCGACCCGACGCCGGAGCACGTCGCCCGGCTCGCGAAACTCATCGACCACGGTCTGGAGGTGACCGGCGCATGAGCAGGTCCGGTGACACGAGGATCCGTGAGCTGATCGTCACCCCGATCGCCTTCCGCGACCCGCCGCTGCTCAACTCCAACGGCGTCCACGAGCCCCTCGCCCTGCGGGTGATCCTCCAACTCGTCCTGGAGGACGGCACGGTGGGGCTCGGCGAGTCGCCGGGCGGCACCGCCCGCCTGGAGCGGCTTCAGGCGGCGGCGAAGGTGGTCGTCGGCATGGACGTCTTCGACACGACGGCCGTCGCGGCCGCGATCGACGCCGCCCTGCTGCCGACCGTGCCCAGCTCCCACGAACGCGGCTGGACCACCTCCGCGGTGGAGGTCGCCTGCCTCGACGCCCAGGGCAGGCTGCTCGGGCGGCCGGTCGTCGACCTGCTCGGCGGCGCGGTGCGGGAATCCGTGCCGTTCGCGGCGTACCTCTTCTACAAGTGGGCCGAACACCCGGCCCTCGCCGGCCGCGCGGCCGTCGGCGACGACTGGGGCGAGGCGCTGGACCCGGCCGGGATCGTCGAGCAGGCCCGGCTGATGCAACAGCGCTACGGTTTCCGCTCGTTCAAGCTCAAGGGCGGGGTCTTCCCGCCCGACGAGGAGATCGCCGCGATCAAGGCACTGGCTCAGGCGTTCCCCGGTCAGCCCCTGCGCCTGGACCCCAACACGGCCTGGACGGTGCAGACGTCGACGTACGTCGCCCGGGAACTTGACGGCGTACTGGAGTACCTGGAGGACCCGACCAGGGGCATCCCCGATATGGCGGCGGTCGCGCGGGAGGCGCCGATGCCGCTCGCGACCAACATGTGCGTGATCGCCTGGGAGCACCTGAAGCCGGCGATCGAGCAGGACGCGATCCAGGTCCTGCTCACCGACCACCACTACTGGGGCGGGCTGCGCCGCACCCGTGAACTGGCCGCCGTCTGCGAGGCGTTCGGGCTCGCGCTGTCCATGCACTCCAACTCGCACCTGGGCATCAGCCTCGCCGCGATGACCCATGTGGCGGCGGCCATCCCCCACCTCGACCACTCCTGCGACACGCACTACCCGTGGAACTCGGCCGACGACGTGATCGTCCCGGGTGCGCTGGAACTGCGCGACGGCGCGGTCCAGGTGCCCACCGGGCCCGGTCTCGGCGTGGAACTCGACCACGACGCCCTCGACCGGCTGCACCGCCTCTTCGTGGACTCCGGTGTGCGCACGCGGGACGACACCGGTTACATGCGGCGGATCCAACCGGAGTACGAGCTCAAGCTGCCACGTTGGTGACGGAGTGCGCCCAGCCCTCGACGAGGCGGACGGTTGTGCCTCGTGGAGGTGGCGCCCCGGTTTCCCGGCCAGTGGTCGACGCGTGAGCCGGACATGTGCGGGGTGCCGCGCGTCGGCTGGGTGCGGTGGCGCAGGTGACGCTCGCTGTGCGGGCGTACGCCCACCGCTCCCGGGTCGGTGTACATCCCGGCGTACGACCGGGCGATGACGTGGTCGGGCGCGCCGAGCCGACCCAAGGGACGCGGGGAACTGCGCGACCAGCCCCCACACACCCGCACCCGGCACGCCACCGAAACCCGCCCCTCACCGCCCGTGCGCGCCCCGCGGCCGTCAGGCGGTGCCCAGCGCGGTGCGCAGGGTGCTGACGGCCTGGTTGATGGCGGCCTCGGCGGCGTGGGTCTCGCGCAGGGCGTTGAGCATCACGAAGTCGTGGATGATGCCCTGGTAGCGGACGGCCGTGACGGGGACGCCGGCCTGGCGGAGCTTGTTGGCGTAGGCCTCGCCCTCGTCGCGCAGGACGTCGGCCTCGCCGGTGATGACCAGGGCCGGGGGCAGGCCGGTGAGCTGGTCGGTGGTGGCGCGCAGCGGGGATGCGGTGATCTGGGCGCGCTGCTGCTCGTCGGTCGTGTACTGGTCCCAGAACCACTGCATGCCGTCGCGGCGCAGGAAGTAGCCTTCTGCG
>NZ_JBXEJE010000076.1:0-30723 GCF_056820935.1 Streptomyces sp. Q2 | reverse complement strand
GCGGCGGCGTACTGCGCGTGCAGCCGCCGCTCGGCCGCGGAACTGGCGTACCGCCGCAGCCGGGGACCGGCGAGGGCGTCCTGCGCGTGGTCGAGCGCGGCGGTCAGGGCGGCCCGCCGCGGGCCGGCGTCCGCGGTGCCCGCGGCGTCGAGAAGCTCCCCCACGGCGTCGTACACGGCCGCGACGGCCTCCCGCTCGCCGTCGAACCGGAAGTCACCGGCGAGCGCACCGGGCGTCGGAAGAACGAGGCGCAGTCCGATCAGCCACCCCGCACCCGCGAGGTAGGCGAGCGCCCGCAGCCACCCCTCCTCGGGCACCGGCATCCCGGCCCCGATGGCGGAGGCGACGAGCAGCTGCGTCCCGGCCGCGGAGGCGACGGGCCCTATGGCGCTGACGCTCCCGGCGACCAGCCCGACAAGCGTGAGCAGCACAGTCAGCGTGACGGCGCCGACATGTTCCCCGGCCTGCGTCCCGACGAGCAGACCCGCGGCCCCCGCGAGAGCGGGCACCCCCAGCCGTCTCACCGAGGCCCGCCGGCTGCCCGGCCGGTCGTTGATCCCGGCCAGCATCGCGGCGATGGCAGCGACCACTCCGAGGGAGGCCCGTCCGGCGAGCACCGCCGCGAGCAGCAAGGGCCCGGATGCCAGCGCTCCGCGCACGACCGCGCTCCAGGGCACGGGCCCCCGCTGAGCGCGAAGAGCGTGGGCGAGCCAGGGCGGAAGGGGCAGAGCGGCGGGGCGAGACACGGGGCTCCTGTCGTCTGTGCGAGGCGGGGGTGTGCCTTCGGGCGACGGTGGCCGGGCTGTGGACTGTGCTGTCCACGGTAGATCGCGTCCTTGGAGGGGATGGAACGCTCGTATTTCGGGGATGTGACGGTTGGCAGGAGAGGCGTGTTCTTTATGAACGCAATCCCTGTCGTCATGAATGCGAGGCCTGGTGTCATGAACGCCATGCCTGTCGTCATGAACGCGATGATTCCGGTCGTCATGAGCGAAATGTCTGCCGCCGCGTCGGGGGGCCCATGACTGCGTGGCTGGGCCTCAGCTACGCCCCCGAGATGAGGAGCCTTTCCGCGTCGGCAACAGCCGCGCCCAGCGCGTCCGGCTCGGGACGCAACCGTCCGAGAATCTCGTCGACGCCCCGCAATCCGGCCCGCTCCAGCAACCGCTTCTCGTTCGTCACCCACTCCCCCCGCCCGGCCAGCACGCCGTGCCCGGCCTGCACGGCGGCCGTGGCGATCGCGCCGGCCACCTCCGCGAGCCGGCCCGCCGGGGCGTGGTTGGCCTCGGCGTACCCGAGGGTGGCGAGAGCGGTGCCGCGCCAGCGTTCGGCGGCGGAGGTCCGGAGCTTGTCCGGATAGACGGCCGGGCGCGGGAGTTCACCACGCAGTACCCGGTTGATCGCCAGCTCCGCCACGACGAGATAGCTCGGAATCCCCGCCAGATGGAACAGCAGCGGCTCCACCCGGAACCGCCCCTCCTCCGCCTGCGCCCACTCGTGCTCCACCACGTCGAGATCGCGATAGTGCACATCCACACGCCGCCCGTCGATCGACAGCCACGCACCCCCGTTGAACACGCCACCGCCCCAGCCGCCGACCTCGGAAACCTCGCCCTCCCAACCGCATGCACGCAGGTCGGCCGGGTCGAACCGGCCCCGGTAGTAGACGGCCAAGTCCCAGTCGCTGTCGGGCTTGTGGGTGCCCTGGGCTCGGGAACCGCCGAGGGCCACCGCTTGGACGGCGGGCAGAGTCGCGAGGCGGTCGGCGACGACGTCCAGGAAGGCGGGGTCGGGGAGAGAGGGCATGGCCGCAGCGTACGGAGCCGTGCCCCGCATCTCCACGCGATAAGCCAGCCATTGGCCGCGTACGGGGCCTTCACCAGCCCGTCGCCGCCACCTCTAACGGCCATTGTCAGTGCGGTCCGCTTCAATGGAGGTCGCCATCACAGAGCGTCACGAGAGGCCACGGGCGAGGGGCTGTCGGGCGGCACGGGGGAGGTAACGACGGTGGACTGCGGGACGCACGAGGAGGACGGGCGGCGGTACGTCTCGTTGGCCGGGCTGCGTTTGCGGGGATGGACCGGCGGGTTGGTGCACCGGCTGCTCGGGGCGCCGGACCGGCTCAGTGTCGACCCGCGGGTCAGGGGCGCGCCGCAGGTCCGGCTGTACCGCCTGGAGCGGGTCGAGGCGGCCGAGCGGAGCGAGGCGCATCAGCGAGCCGGTGGGCAGCCGCGAGACGTCGTGCGGCCGTGGGTGGGGAGCAGCCGGGGCCGGCCGCCGGGAAATTCGGATGCGGGCGCGGCCGGACGCCCGGATGATCGGCGAGTTGTCGGCGATCGACCCAGGAGCGTCATGATCCAGCGCGTCACCTCCCCCGCCCTGTTCCCACCGCCCACCTATTCCCACGCCTCGGTCGTGGAGGCCGGCACGAAGGTCGCCTTTCTCGCCGGGTCGGTGCCGCTCGACGCCGAGGGGGAGCTGGTCGGTGCGGGAGATCCGGTGCGGCAGGCCGAGCAGGTGATCGCGAATCTCGGTGAGCAACTTCGCGCTGTCGGAAGCGACTTGGAACACGTGCTGGCAACCGACGTGTACGTCGTGAGCGGTGAACCCGCGGTGCTCTCCGCCGTCTGGGAGGTCGTCGAGGCGTCCGGGCTGAGTGCCGGTCCGCATGCGTCGACCCTCCTCGGAGTGGCCTGCCTCGGATACACCGGGCAGCTGGTGGAGATCACGGCGACCGCCGCGGTCCCGGACAAGAAGGAGGACGTACGACTGTGAACCGTCCCGAAGTTGTCGTCGGCCTGCGTCGCGCCGCCGCTCCGGACGCGGCCTCCGCAGCCGACGTCTGGCTGCGTTCCTTCGCCGCCGTTCTGCCGACGGTCGTCCGCCCCCGCTCCGACGACGAGGTCCGCGCCTACTTCCGTCAGGTCGTGGTGCCGCTGCGGGAGACATGGGTCGCCGAGGCGGCGGACGGGGGCGGAACCGTGGGGGTGATGGTGCTCGACGGCCACCTGCTGTCCCAGCTCTACCTCGACCCCGACTGGCGTGGACGCGGCCTCGGTGACCGCTTCGTGGGTCTCGCCAAGGAGCGCAGTCCGGCGGGACTGAGCCTGTGGACCTTCCAGGTCAACAAGCCCGCTCACCGGTTCTACGAGAGACACGGCTTCGTCGCCGTCGAGTTCACGGACGGCAGCGGCAACGAGGAGCGCGAGCCGGATGTGCGCTACGAGTGGCGTCCGTGAACGGCTTCCTCTGTCCCGCCCGCCCGGATCACTGCGTCGGCCGCCCCCACACCCGCTTCTTCGGCACCGGCTTGGCATAGCTCCCCGCCCGGCTCGTCGTCAGCCCCAGCGTCACCAGCGACTCCGCCAGCTTCACCGCCGCAGCGACCCCGTCGACCACCGGAAGCCCGAGCTTCTCCCCCACCGTGCGCTGCAACCCCGTCATCCCGGCACAGCCCAGCACCAGCACCTCGGCACCGGCCCGACAGACCTGCTCGGCGGCCACGAGGAACGCCGCCTCGGTGCGCTCCGGGTCGCCGTCCCCTAGGTCCAGGACGCTGAGGCCCGTACCGACGACGGCGGCGCAGTTGCGGCCCACGCCCGCCAGCTCCAGGCTGTCCTCGATCTGGCCGCACGAGCGTTCCAGCGTGGTGACGACCCCGTACCGGCGTCCCAGCAGGCAGGCCAGATGGGCCGCGGCCTCGGTGATGTCGACGACCGGCACGTCCACCAGTTCCCGCACGCCCTCCCGCCCGTGTTCCCCGAAACCGGCCATCACCACGGCGTCGTACGGCGGGCCGTCGTACGTGCGCAGCAGGTCGATGACCGCCGCGGCCGAGAGGTAGCTGTCGAGCCAGCCCTCCGCGGACTCGGGGCCCCACGCGGGGGTCAGCCCGGTCACGGTGGTGCCCGGGCCTGCCGCGGCCCGGGCACCTCGTACGATCTCCTCGGTCATCTCCTGCGTGGTGTTGCAGTTGGTGACGACGATTCGCACGTTTCTCAGACCTCCACGGGCTTGTGGGCCATGACCTGGGCATCGGCGGCGCGCTCGGCGCGGCACAGCATCACGTACAGTCCGGCGGCCAGCGCCGTGCCGATGAACCAGGAGTACGGGGCCACGTCGCTGAACGTCTTCACCAGTGCGAGTACCGCCGCGACCGCCGCCGAGGGCAGGAAGGCCCACAGCGCCTTGGGGTTGACGCCGTGGCGGTAGTGGTAGCGGGAGCCGGGCCGGGCGTTGAACAGTTCGTCCACGTCGATGCGGCCGCGCTTGACCCAGTAGTAGTCGACCATGATCACGCCGAACAGCGGGCCGAGGAAGGCGCCGAGTCCGCCGAGGAAGTAGTTGACGACCGTGGGGTTGGAGAAGAGGTTCCACGGGGTCACCAGCAGCGCCACCACCGTGCTGATCATGCCGCCGATCCTGAAGGTGATCTTCTGCGGCCAGACGTTGGCCAGGTCGTACGCCGGTGAGACGAAGTTGGCGACGATGTTGACGCCCATCGTGGCGATGGCGAACGTCAGCGCGCCCAGCACCAGTATCCAGGTGTTGCCGATCTCGGCGACGAGGTAGGCGGGGTCGGTGATCTCCTTGCCGAACACCTCGTACGCGCCGGCCGTGACGATGACCGACACGATCACGAAGGCCGTCGAGTTGACCGGCAGTCCCCAGAAGTTGCCGCGCCGGACCGTCTTGTAGTCGGGTGCGAAGCGGGAGAAGTCGCAGAAGTTGAGCATCAGCGTGCCGTAGGTGGCGAGGATCAGGCCGACCGCGCCGAACCACTGGCGCCACTGCTCGCCGACGGAGACCGGGTGCGGGGTGCTGGTGAGCGAGATGGTCCAGCCCGCCTTGGCCAGGATCCAGACGGCCAGCGCGATCATCACGACCCAGATGGCCGGGCCGCAGAAGTCCTGGAACTTCCGGATGGATTCCATGCCCTGGCTCATGATCGCCGCCTGGACCAGCCACAGCGCCACGAACGACACCCAGCCGAGCGCGTCGAGTCCGAGGAACGAGTTGTGCGTCCAGGACTCCAGGCCGGGCCAGGCCGCCAGCAGCATCACGTTGACGGCGACGGAGGCGAGGTAGGTCTGGATGCCGTACCACATGATGGCGATGACGGCCCTGATCAGGGCGGGGATGTTGGCGCCCCAGACGCCGAAGGCGATACGGCTGACGACCGGGAAGGGGACGCCGGTGCGCTGCCCGATGCGGCCCATCATGTTCATCCCGATGTAGATGATCACGAAGCCGACGAGCAGGGACGTGAAGATCTGCCAGACGTTCATGCCGAGGAAGAGCAGGCCGGCGGCGAACGTGTAGTTGCCGAGGTTGTGGACGTCCGACATCCACATGGCGAAGAGGTCGAAGACCTTCCAGTTGCGCTTGCCGGCGGGCGCGAGGTCTTCGTTGGTGAGCCGGGGGTCGGGGACGAACACTGCTGTGCCGGTGACTTCGGCACGGTCGGCGAGGGACACGGGACCTCCATGAGGAGCCGGGGGACGGAGGAGGACTGCTTTCCGGTCGCTTGGTTCCGGTTCGCTTGGTTCCGGTTCGCTTGGTTCCGGACGCTGGGGTGCGTTTGGTATACCAAACTGCCGTCATGGTCCTCCCGTCAACCGTTCCGACCGATGTCGCTCCCGTTAACGCTCCGTAAAACACCTCCGGAGTCAGCGAGGATGGGCCCATGAGCTCCACGACGAAGATCGAACCCCTCGGCGCGGTGCGCGAGCGCGTCCTCGCCACGCTGCGGCAGGAGATCATCGCGGGCGGTCTCCGCCCCGGCGACCGGCTCGTCGAGCGCGAGCTGGCCGAGCGCTTCGGGGTCTCCCGGGTACCGGTCCGCGAGGCGATCCGAGCCCTGGTCACCGAGGGATTCGTCCACTTCGAGACGCCGCGCCGCGCGGTCGTACGCCGTCTCACCCCGAACGACGTCAAGGAGCTCTTCGAACTGCGCGAGGCGCTGGAGGTGTACGCGGCCGGACTCGCCGCGGCCCGCGCGACTCCCGAGGACCTCGCAGAGGTGCAGGCGCTCCTCGACCTCGCGGCCGCCGCGACCGAGGCGGGCGACGCCGAGGTCATCACCGACATCAACAGCCGTCTCCACGACCGCATCGTGGCGATGGCGGACAACAGTCTGCTGATCGACGCCCTGGAGCCGGTCGCCGGCCGCCTGCGCTGGATGACCCGACGCAACGAGGAGTGGCCCCAACTCCTCGTGGAACACCGCGAGTTGTACGAGGCCATCGCCTCCGGCGACCCGGAGCGGGCCCGAGCGCACGCCCTCGCCCACGTGCGGACCAACTACCGCTCGACGGTACGGCAGTTGTTCGAGGACGGGGCGGAACTCCGCTAGCGGGCGCCCGGCTCAGGGCCGCGAACCGCTCCACGGCCGCGTACTGGTCGAGCAGCACGATCCGGTTCGCGAAAGAGGCCCACCGGGTCGAACAGCCGCCGGCCGTACGCCGTGCAGTCGGAACCCGCCACGCCGTGCGGCACCGGCTCGCCCCCGATCCTCCTACGACTCCGCCTGCAGCCCAGCCGCCTTCGCCGCCGTGCGCAGCACGTCCCGCAGCATCACGGGTGTGAGGCGGCCGGTGAAGGTGTTGCGCTGACTGACGTGGAAGCAGCCGAAGAGTTCGAGGCCGTCGAGCGACACGTGGGTGCCGTGGGCGAAGGGCGGCCGCGGTCGGGGCACCGGCCAGCCCGCCGCCGTGAACGCNACGTCCCGCAGCATCACGGGTGTGAGGCGGCCGGTGAAGGTGTTGCGCTGACTGACGTGGAAGCAGCCGAAGAGTTCGAGGCCGTCGAGCGACACGTGGGTGCCGTGGGCGAAGGGCGGCCGCGGTCGGGGCACCGGCCAGCCCGCCGCCGTGAACGCGGGCAGCGCGGCCTGCCAGCCGAAGGCGCCGAGGACGACCACGGCCCGCAGCGTCGGCCGCAGCAGGTTCAGCTCCTGCACGAGCCAGGGCCGGCAGGTGTCCCGCTCCTCGGGGGTGGGTTTGTTGGCGGGCGGGGCGCAGTGCACCGGCGAGGTGACGCGCACGCCGTGCAGTTCCAGGCCGTCGTCGGCCGAGACCGAGGTGGGCTGCGAGGCGAGCCCCACGTCGTGCAGGGCCGCGTACAGGACGTCCCCGGAGCGGTCGCCGGTGAACATCCGGCCCGTGCGGTTGCCGCCGTGCGCCGCCGGGGCGAGGCCGACGATCAGCAGTCGGGCGTCCGGCGGCCCGAAGCCGGGCACCGGCCGGCCCCAGTACGTCCAGTCGGCGAACGCGGCGCGCTTGGTGCGGGCCACCTCCTCGCGCCACTCGACCAGCCGCGGACAGGCCCGACAGCCCGCGATCCGCTCATCAAGGCCGACGAGACCGGCGTGACCGGAGAGCCCGCTGATGTCCATCCCTCCACCGTACGGAACGGTACTGAAACCGTGGGCAAGCCCTGCCCTCGGCAACCGCCCGAACCCCCTGCCCCCCTGTAGCGAGCCGGCCGGGAAAACCCGTCCGCCCCGCCCGGCACAGGGCACTAAAGTCGAGGACATGGCTGCTGAGCACACGGACGACGACAGGACGGGCCGGACGAACAAGGCCGACGGTTCCGCCGGGTCCGGCCGATCCGGCACAGGTGGACCCGACGCCGAAGGTACGGCCGGCCGGAAGCCCGGCCCGAGCGACGTGGACCCCAAGGGCACGGCTTCCGACGAGACGGATCCCAAGATCGCAGCGGCGGTGGCCGCCGCCGAGGCGGCCGGTCCGCAAAGCGGCGAGAGTGTGCGCCTCGACAGCTGGATCTGGTCGGTCCGGCTGGTCAAGACGCGTTCCATGGCGGCCACCGCCTGCCGGGGTGGGCACATCCGGGTGAACGGCGAGCGCGTGAAGCCCGCGTACTCCGTGAAAATCGGCGACGAGGTGCGTGTACGGCAGGAGGGCTGGGAGCGGGTCGTCGTGGTCAAGCGTCTGATCCGCAAGCGCGTGGGCGCCCCCGTGGCCACCCAGTGCTACGTCGACAACAGTCCTCCGCCCCCGCCCCGCCAGGCCATCGCCCCCGCCGGCATCCGCGACCGCGGCGCGGGCCGCCCGACCAAGCGCGACCGCCGTGAGCTGGAACGCCTGCGCGGACTGCCGGGAGGTCCCCCCGAGGACCACTGACCGCGGGAGGACCACTGACCGCACCGACACAGACCACTGACCGCACCGACAGGCCGGTGACGGCAGTGGCGCCCGGGGCGACCGACCCGGACACCACCACCGTCACCGGCGCGGCACGACGCACACCCTCACGCCTGTCGTCGCACCCGCAGCAGCCGCAGCAGTTGCTC
Source organism: Streptomyces sp. Q2 (assembly GCF_056820935.1). NCBI lineage: Bacteria > Bacillati > Actinomycetota > Actinomycetes > Kitasatosporales > Streptomycetaceae > Streptomyces > Streptomyces sp. Q2. The sequence goes on along the minus strand of NZ_JBXEJE010000076.1, from coordinate 22,409 downwards.
GTTGTGACCACGCCGGGCCCAGGCGATGAGGGCGAGCGGCACGATCAGGATGAGCGGTGTCGCCGCGTTCTCCCCGTTGAAGTAGGTGAGCGTGACGACGAACGCCCCCACCATCAGCCCGCTCAGCGCCATGGCCGCCACCGACTGCAACACCGGGATCAACAGCGCTACCCCGCCGGCGAGTTCGAGGACGCCAATGGTGTACATCCCCGCGCTTCCCCACCCCATCTCGTCGAATCCCTCGACGGCCGAGGGGTGCGCGATCAGCTTGGGGAGCGCGCTCGCGATCACGTAGAAGAGCGCCAGGAACACCTGGAGGCCCCGCAGGGCGATCCGCGCACGGCGGCCGCGAGGGGTCGCGGACTCGGCGGCGACGGGATTCGACGCCCCGGCGGAGGCGGCAGCAGAGGTGGCGGCGGTGACGGGAACGGTGCTCTCGGACATCGGGGTCTCCTGTGTGAAGCGGTCCGTGGCGTTTTCACAGAGGTAGACCGGCTCCCGCCCCGGAACTCATCGCTCCCGCGCGACTTGTCTCCCTAGCCTTGGGCCGCTGGTACCGCCCGCACCCAGATCCCGTCCTCCGTCAGGTATGTGTCCACCCCGAGACCGGCCTGTGCCAGCGCATCCTCGAACTGCCTCTTCGTCAGCGGCCGTGCCAGGAACGTCTGGGTCCAGGTCGCGTCCGGGAACTCGTACTCCGCACGCACCGAGTTCACGCCGTCCCCGACCGGTTCCGAGGACACGATGCGCAGTGTGAAGCCGCTGGGGTCGAGCCGCTGGCGCGGCACGTTGGTGTGGTAGTCCTCGCCCTCGCGCTGGAGCAGCACGCAGCCGTCCTGCGCGACGTGCCGTGCGCAGGTGCGCAGCAGCGCCTGGCGCTCCTCGGGGTCGCCGGTGTGCACGAGGAACGACGCGAGCATCACCACGTCGAATCGCTCGTCCAGGTCGAGGTCCTCGATCGTGCTGCGTATCGTGCGTGCTCCGCGGACGCGCTCCAGCATCTCCGCGGACTCGTCGACCGCCGTGACCGTGAATCCCCGCTCCACCAGCGGATGGGTCATGCGCCCCACGCCGCAGCCCAGTTCCAGGATGCGCGCTCCCGTCGGCACGGCAGCGCTGATGACGTCCGGCGCGTCCCCCACCGGCAGTCGCGAGTAGAGCTCGACCGCACAGCCGTCCGGGGTGATGGCCCCTGGTCCCGTCCCCTGATGTCCCGCTCGCATTTTCAGCTCCATGCCCGTCCAACGGGCCGCGTCCGCACGCCCGTTCCCACCCGACATGGGTTCACCCGTTCGAGTTACAGCGGGATCCAGCCGTGGCCGATGTACCAGTGGCGCCCGGCCCGCAGATGGTCCCCCACCGCCCGCTCCAGCGAGGTACGCCGCGGCAGAGCGTCCACGTCCAGCTCCGGATCCCCGAACACGAACCGCACCGGCTCGCTGTCCGCCGGTTCCGTGTCCTCGCGGGCGACCCGGAAGCGTTCCTGGAACCGGACGATGCGGGAGTCGGCCGACAGGTACCGCTTCAACTGCGGGTCCAGCAGCCAGGAGTGACAGAGCGCGGCCCGGTACTTCTCCTCGGGGAAGTACCGGGCGAAGAACTCGCCGGCCAGCGCCAGCGAGCGATCGCAGGCGGCCGGTGACAGCGGGCCGAGGAAGTCGGGGATGTGGAGGTTCAGACAGGGCGTGCCGGGGGCCACGTCCAGCCCGGCCGCCGCGAGCGCCCGCCCGGTCCGCTCGCCGTGCCGCGCCCGCTCGAACTGCAGTCGGCCCAGCTGGTAGAGCTCGCCGCGGAAGTGGCGGGTGAGCCACCGCGAGTCCTGCACACCCGTGGTGCCGTGGCGCCTGCGGTGCATGGCCATGCTCCGCCCGAGGTCGGCGAGGGTGCGCCGGGAGACGTCGGCCGGGACACCTCGCTCGCGGTGGTAGGCACGGGTGTGCGGCAGCACCGCGACGAACACGTACACAGGGAAACACCGCTGCAGGGGGCCCGACGCCCAGTCGAGTTCGAGCAGGTCGACCGCGCCGTGGGCCTCGCCCATCCCTCGGACCAGTTCCTCGACCGACGCCTCCAGCAGTCGCAGCAGCTCCGGGTCGTCCGTGACCCGTCGGCGCATGCGGACGAGTTCGTTGACGTCTTCGTGCGGTACGGCGAGGTCCAGCAGCACCTCGGCCAGCTCATCGGCATCCGGAAGCACGCTGCCCCCTCGGGTCGGGCCCTGTGGTGAACGTCCGCCACGAAGAGTACGTTGCGAAGAGGAGTGGTGATCCGGATGCGTACTGGTAGTGAACCGACGACAGCGCGCAGTGCGCTGCGGTTCCGTTTCTGGCTGACCGCGTGGGGACTGGTGTGGGCCGTCTTCGGCACCGTCGCCTTCGCGCTCGCGGGGCGGCCCGGGTGGGCGATCGCCTGTGGCGTGCTGTGGCTGGTGATCACCGTCGACATGGCGATGATCCTCAGGCACATCCGACAGGGCCCGCACTACCAGCCGGGCCCCGACATCCCGCCCTACCGGCCGCCGGACGACCGCAGAACCTAGACCCGCCGCACGCCGCCGCCCCAGATCCGCAGCGCGCCGTCGACCTGGACCCGCCGCCGCCCTCAACCCCGCCGTCCGACCGTCGCCCCGGACGGCCGTCGGCCCTGGACCGCAACGCGGACCCGACCGCGGACGACCCCCGGCCCCGGGCCGCGGCCGTCACGACTCGAAGCGTGCCGCCTGAAGGTACTGCGGGTTCGGGTCCAGCGCCGCCGCCAGGCGGAAGTGCCGCCTGGCCTGGTCGGGACGGGCCAGGCGCTCGTAGGTCCGGGCGAGCGCGAAGTGCGCGAACGCGTTGTCCGGCTCACGCTCCAGGACGATGGTGAACTCCAGCTCGGCGGGCCGCAGTTGCGCGGCCGCGAAGAAGGCACGGGCACGCAGCAGCCGGGCGGCGGTGTTCTCCGGGTGCACGGCGATGACCGAGTCGAGCAGTTTCACCGCGCCCCGCGGGTCCCGCGCGGCGAGCAACTGCTCGGCGGCGCGGAAGTCGATGACGTGCGTCTCCGGAGTACGTCCGGTCGAACCGCTGGTCTCGGGCACGGCACAGTCCTTCCCTCACTCGAAGCGTTCAACGCCCGGACGGGGGCCGCTATTCCTGGGGCGGCTGGGGCTCGGCCCCGCGCGTGTGCGCTCTGCGCACGAGATCGGCCCATACGTTTTTCACGCGCCGCTCCAGATCGGGCAGCGGTACGTCGTTGTCGATGACGATGTCCGCGATCTCCAGGCGCTTCTCGCGCGTCGCCTGGGCGGCCATGCGCGCGCGTGCGTCCGCCTCGGTCATTCCGCGCAGCCTGACGAGCCGGTCGAGCTGGGTCTCGGGGGCGGCGTCGACGACGACCACGACGTCGTACAGCGGGGCGAGGCCGTTCTCCGTGAGGAGCGGGACGTCATGGACGACCACGGCGTCCTCGGCGGCGGCGGACTCGAGCTCGTGGGAGCGGGCGCCCACCAAGGGGTGCACGATCGCGTTCAGGACGGCGAGCTTCTCGGGGTCCGCGAAGACGATCGACCCCAGCTTGGGCCGGTCCAGGGCGCCGTCGGCGGTGAGCACCTCCTCGCCGAAGGCGTCGACGACCGCGGCGAGCCCGGACGTCCCCGGCGCGACGACCTCGCGCGCGATCCGGTCCGCGTCGACCAGCACGGCACCGCACGCGACGAGCTGCCGCGACACCTCACTCTTACCGGCACCGATGCCGCCGGTCAGGCCCACCTTCAGCATGAGCCGAAGCTTAGGGCCTGGCACCGACAACGCACCCGGCGGGAGCCAGGACGGGCCTCAGCCCTCGCCCTCCCGCTCCGCCAGGAAGCGTTCGAACTCGAGGCCGATCTCGTCCGCCGACGGGATGTCGGCCGGCTCGGCGAGCATGTTGCCTCGGGTCTCGGCTCCCGCGGCGGCGTCGTACTGATGCTCCAGGCCCTGGACGAGGGCGACGAGGTCCTCGTCGCCCTCCTGGATCTGGCGGTCGATCTCGGTCTGCGTGCGGTGGGCGTCCGTGCGCAGGGCGTGGGCGATGCCGGGCAGGACCAGCCCGGTCGCCGCCGTGATGGCCTCCAGAACGGTCAGCGCCGCGTCCGGGTAGGGGGAGCGGGCGATGTAGTGCGGCACGTGCGCGGCGACGCCCAGGACGTCGTGTCCGGCCTCCATGAGGCGATATTCGACCAGGGCCTCGGCGCTGCCGGGTACCTGTGCCTCGTCGAAGGGGCTGCGATGGCCCGGGACGAGGTCGTTGCGGTTGCCGTGCGGGGTGAGGCCCACCGGGCGGGTGTGCGGCACGCCCATGGGGATGCCGTGGAAGTTCACCGACAGGCGCACGCCGAGGCGCTCCACGATCTGCTGGACGGCCGCGGCGAAGCGTTCCCACTCCACGTCCGGCTCGGGGCCGGACAGCAGCAGGAAGGGCGCTCCGGTGGCGTCCTGGACGAGGCGCACCTCGATGGTGGGCTCCTCGTACTCGACCCAGCGGTCGCGCTTGAACGTCAGCAACGGGCGGCGGGCACGGTAGTCCACCAGCCGGTCGTGGTCGAAGCGGGCGACGACCTGGTGCGGCAGCGAGTCGAGGATCCGGTCGGCGATCTGGTCGCCGGTCTCACCCGCGTCGATGTATCCGTCGAAGTGGTAGAGCATGACAAGGCCGGCCGACTCCTGGGCGAGCGCCATGTCGACCACGGCGAGGCCCTTCGGCTCCCATGCGTACAAACCCTGCGGATCAAGCACTGTGACCGCTCCTCCTCGTGTTCGTACTGCACAACGCGGTGCAGAGCGTGGGCATTCCCGTCCACGCCCCTGATCAGGCACCTCTTACGGCCTTTTCCTGCACCGCTGCAGGTGTCACCGGGTTTGCGGTCCGGGATCCACGACGGCAGGACGTGCGCGTGGCGGGCCGTCAACTCACCTGCGGCGCCCGCTTGTTCGAGGCTTTGGTGAGCAACTCGCAGACGCAGCAAGGGCCACGCAGACGACACACCAAGGGCCCGCACCCCACGGGGGTACGGGCCCTTGGTTCAAGAGCTACTGCTCAGTGATCAGCTCTGGCCGCCGGCCAGCTTCTCACGCAGCGCGGCGAGCGCCTCGTCCGAGGCCAGCGCACCGGAGTTGTCCGGGCCCTCGGAGGAGTACGAACCGCCACCACCACCGCCGCCGCCACCGGACGCGGCCGGAGCGGCAGCTTCGCCACCCTCGGCAGCAGCGGCGGCGTCGGCCTCGCGGGACTTGATGACCTGAGCCTGGTGCTGCTCGAAGCGCGTCTGCGCCTCGGCGTACTGGTGCTCCCAGGCCTCGCGCTGGGTCTCGTAACCCTCGAGCCAGTCGTTGGTCTCGGGGTCGAAGCCCTCGGGGTAGATGTAGTTGCCCTGGTCGTCGTACGACGCGGCCATGCCGTACAGCGTCGGGTCGAACTCGACCGAGGCCGGGTCGGAACCGAAGGACTCGTTGGCCTGCTTCAGGGACAGCGAGATCCGGCGACGCTCGAGGTCGATGTCGATGACCTTGACGAAGATCTCGTCGTTGACCTGGACGACCTGCTCCGGGATCTCCACGTGGCGCTCGGCCAGCTCGGAGATGTGGACCAGACCCTCGATGCCCTCGTCCACGCGGACGAACGCACCGAACGGAACCAGCTTCGTGACCTTGCCGGGCACGACCTGACCGATCTGGTGGGTCCGGGCGAACTGCTGCCACGGGTCTTCCTGCGTCGCCTTCAGCGACAGGGAGACACGCTCGCGGTCCATGTCGACGTCGAGGACCTCGACGGTGACTTCCTGGCCGACCTCGACAACCTCGGAGGGGTGGTCGATGTGCTTCCAGGAGAGCTCCGAGACGTGCACCAGACCGTCGACGCCACCCAGGTCCACGAAGGCACCGAAGTTGACGATCGAGGAGACGACGCCGGAACGGACCTGGCCCTTCTGCAGGGTGGTGAGGAACGTCTGGCGAACCTCGGACTGGGTCTGCTCCAGCCAGGCACGGCGGGACAGGACCACGTTGTTGCGGTTCTTGTCCAGCTCAATGATCTTGGCCTCGAGCTCCTTGCCCACGTAGGGCTGGAGGTCGCGGACACGGCGCATCTCGACGAGGGAAGCCGGCAGGAAGCCACGGAGGCCGATGTCGAGGATGAGACCACCCTTGACGACCTCGATGACGGTACCGGTGACGATCCCGTCCTCTTCCTTGATCTTCTCGATGGTGCCCCAGGCACGTTCGTACTGGGCGCGCTTCTTCGAGAGGATCAGGCGGCCTTCCTTGTCCTCCTTCTGGAGAACAAGGGCCTCGATCTCGTCACCGACGGCGACGACCTCGTTCGGGTCGACGTCGTGCTTGATCGAGAGCTCGCGGCTCGGAATCACACCTTCGGTCTTGTAACCGATGTCGAGCAGGACCTCGTCCCGGTCGACCTTCACGATGACGCCGTCGACGATGTCGCCGTCGTTGAAGTACTTGATCGTCTCGTCGATCGCGGCGAGGAAAGCTTCCTCGTTACCGATGTCGTTGACCGCTACCTGCGGAGTGGTAGAGGTGGTCTCGGTGCTGCTCGTCATGTGGGAAAGGGCTCCGGTACGGACAGTGAGTCGTAGGTACTGCTTACGCCGGGAGCCTGTTTCGCTCTGAAGAAGCCGGACAGCCAAGGAAGCGCCTCACCAGGAACTGGTGATGGCGCCTCGACAACCGAGGGGACATGCAACAGATGCGAGCGCAGCCTGCTACGTCTGAGGAGCGCAGGCCCGCAGCGCAACTTGTAGCATACGGGGGCAGCCGGACAGGGTCAATGCGCGAAGGCGCACACCCGGGGCGGATCGCCGCATACCCGGCACAAAACCTGTCTCACGAGGCCACGCGGGCCCAATGAGGTCCCCTGCGTGACGTCCGCCGCGTCAGGTTGGACGGAAGAGGCCGCAGACTAGTACGAGGGAGCCGATCATCCAAGAGCCCGAGACGTCCGAGCCCGAGGCCACCCGCCGCACCGCCGGTGTCACGGAGAGTTCCCGAGCCAACCGGGGCTGGTGGGACCGCAACGCGGACGAGTACCAGATCGAACACGGCACGTTCCTCGGTGACGACCGCTTCGTGTGGAGTCCCGAGGGCCTGGACGAGGTGGAGGCCGAGCTGCTCGGCCCGCCCGAGGAGCTGAAGGGCAAGGACGTCCTGGAGATCGGCGCCGGCGCGGCCCAGTGCGCGCGGTGGCTGGCCGCGCAGGGCGCCCGCCCGATCGCCCTGGACCTCTCCCACCGCCAGCTCCAGCACGCGCTGCGCATCGGCGCGCCGTTCCCCCTCGTCTGCGCCGACGCGGGCGCGCTCCCCTTCGCGGACGGCTCCTTCGACCTGGCCTGCTCGGCGTACGGCGCGCTGCCCTTCGTCGCCGACCCGGTGCTGGTCCTGAAGGAGGTCCGCCGGGTGCTGCGGCCGGGCGGCCGCTTCGTGTTCTCGGTGACGCACCCGATCCGCTGGGCGTTCCCGGACGAGCCGGGCCCGGAGGGGCTGTCGGTCTCCGCCTCCTACTTCGACCGCACGCCGTACGTCGAGCAGGGCGACGACGGCAGCGCGGTGTACGTCGAGCACCATCGGACGATCGGCGACCGGGTGCGCGACGTGGTGGCCGGTGGATTCCGCCTGGTGGACCTGGTCGAGCCGGAGTGGCCGGCCTGGAACACCGCGGAGTGGGGCGGCTGGTCCCCGCTGCGGGGGAACCTGATCCCGGGTACGGCGATCTTCGTGTGCGAGCGGGACTGAGCAACTGCGAAGGGGACCGCATCAGAACCCCCGCGCGCGGGGGCCCCTCTCGCGGGCGTACGACACTGGGGGCGTGATCCGTTACGACGCTCTGGACGCCCTGCCCGTACGCGGTGCCCTGCCCGGTCTGAACGACGCCCTGGACGGGCACGGCACCGCCGTGCTCGTCGCGCCGCCCGGTACCGGCAAGACGACCCTCGTGCCGCTTGTCCTGGCAGGTCTGCTGGGCGAGGGGCCGGCGCGGCGGGTGGTCGTGGCCGAGCCGCGGCGGATCGCGGCGCGGGCGGCGGCCCGGCGGATGGCGTGGCTGCTGGGCGAGAAGGCCGGCGGGAGCGTCGGCTTCACCGTGCGCGGGGAGCGGGTCGTGGGGCGCCACGCGCGCGTGGAGGTCGTCACCACCGGTGTGCTGTTGCAGCGGTTGCAACGCGACCCGGAGCTGGCCGGAATCGACGTGGTGGTGCTCGACGAGTGCCACGAGCGGCATCTGGACGCGGACACGGTGGCGGCGTTCCTGTGGGACGTACGCGAGACACTGCGGCCGGAGCTGCGGCTGGTGGCCGCGTCCGCGACGACCGACGCGCAGGGCTGGGCGCGGCTGCTGGGCGGCGCGCCGGTCATCGAGGCGGCGGGGACGTCGTATCCGGTGGACGTGGTGTGGGCGCCGCCGGTACGTCCCGTACGGCCGCCGCACGGGATGCGCGTCGACCCCGCGCTGCTGACGCACGTGGCGTCGGTGGTGCGGCGGGCGCTGGCCGAGCGGGCGGGGGACGTGCTGTGTTTCCTGCCGGGGGTCGGCGAGATCGCACGGGTCGCCGGGCAGCTGGGCGATCTCGGCGGTGTGGACGTGCTGCAGGTGCACGGGCGGGCGCCCGCGGCCGTGCAGGACGCGGTGCTGGCTCCCGCGGGGCGGCGCAGAGTGGTGCTGGCGACCTCCGTGGCCGAGTCCTCCCTGACGGTTCCCGGGGTGCGGGTCGTCGTCGACTCCGGGCTCGCGCGGGAGCCGCGGGTCGACCACGCGCGCGGACTGAGCGCGCTGACGACGGTACGGGCCTCGCAGGCCGCGGGGCGGCAGCGGGCGGGGCGGGCCGGGCGTGAGGCGCCGGGCGCGGTGTACCGGTGCTGGGCACAGGCCGAGGACGCCCGTCTGCCGCGTTTCCCCTCGCCGGAGATCAAAGTGGCCGACCTGACGGCGTTCGCGTTGCAGACGGCCTGCTGGGGTGATCCGGACGCCGCCGGGCTGGCGCTGCTGGATCCGCCGCCGGGCGGGGCGATGGCGGCGGCGCGGTCGGTGTTGACGGCCGTGGGAGCGGTCGACTCCGCCGGCCGGGCCACGGAGCGAGGGGTGCGGCTGGCCCGGCTCGGCCTGCATCCCCGGCTGGGGCGGGCGCTGCTGGACTCGGCCGCAGTGGTGGGGGCGGAGCGGGCCGCCGAGGTGGTCGCGCTGTTGAGCGAGGAGCCGCCCCGGGAGTACGGGGACGACCTGGCGGCCGCGTTGCGGGCCGCGCGGCGCGGCGGTGACCCCTATGCCGGGCGGTGGCGTGCGGAGGTCCGGCGACTGCGGGCCGTCGCCACGGAGACGTCCCAGCCACCCACCCGTCACGACGGAGGTTCGCCGGCGACCGCCGGCGAGGACGCCCTCGTCGGGCTCGTCGCCGCTCTCGCCTTCCCCGAGCGGGTCGCCAGGGCCGACGGCGGTTCCTACCTCATGGTCTCCGGAACCCGTGCCGAGGTCGGCGACGCCAGCGGCCTGCGCGGTGCCTCCTGGATCGCCGTCGCCGTCGCCGACCGGCCCGTCGGCAAGGGGCACGCGCGCGTGCGGCTCGGGGCGGCGGTGGACGAGGGCGTCGCCCGGCTGGCGGCGGGGACGCTGGCGCAGACTCGGGACGAGGTCCACTGGGCCGACGGTGACGTCGTCGCACGGCGGGTGGAACGGCTGGGGGCCGTCGAGGTGGCGGTGCGCCCTCTCAAGAACGCCGACGCCGGTCTCGTACGGGAAGCCCTTCTCGAAGGGCTGCGTCAAGAGGGGTTCGGGTTGCTGCGGTGGTCGGCCGACGCCGTCGTACTGCGGCAGCGGCTCGCCTTCGTGCGCCTGCACCTCGGGGATCCGTGGCCCGACGTCCACGACGACGCGCTGCACGCGCGCGTGGACGAGTGGCTGGAGCCCGAGCTCGGGCGGGCGCGGCGGCGGGCCGATCTCGCGCGGATCGATGCCGGGCAGGGGCTCAACCGGCTGCTTCCCTGGGCCACGGGCGACGCCGGGCGGCTCGACGAGCTGGCGCCCGAGCGGATCGCCGTACCCAGCGGGTCGAGGATCAGGATCGACTACGGCAACCCGGAACAGCCCGTGCTCGCCGTGAAGTTGCAGGAGATGTTCGGCTTGCAGGAGTCACCGTCGGTGGCGGGGGTGCCCCTGCTCGTCCATCTCCTCTCCCCCGCGGGGCGGCCGGCCGCCGTCACCGCCGACCTCGCGTCGTTCTGGAAGGACGGCTACAAGGGCGTACGGGCGGAGCTGCGCGGCCGGTATCCGAAGCATCCGTGGCCGGAGGATCCGGCCGGCGCGGAGCCGACGCGGTACACCAACGCGCGGCTCAGGCGGTGACCGGTTCCGGCTTTGAGGCGTCCGTCGCGGCCGGGCCGGCCGGGCGGCGGCCGCGGGCCTCCAGGTAGAGGGACAGGGACAGCAGCGCGATGCCCAGCGCCAGGAAGCCCCAGGGCAGGTACGACGTCAGGAGCAGGATCGGCGTGCGGTTGGACTTGACCAGGTCGACGGTGTGCTCGATGTAGTCCTCGCGCATCTTCACGTGTCCGGCGAACGCCGTCACCTTCTCGCGGCCGCCGAGGAGGCTGCCGCCGCGCAGCTCCTCCCGGTGGATCTCCTCCCCGTAGACGGGGGCGCCGGTGAGGGGTTCGACCCAGAACTTGCGGACCGTGGTGTACCAGCGGGTGGTGCCGGTCTCGGCGACCGACTCGGGGGTGATGCCCGCGACGGGCAGGGTCTTGGGGAAGGGCACCTTGGTCCAGGGGATGGTCTGCTCGAAGTAGTAGACCTCGACGCCCCGGAAGTCCTGGGTGCCCTTGTAGTGGATGGGGGCCGTGATGCGCGCCTGCGCGTCGAAGTACTCGTAGTCCCGTTTCTCCGTCAGGAAGGGCCACTTGAACTCGATGCCCTCGCGTTTGACGGGGTCGCCGTCGACCGACTCGCCGGCGGCGTGGACGGGTTGCTGGGTGTGGGCGTCGAAGATGTAGCGCTCGGGGACCTTGGAGACCATCTTCCCGTCAGGCCCCTGGACGTAGGACAGGCCGTCCCAGACCACCACGTCCTTGCCCGCCGTCTTCTCGATCTTCTCGGATGCCTCCACGTTGCCCTTGAGGGTCTGGACGACGGTGACCTTGGGAACCTTCTTCGCCTTCATCGAGCCGTAGTCGAGGAGGGTGGCGTCCTTCGCCTCCAGGACCATGTCCTGGTACTGGTTCGCCGGGATCTTGGCCAGGCGCGGGAAGGCGTACCAGCGCAGCAGTGGGGACAGGGCCGCGAAGAACACGGCGAGGGCGAGCAGGACGAGACTGGACTTCCGGCGCATCTCGGTCTCCCTCGCGAGTCGTTACGGGTGGGCGGGCACCGTCGTCAACAGCGGCTTCGGGGACGTGTCGCCCGTCGGCGCGCCCATCGCCGTGATGGTGAGGACCAGGGCGAGCGCGACGGCGAGACCGGTCGCGGCGGCGATCAGGGCGCGCATGCCTGCCTCCGGAGCTGGAACTGATACATCGTCAGGTCCGGCACCGTAGCAACGGGCGGCCGAGATGAGAACACGTTGCACACACAACGACGACGCCCCTCCACCGGGAGGGGCGCCGCCGCCGTCGTACGAAGGTCTCCTGCGAAGGTCTCCTATGCGGAAGGGCTCGCCGACGGGCTCGGCGCGGACGTCTGTGCCGCCTCGACGGTCAACGGGACGTTGATCGCCGCGCCTCCCGCCGTGGTGATGCGGAGCATGTACGTGCCGGCGGTGTCGTCGGCGTACAGCTTCGGCAGCTTCAACAGGCCGTTCGCATCCGTCTGAAGGCCGGTCAGGGTACGCACGGTCTTGCCGTCCGCGTCCTTGAAATAGGGGCCCTTGTCGTTCTCGGACGGGTCCAGCGCCGACTTGATCAACGTGGCGGTGGCGGCCACCTTGTCCGCGACCTCGCCGTCGTACGTCGCCTTCACCTCGACCTGCTCGGCGAACTCGCCGCCCGGTACGCAGGTCAGCGCGGTGTCGCTGGTGCGGGTGAGGGTGTCGGCGGCACGCTCGGCGACGGTGGCGTCATAGTCGAGGCCGGTGATGGAGCGGCCCACGACGGTCACGCGGACCGTGAAGTCGCCCGTCTTCTCGCCCGCCTGCAAGGCGGGCGCCACAGCCACGCCGGTGCTGTTGGTGACGACCGTGGCGACGCTCTCGCCGCCGGCGAAGGTGGCGTCGGTGGCACCGACGATCGTGAACCGCACGCGGACCTTGGCGACGCCCGCGCCCGCCTTGGTCTCGGCCCGGGTGCTGACCTTCTCGGTGAACGCGTCGCCCGCCTGCGCGGTGAGCTTGGCGGTGCCCGCGTCCTCCAGGTGGTCCACCGTGTCGGTGGGAGTGGGGGGCGTGGACGGAGGCGTGGTGATCGGGGGTGTCGCCGGGGGCGGCGTCGGGCTCGGAGTGCCGGTTTGGGGCTTCTCCGGCCTGGGGCTGGGCTTGACCGAGGCCGGCGGCGACGGCCTGGGGGTCACCGTGTCGTTGTCGTCGCTGCGGTTGCCGGGCAGGCTGCCGGTGCCGTCCGGGATCTCGTGGCTGCCCTTGCGGTAGTACTCCAGCCACGACAGGACCGTGTTGAGGTAGTCCTGCGAGTGGTTGTAGCTGAGGATCGCGCTGTTGAGGTCGGCCTGGGTGGACAGGTCCCAGCCGAAGCGGCACAGGTAGTGGCCGGCCGCGAGCGCGGCGTCGTAGACGTTGTTGGGGTCCTTCTTGCCGTCGCCGTTGCCGTCGCGGCCCGCCCACTCCCAGGTGGAGGGGATGAACTGCATGGGGCCGACGGCCTGGTCGTACGCGCTGTTGCCGTCGTACGCCCCGTTGTCGGTGTCCTTGATGAGCGCGAAGCCGTTGCCGTCGAGTTGCGGGCCGAGGATCGGGGAGATCGTGGTGCCGTCCGCGGTGACGTTGCCGCCACGGGCCTGGCCCGACTCGACCTTGCCGATCGCGGCGAGAAGCTGCCAGGGCAGATTGCAGCCGGGCTTGGCCGACTGCAGTGCGGACGCGGCCTTCTTGTAGGCGTCGAGGACGGTCGCGGGAATGCCCGCCTCGGTCGGACCCTTGGACGCGGGCGTGCCGATGGTCGGAGAAGGGCTCGGGCTGTTCAGCGGTGGGAGGTCCGTGTAGTACGGGGAGTTGCCGGTCGCGCCGCCCGTGTCGGCGCTCACGTCGGCCGCGGTGTCGGCGCCGGTGGTGGCCGCTCTGCCGCGCTGGTCGTCGGCCGTCGCGCCCGGACCCTGCGAGGCGGACAGGGCCGCGACCGCGAGCGCGGCCACGGCGGTGGTTGCCGCACCCTTGCGCAGCCTCCTGCCGAATTGCGCCGCCATAAAGTGAACCCCTCCCGTGGACGCCCGAGCGCCCGTCTCTCCTCTGTCGTGCCGACTGCGCTCGACAGCGTTCGACCTGTTGTGACGATCGACCCGCCCCGAGGGTTGCCCCTCCACGGCGAGGTTCCTGTCCTGTTCGCCTGTTCGACCACTCTCCCCAGCCCGGCGGCCCAAGCGACCCTACGACAACTTCCTTTCCTCGGGCACCCGTTCGTGCCCGATTTTCACCGGTTGGCCATATGGGATCGTGACGTCATCGGACAATCGCCCTGATCTGTCAATCACCTTGAAGGAGCCCCGTTGCCGTTCACCCTCAGCCATGCGGCGGCCGTGCTGCCCGCCGTACGCACCGACGGAAGCGGCCGGGGCCGGCTGGTGCCCGCCGCACTCGTGGCGGGTTCCTTCGCGCCCGACATGACCTACTACGCGGCGAGTGTCGTGTCCGGGGCGATGGAGTTCGGCGAGTTCACGCACTCCTTCGCGGGCGTCTTCACGCTCGACGTGCTGGTGGCCTGGGCGTTGGTCGGGCTGTGGCTGCTGGTGCGCGAGCCGCTGGTGGCGCTGCTGCCGCCGGCCCGGCAGGGGCGGGTCGCGACGCTGTCGCGCTGCGGAGCACCACGCGCGCGCGTGCGGCCCGTCTCGGTGGCGTGGTGGTACGTGTCCGCCGCGCTCGGTGCCCTGACCCACGTCGTGTGGGACGCGTTCACGCACCTCGACCGGTGGGGGATGCGGATATTCCCCGTGCTCGGCGAGAAGGTGGCCGGCTCCCCTTTGTACTGGTACCTGCAGTACGGCGGTTCCGCGGTGGCCGCGGTCGTGATCGCCGTGTTCGTCGGCCACGCCCTGCGGCGGGCGCCCGCGGCCGAACCGGTGGGGGTTCCGGCGCTGTCGGTCCGGGACCGGTGGTGGGCCGGTGCCGTGATCGGCGGGTGCGCGGTGGTCGCGGCGGTGCAGCGGGCGACACGGTGGTGGGACTACTGGGGATCCACCGCGAAGCCCTGGGAGCTGATTCCGACGCTGTGCTTCGGAGCGGGCGCGGGCCTGATCCTGGGGATCGTGCTGTACGCCGCCGGGGTCAGGGTGTGGCGTCCGGCCCGCCGGTACGACGGTTCGGGGCTGGGCGAGGCAGAGCGGAGCGGTCAGGCCGCTCACTGACGGCGGTGAACACCGTGAACGTGGGCAGCTGGCGCGACCGCGGTAGCAGGGTGAGGGCCAGAGCCAGGTAACCGCGGCCCAGATCCGCCCACAGCCGCCAGACCGGTGCCTCGCGCTCCTGCCGTACGGCGATCCGCTCGCGGCGGACCAGTCGGCGCCGGGTGCCTGCGGCGGCGTGACGCACCGCTGTCGCGAGGCCGGCCGGGACGCGGGCGGTGCCGGCGCCCGTGGCCCGGCGCACAGGAGCCGCCAGGCCGCCGGGGACGGCGGCGCTCACCCGGCCCAGGACCGTCGGCAAATCGCCGGGGATGCGGGCGGTGCTTGCGGCTGCCGCCAAGGCCGGAACCGGTGGCGGGGGCAGTGCAGGCGGTGCCGTCTCGGCGTGCGCCCGTGCGTGGGCCGTCCGGCGGTGAAGCGTGCGTATACCCATGGCCGCATCCTTACGGCCCGGGGCACCCGGGGGCGTCTTCGCGGGGGCCACGCGAGTGACGGGTCCCTCCGGGGGTGGGGCGGGGTTGCGCGGGGGGTCGTGAGCTGGGGGGTGTGCGTGCTTGTGAGGATGCGCTGAGGATGAGCCGGGAGTGGGGGGCGCCGGGGTGTGCCGAACGCCAGGCCCCCGGCTTCACGGGTGGAGCGGCACGGCGGGGCACGCTGGTGAGGGGCGGCCGGGCGGCCCGGGGGGTGTGCGGGTGGAGTTCGGCGGGGTGTGCGGGGGGCCGAGCCCCGGGGGGTTCACGGGTGGGCCGGCGCGGTGGGGCGCGCGGGTGGACGGGCCGCCGAGGATCAGGGGAGAGCGGCGCGGTGGTCGCGCGGGGGCCGGACCCCTGAGGTTCACGGGTGGAGCGGCGCGGTGGTCGCGCGGGGGCCGGACCCCTGAGGTTCACGGGTGGAGCGGCGCGGCGGCCGCGCGAGGGCCGGACCCCGGAGGTCCACGGGTGGGCCTGCGCGGCAGGGCACGCGGATGCCGGGCCACCGAGGTCCAGGGTTGGAGCGGCGCGGAGGGCACACGGGCGCCGGGCCGCCGAGGATCAGGGTGGAGCAGCGCGGCGGCCGCGCGAGGGCCGGACCCCTGAGGTTCACGGGTGGAGCGGCGCGGCAGGGCACGCGGATGCCGGGCCAGCAGGGACAGCAGGGAGACCAGGATGATGCCGGGCCGCCGAGGATCAGGGGTGGGCCAGCGCGGCGGCCGCGCGAGGGCCGGGCCCCGGAGGTTCACGGGTGGAGCGGCGCGGCAGGGCACGCGGATGCCGGGCCAGCAGGGACAGCAGGGAGACCAGGATGATGCCGGGCCGCCGAGGATCAGGGGTGGGCCAGCGCGGCGGCCGCGCGAGGGCCGGGCCCCGGAGGTTCACGGGTGGAGCGGCGCGGCAGGGCACGCGGATGCCGGGCCAGCAGGGACAGCAGGGAGACCAGGATGATGCCGGGCCGCCGAGGATCAGGGGTGGGCCAGCGCGGCGGCCGCGCGAGGGCCGGGCCCCGGAGGTTCACGGGTGGAGCGGCGCGGCGGCCACGCGAGGGCCGGGCCGCGAGGTCCAGGGGTGGGCCGGCGCGGCAGGGCACGCAGGTGCCGGGTGGCCCCGGGGCGTCCGGGTGGGGTGCGGCCCGGAGTGCGGGTGCGGGGCTCTCCGGAGCAGGTCATGGGGACCGGCCCGGGCTGCGGCGGAGGACCCGTCCGTCGCAGGCCGGGCCACGAAGGAACCCTCCGACCGACCGCCGGAGGGTTCCGCCGCAGCCCAGGCGACGAACGAGCCCCCCGCCCGGCCGCCGGAGGCTCTCACCGCAGCCCGGGCCACCAACGAACCCTCCGACCGACCGCCGGAGGCTAGTGCGCTGCCGATTCCCAGTCCGGGCCGACGCCCACCGAGACGTCCAGGGGGGCTCGGAGGTGGACGGCGTTGGCCATTTCGTGGCGGACGAGTTCTTCGGTGGCCGCTCGCTCGCCGGGGGCGATTTCCAGGACGATTTCGTCGTGGACCTGGAGGAGCATGCGAGACTTGAGGTCCGCCTTCTCCAGCGCCTGGCCCACCTTCAGCATGGCGATCTTGACGATGTCCGCGGCGGTGCCCTGGATGGGGGCGTTGAGCGCCATGCGCTCGGCCGCCTCGCGGCGCTGGCGGTTGTCGCTGTTGAGGTCGGGGAGGTAACGGCGGCGGCCGAAGAGGGTCGCCGTGTAGCCCGTCGCCCTCGCCTCGTCCACGGCCCGGCGCAGATAGTCCCGTACGCCGCCGAAGCGCTCGAAGTACGCGTCCATGAGGGTGCGCGCCTCGGCCGCCTCGATGTTCAGCTGCTGGGAGAGGCCGAAGGCCGACAGGCCGTACGCCAGGCCGTACGACATCGCCTTGATCTTGCGCCGCATCTCGGCGTCCACCGCGGTGGGCTCCACGGCGAACACCTGCGCGGCGGCCGTCGTGTGCAGGTCCTCGCCGGAGGTGAACGCCTCGATCAGGCCCGCGTCCTCCGACAGGTGGGCCATCACGCGCAGTTCGATCTGGCTGTAGTCGGCCGTCATGAGCGACTCGAAGCCCTCGCCGACCACGAAGCCGCGGCGGATGGCCCTGCCCTCGTCCGTGCGGACCGGGATGTTCTGCAGGTTCGGGTCGGTCGAGGAGAGGCGGCCGGTCGCCGCCACCGTCTGGTTGAACGTCGTGTGGATACGGCCGTCCGTCGCGATCGCCTTGATGAGGCCCTCGACGGTGACGCGCAGCTTGGCCTGCTCGCGGTGCCGGAGCATGATCACCGGCAGTTCGTTGTCCGTCTGGGTGGCCAGCCACGCGAGGGCGTCGGCATCCGTGGTGTAGCCGGTCTTGGTCTTCTTCGTCTTGGGCAGGGCGAGTTCGCCGAAGAGGACCTCCTGGAGCTGCTTGGGCGAGCCCAGGTTGAACTCGTGCCCCGCCGCCGCGTGCGCCTCCTTCACGGCCTGCTGCACGGCGCCCGCGAACATCTGCTCCATGGCTTCCAGGTGGGTCCGGTCGGCCGCGATGCCGTGCCGCTCCATCCGGGCCAGCAGGGCCGAGGTGGGCAGCTCCACGTCACCCAGCAGGTCCACGGCGCCGACCTCCTGGAGGCGGTCGGCGAAGGCCTCGCCCAGGTCGAGGACCGCGCGGGCCTGGATCATCAGCGCCTCGGCCTCGGCGCCGTCGTCCGCGCCGAAGGCCAGCTGCCCGTCGGCCGCCGCGGCGGGGGCCAGCTCCCGGTGCAGGTACTCCATGGACAGCGCGTCCAGGTCGAAGGAGCGACGGCCCGGCTTGACCAGGTAGGCGGCGAGCGCGGTGTCCATGCGCACGCCCTCGACCGTCCAGCCGTGCTCGGCGAAGACGCGCATGACGCCCTTGGCGTTGTGGAGGATCTTCGGCTGGTCCGCGGCGGCGAGCCAGGTCGCGAAGGTGGTCTCGTCGGCCTCGTCCAACTGGGACGGGTCGAACCAGGCGGCCGCTCCGCCGGCCGCGGCGAGCGCGATCTCGGCGACCGAACCGGTGCCGAGCGCCCAGGTGTCGACCGTGGCCACACCGAGGACCCCGGTGCCGTGCTCCGCGAGCCAGCCGGCCAGCTCGCCCGTGGCCAGCACGGTGCCGTCCAGCTCCACGCCGCCCGTGACGACCGGTGTCGTCTCGGCTTCCTCGGCACCCGGGTCGACGGCGAGCAGCCGCTCACGCAGCGAGGGGTTCCTGATCTCCAGGGTGTCGAGGACCATGGCGAGGGCCTTGCGGTCGTACGGCGCGCGCTCCAGGTCGGTGACCGCCTTCGGCAGCTCGACGGTGCGCACCATCTCGGTCAGCCGCCGGTTGAGCTT
Organism: Streptomyces sp. Q2; assembly: GCF_056820935.1. Classification (NCBI taxonomy): domain Bacteria; kingdom Bacillati; phylum Actinomycetota; class Actinomycetes; order Kitasatosporales; family Streptomycetaceae; genus Streptomyces; species Streptomyces sp. Q2. Next base: position 4,102 of record NZ_JBXEJE010000076.1, on the reverse strand, counting down.
GACGGCCTCCAGGTGCTCGCGGAGATTCTGCCCGGCCTTGCCCTTGACCTCGTCGACGCGCTCGACCAGGTCCGCGAACGACCCGAACTGGTTGATCCACTTCGCGGCGGTCTTCTCGCCGACGCCCGGGATGCCGGGCAGGTTGTCGGACGGGTCGCCGCGCAGGGCCGCGAAGTCGGGGTACTGCGCGGGCGTCAGGCCGTACTTCTCGACGACCTTCTCCGGGGTGAACCGGGTCAGCTCGGAAACGCCCTTGGTCGGGTACAGCACCGTGGTGTGCTCGCTGACCAGCTGGAAGGAGTCACGGTCGCCGGTGACGATCAGCACGTCGAAGCCCTCGGCCTCGGCCTGCGTGGCGAGGGTGGCGATGACGTCGTCCGCCTCGAAGCCGTCGACGGCGAAGCGGTGCGCGTGCATCGCGTCGAGCAGCTCGCCGATCAGCTCGACCTGCCCCTTGAACTCGTCCGGCGTCTTGGAGCGGTTCGCCTTGTACTCGGTGAACTCCTCGGAGCGCCAGGTCTTGCGAGACACGTCGAAGGCCACCGCGAAGTGCGTGGGCGCCTCGTCGCGCAGGGTGTTCGCCAGCATCGACGCGAAGCCGTAGATCGCGTTCGTCGGCTGGCCCGTCGCGGTCGTGAAGTTCTCCGCGGGCAGCGCGAAGAACGCGCGGTAGGCCAGTGAGTGCCCGTCCATGAGCATCAGGCGGGGCCGGTCGCCGCCGGAGGTGTGTGCGGTCGTCTTCGATGCTGTTTCTGCCACGCCCCCGATCCTGCCACGAGCCACTGACACTCAGACCCGCCCGCCGCCCGACGGCCACTCCCGAGCGGCGCCCACCACGGCCACTGCCCCCGCCCCCGCCCCCGCCTGGACACGATCGTTGTCACCGGCGCGTGCGAGGATCGGAGAGGTACTTCACATGCGAAGGAGAGCGCGCGATGGCAACGAAGCCGCCCAAGGCAGATCCGGTTCAGGACGCGCCACAGGTCGCCGAGCCGAAGCACGCGGCCGCGGGGATCCCGGCCATCGGGCACACCCTGCGCATCGCGCAGCAGCAGATGGGCGTGAAGCGCACCGCCCTGACCCTCCTGCGCGTCAACCAGAAGGACGGCTTCGACTGCCCGGGCTGCGCCTGGCCGGAGCCGGAGCACCGGCACGCGGCGGAGTTCTGCGAGAACGGCGCGAAGGCGGTCGCCGAGGAGGCCACCCTGCGCCGGGTCACCCCGGAGTTCTTCGCCGCGCACCCCGTCGCCGACCTCGCGACCAGGAGCGGCTACTGGCTGGGCCAGCAGGGCCGGCTGACCCACCCCATGTACCTGCCCGAAGGGGGAACGCACTACGAGCCGGTGACCTGGGAGCGCGCCTTCGACATCGTCGCCGAGGAGATCACCGCCCTCGCCTCCCCCGACGAGGCCCTTTTCTACACCTCCGGGCGCACCAGCAACGAGGCCGCTTTCCTCTACCAGCTCTTCGCCCGCGAGCTCGGCACGAACAACCTGCCGGACTGCTCCAACATGTGCCACGAGTCGTCCGGTTCGGCCCTGACGGAGACCATCGGCGTCGGCAAGGGCAGCGTCCTGCTCGAAGACCTCTACAAGGCCGACCTGATCGTCGTCGCCGGCCAGAACCCCGGCACCAACCACCCGCGCATGCTCTCCGCCCTGGAGAAGGCCAAGGCCAACGGCGCGAAGATCATCAGCGTCAACCCGCTGCCCGAGGCCGGCCTGGAGCGCTTCAAGAACCCGCAGACCCCCCAGGGCATGCTCAAGGGCGCCGCGCTCACGGACCTGTTCCTGCAGATCCGTATCGGCGGCGACCAGGCCCTCTTCCGCCTCCTGAACAAGCTCATCCTCGACACGCAGGGCGCGGTCGACGAGGAGTTCGTCCGCGAACACACCCACGGATACGAGGAGTTCGCGGCCGAGGCCCGGTCCGCCGACTGGGACGAGACACTCACCGCCACCGGCCTCACCCGCGCGGACATCGACGAAGCCCTGCGCATGATCCTCGCCTCGAAGCGCACCATCGTGTGCTGGGCGATGGGCCTCACCCAGCACAAGCACTCCGTGCCCACCATCCGTGAGGTCGTCAACTTCCTCCTCCTGCGCGGCAACATCGGCCGCCCAGGCGCGGGCGTGTGCCCGGTGCGCGGCCACTCGAACGTGCAGGGCGACCGCACCATGGGCATCTTCGAACGCCCCTCGCCCGCCTTCCTGGACGCCCTGGAAAAGGAGTTCGGCTTCGCGCCGCCCCGGCACCACGGCTACGACGTCGTACGCGCCATCCGCGCGATGCGCGACGACAAGGCGAAGGTCTTCTTCGCCATGGGCGGCAACTTCGTCTCGGCCTCCCCCGACACCGACGTCACGGAGGCGGCCATGCGACGCGCACGCCTGACCGTGCACGTCTCGACGAAACTGAACCGCTCACACGCCGTCACGGGCGCGCGTGCCCTCATCCTCCCCACCCTCGGCCGCACCGAGCGCGACCTCCAGGGCGGCGGTGAACAGTTCGTCACCGTCGAGGACTCCATGGGCATGGTGCACGCCTCCCGCGGCCGCCTGGAGCCCGCGAGCACCCACCTGCTGTCCGAACCGGCGATCGTGTGCCGCCTCGCCCGCCGCGTCCTCGGCGACAACAGCAAGGTTCCGTGGGAGGAGTTCGAGAAGGACTACGCCACCGTCCGCGACCGCATCGCCCGCGTCATCCCCGGCTTCGAGGACTTCAACGCGCGCGTGGCAGACCCCAGCGGCTTCGCCCTCCCCCACGCCCCGCGCGACGAGCGCCGCTTCCCCACGGCCACCGGCAAGGCCAACTTCACCGCCGCGCCCGTCGAGTACCCGAGGCTGCCCGAGGGCCGCCTCCTCCTGCAGACCCTGCGCTCGCACGACCAGTACAACACCACGATCTACGGCCTCGACGACCGCTACCGGGGCATCAAGAACGGCCGCCGCGTCGTCCTCGTCAACCCCGAGGACGCCCGCACACTCGGCGTCACCGACGGCTCGTACGTCGACCTCGTCAGCGAGTGGAAGGACGGAACCGAACGGCGCGCGCCCGGATTCCGGGTCGTGCACTACCCGACGGCACGGGGCTGTGCGGCCGCCTACTACCCCGAGACCAACGTCCTCGTCCCACTCGACGCCACCGCAGACACCAGCAACACCCCGGCCAGCAAGTCCGTCGTCGTCCGTCTGGAACAATCGGCAACCGACTGAGCGTTTGCTCAGCGACGAGACAGCCGTACCGATCACCACGAACGGAGCCGGGCGCCATGGGCGAGCAGCAGCACGTGAAGTTCCCGCAGGAGGTCATCGACGAGTACGCCTCACTCGGGGTGGACCTTCTCGCGCTGTTCTCCGCGGGACACCTCGGCACGCGGATGGGCGTACAGATCGTGGAGGCGTCGGCGCAGCGGGTCGTCGGAACGATGCCGGTCGAGGGGAACACCCAGCCGTACGGGCTGCTGCACGGAGGCGCGTCCGCCGTACTCGCCGAAACGCTCGGCTCCGTCGGAGCGATGCTGCACGGGGGCAGCTCGAAGATCGCGGTCGGCGTCGACCTCAACTGCACGCACCACCGCGGAGCACGGTCGGGACTGGTCACCGGGGTCGCCACGCCCGTGCACCAGGGGCGGACCACGGCGACGTACGAAATCGTCATCAGCGACGAGACCGGGCGACGCGTGTGCACCGCACGCCTGACCTGCCTCCTGCGGGACGCGTCACCGGCCGACGAGGCCACCATGCGCGCCGCCGGATGACCCTGCGGGCCGGCTGACGCCACCGGGCCACTCCGGCCCCCCGCCACCCTTCCCCGCACCCGGCGCCGCTGCGTGCACCCCCCGAGGGCTCCGCCCCCGGACCCCCGGCCCAGGCCCACCCACCACCCGACTCGATGGGTCGAAGGGCCGGCCTCGCCCCGAGGGCTCCGCCCCCGGACCCCCGACCCAGGCCCACCCGCCACCCGACTCGGCCGGTCGAGAGGTGATCCTCGCCCGGCCGTCACCGGCGTCGCCAAGGTAGGCGCTCCCGCACCCGCGTACGGCGGCAAGGGGACGTGTCGGGGGGTGTCCGCCCGCAGCGGTTGGCGCGTCAACGCCGGC
>NZ_JBXEJE010000075.1:0-31527 GCF_056820935.1 Streptomyces sp. Q2 | reverse complement strand
CGTGCGGCCCGCCGAGGCGTGCGGGCGCGCCAAGGGCACCGGGCATTCGGGCCCGCTGCGCATCCGGCGGCGGCTCCGGCCCCCCGGCCCGCCGGGGGCGAGACCGACCAGCACGGCCGTCTGAGGGCCGCCGAAACCCCGTCGCCACACTTTGATCGCGCCGAGCTCGAACGGGCCGGAGGCGGCGGCACAGGCGCCTGCTCCTGCTCCTGCTCCTGCTCCTGCTCCTGCTCCTGCTCCTGCTCCTGCTCGCGAGCCTCGGTCCTGGCGGTGCCGATCGCTTCCGCGTCGCCGTCACGGCCGTGGGAGGGGCCGCCATACCGGCCGCCGCCCGGTCCACGCCCCCGGTCCACGCCCCCGGGGCCCACGTCCTCAGGCGTTCGGGACACAGGCATCCGCAGCATGCGGGACCATCATTTCCGGCGGCCCGCGGACGCGGCAGGCGGCAAGTACCCGCCTCAACCGTCCTGCGCACGCCCACGCCCTGTCCCGGCTAGCCGTACAGCACATCCGGCGGCATAAGAGACCTTGGCAGGCGTCAGGCGTCCTCGACCGTCGCGGTGACGGGCGTGCCGATCTCCACCGTGCGGCTGACCGTGCAGAGCCGGTCGTGTGAGGTCCTGACCGCCCGAGGGAGGATCGCTCGGGCACGATCCGCGCCGTCGACGTCCGAGAAGGCGACGGAGAAGGTCACCGCGAGGTCGGTCATCCGGTTGCCGGACTCGTCACTGGTCTTGTTGCCGGTGACCTCGACGGAGAACCTGACGGGTTCCGCGTGCCGGCTGGTGGCCACATCGACGTCCGCCGCCGTGCAGCCTCCGAGCGCGGCGAGCAACAGCTCGACCGGCGTGAACTCGGCGTGCGCCTCAGGATCGGAAGCGGTGCCGAAGCTGATCGTGCCGCCGCGAGCGTTCGTCGCGGTGAAGTGGCCGGTGCTGGTTCGCTCGATGGTGACGGAGCGCAGGGATTTTTCGGTCATGCCGCCGACCCTAGACGGCGAGTCAGCCGTGGCTGCCCGCCGAACCATCTCAGCCGCGACGACTGCGGGGGCGTTCCTTGGCGTCGTACTCCTGCCGGGCCTGCTCCACCTCGCCCAGGTTGACCGACCAGTCGGAGAGTGCCGCGAAGAGCGGGGCCAGGCTGCGACCCAGTTCGCTGATCTCGTACTCCACCCGCGGTGGAACCTCGGGGTGGTAAGTGCGCACGACAAGCCCGTCGCGTTCCAACTGCCGCAGCCGGTCGGTCAGCACCTTGGGCGTGATGGTGGTGATGCGGCGTTGCAACTCCACGAACCGATGCCGTCCGTACGTATGGAGCGCCCACAGGATCGGCGTGGTCCACCGGCTGAAGACGATGTCGACCACGGGAGCGATCGGGCAGGCCTGCTCGGGGGGCAGGTCGCCAACGTCGAGACCAGGCACGGGAGTTGTGTGGTGGGTCACAGTGAGCCCTCTTTCCATTACTTTCCTGTAGGTACCTACTATCCCCGCGTTGGTAGCTTCCGTGCGTCCACAGGAGAACCGCCAACGGGAGCGAACATGATTGTGGTGACCGGAGCCACGGGCAACGTCGGACGGCCGCTGGTGCGGGCGCTCTTGACGGCCGGCGAACAGGTGACGGCGGTGTCGCGAGGGATCTCCGCCCAGGACACGCCACTACCGGGAATACGGCACCATCAGGCCGACGTGGCAAAGCCTGACAGCCTCGCGCCCGCTCTCGCCGGTGCTGACGCGCTGTTCCTGCTGACCTCGGGCGACTTCGTGTCCGCCGGTGGCAGCGTCAGTGGCGTCCTCGAGGTCGCTCGGGTCGAAGGGGTGCGCCGAGTTGTCCTGCTGTCCTCCCAGGGCGTCGCCACGGGACGCCACCCTTCGACGCTCGAGGACGCCGTTACCCGGTCGGATCTGGAATGGACCCTTCTGCGGCCGGGAGGGTTTGACTCCAACGCGTTGCAGTGGGCCGAGATGGTCCGCACCCGACGGATGGTCTCCGCACCGTTCGGTGATGTCGCGCTGCCGACCATCGACCCGGCCGACATCGCCGAGGTCGCCGCCGTCACGTTGTTGGACGGCGGCCACGTCGGCGGGACTTACGAGCTGACCGGGCCGGCACCGGTCTCACCTCGGCAACAGGCCATGGCCATCGCCGACGCACTGGGTGAACCGGTGCGGTTCGTCGAGCAGAGCCGGGCAGAGGCTCGGGCCCAGATGCTGCGCTTCATGCCCGAACCGACCGTGGAAGCCACCCTCGACATCCTGGGCATGCCGAAAGCCGCCGAGCAGCGGGTGAGCCCCGACGTCGAACGAGTCCTCGGCCGCCCGCCCCGCACCTTCGCCGAGTGGGCTGCCCGCGCCATCACGGCCTTCAAGTAGGAGCCGCGCGACTCGGGCGGTTTCAGGGGCGCCGGGGGTGGGCGGTCGTTCAAGCGGTGGGTGGTCCGGACACGGCGGACGAAGCTACGGACAACTGGCTCGGCGCATGAACCCGGCGGCCGCCCGCACGTCCCACTCGCCGAGACACCGGCCGGTGAGTGGCTTGGGGAGGCAGGCCGGGCCTTTGGGTGGTGCCGACGGCGCGCGAACCCGGCATCATGGGCGCCACAACAGGGGGCGCCATGAACTACAGAGACCACAGCCTGAAGTACGCCGCCGATCGCGGCTGGGAACACGTGACAGCAACCATGACGCTGGGGGCGACCAAGGTGACGGTCGACGAGTTCCGCAAGGGGGCGAAGACCGTCACAGCCACGTTCATGGACTTCGAGGCGCTCACACCGGAGTGGACCGACTACTGGACGCTGGGCTACTACGACTTCGGCGACGGCCGTTGCGGCCGGATCGAAGCGGTGCAGTCGGGTCCCGGCCAGGTGAAACCGAGTCTGGAAAAGGCACTCGACGAACCGTCGTGAGGATCAACGGCCGCACAAGGACACTCGAAGCCGCCAGGAAGCGCGAGCTCGATGATCCGCATGCTGCAACCGCCGCTGCCATCAGCGCATGGCGCGCTCACCGATGATGTGCCCGTACCGAGGGTGGGTCCGCACACACGTACCTGTCAATTCACGGGATCTGCTGTCACCCCTCGTCATGATCCCCGAGCAGCACGATGCCCGCATCCGCCACTGGCAGCGCCGCACCGCCAACGTCCTTTTCTCATACGGTTGTTGGGTGCCATAGGCGCAGTCGCGGTACCGTCCCTCAGAAGCACACTTGGCTCGCTGCCCGCAGGCTTGGCGCGGTCCACGCCGGGGGGTGAACTCATCTCGGACCCTTCAAGGGAGGACACCCCGCTTCCGGTTGTCCGTACTATCGCTACGGCAGGGCACTGTGCATGGGGTATGACTGCCGTCCGCAGACATCCGCCCAGGACAACAGCACACGCTTGTGTCAGGCCCGTCGACTTCGGCCTCAGGCCGAGGAAAGGTTGTGCGTCCCATGTCTGAGAACGCTTCCGCCACCGAACTGACATCGCAGTACACCGCTCAGGTGAGTGCAGACCTCGAGCGCAACACCAAGGAGCAGGACCGTGTCGGCGCGGAGATCGCCGCCCTGCAGGAGCAGCTGACAGCCCTGCAGCGTGACCACCAGGTGCTGGTCAACATCCAGCAGGCCATCGGCCCGGAGCCGGCGTCCGCCAAGCCTCTGGCCCCGTCGGACAGTGTCTCGGTGCCCGCACCCCGCAAGAAGACCACCGCCAAGAAGACCGCCGCCAAGTCCAGCCCGGGCAAGCGCTCACGGACGACGAAGACCGCCGCCAAGTCCCGCCCCGCTGCGACGGAGAAGGCGGCCGGCAAGGCGACGGACAAGGCGGCCACCAAGTCGGCCCCCGAGAAGCCCGCAGTAACGGCCGAAGCCGCCAAGACCGCACAGCCGACTCTGGTCGACCTGGTCCGCAGCCACCTCGCCGAGCAGAGCGAACCCCGCTCGGCAGCCGAGATCGCCACGGCTCTCGGCCAGGCCCATCCCGACCGCAACATCAAGACGACGGTGGTGCGTACCACGCTCGAAGGGCTGGTCGCCAGGACCCAGGCGCAGCGCAGCAAGCAGGGTGCGTCCGTCTACTACACCGCACCCGACGCGTCGGAGCAGGCGGCATCGCCGCAGGACGAGCAGCAGTCCGCCTCGGCCGACGCCTGAGCCGACATCGCCGATCCGCGCAGGCGGTCGGTGATCCGCCCGGTCCTGACCGCCACCGCGTCCCAGCACCGCACCACGCTGTCCTGGTCGACTTCCGGGGCTTCGTGCCCAGGGTCCGCCCGGACACCGGCGCACACCGGCACGCACCGGCGATCCGACCACTCACAGGATGGCGTCATGGCACTCCTCGACAAGCCGGCCGTAACCGAACGCCCCGTGGACGGTGTCGCGCCAGGCTCCGTCGAGGGGGTGCGGGCTGCCTTGTTCGGCCTCAACCGGTCCGATGTCCGTACGTCGTCCGCCCCGTCTCGTCGAGGCTCGACTGAGGTGCGCTGTGCGGATCCGGATGCGCCCGGTCCGACACGACCGTGAGGTGTGCGCGCCCTTGAGGAGCGGTGGGAGGTCAACCGAGTCGGGAATCCGCGGAGGCTTGTGATGTCGTCGCAGTACGCCGTACTCGCGTCGGGCTGGACTGGCACGGAGTGGCCTTCGGCGAGCTGTGGTCAGGTGAGGTCGCCTGACTCACAGCCCGGCGCGCGAGCGGGACCCACTCGACCCGGCTGACCGGGCTGACCGGCGCAGAGCAGCCCTCACTCGGATTGCCACTCCCAACGCACCGCACGCGCCGGCCGTCACTCCTCGTCCGGTACCGGGACCCGCCACACCACTGTTGCACCGCCCTCGGCCGGCTGGCGAGCCCAGGCTTCCGCCCAGTTGCCGCGCTCGCTCGGCCATGTTGCGCAGGCCGCCGCGTCGGCCCTCGGGCGGTATCCCGACACCGTCGCGCCGCCCGCAGGACGCTGGACGGGACTGATCCCGGCATGCCCTCGTACGCATACGAGGAGCGCCCGACACGATGGGTTACCTGTACGACTTCACGGAGGCCGGTCGTGCCATGACCGCTACTCGGCGGAGGGCTTCACGCCCCGGGCGTCGGCCCGGTAGTCCCCGTTTCCGGGGCGTGTCGACCGTCAGCCGTCCCAGGTCCAGTCGGCGACCTCCGGCAGGTCCGTGCCGTGCTCGCGGATCCAGGCGTGATGGCGCAGCCGGGTGTCCTCCATCCGCTGACGTACGGCGGCGGCTCGCACCGCGAGGCCCGGGACGCGGTCGATGACGTCCGTGACCAGCCTGTATCGGTCGAGGTCGTTGCGGACGACCATGTCGAACGGCGTCGTGGTGGTGCCGATCTCCTTGTAGCCGCGCACGTGAAGGTGGGGGTGGCCGTTGCGACGGTAGGCGAGCCGGTGGATCAGCCACGGGTAGCCGTGGTAGGCGAAGATGACGGGCTTGTCGGCGGTGAACAGGCCGTCGTACTCGAAGTCACCCATGCCGTGCGGGTGTTCCTCGCCGGGCAGCAGGCGGGCGATGTCGACGACGTTCACCACGCGGACGGACAGCTCCGGCAGGTGCCGGCGCAGCAGCTGGGCGGCCGCCAGTACCTCCTGGGTGGGGACGTCGCCCGCGCAGGCCAGCACCACGTCGGGTTCCCGGGTGCCGTCCTCGGTACCGGCCCACTCCCAGATTCCGGCACCGCGGGCGCAGTGGGCCTTGGCCTGGTCCATGGACAGCCAGTCGAAGCAGGGTTGTTTGCCGGCCACGATGACGTTGACGTAGTCGCGGCTGCGCAGGGCGTGGTCGGCCACGGACAGCAGGGTGTTGGCGTCCGGCGGCAGGTAGACCCGTACCGCTTCGGGGCTCTTGTTGAGGATGTGGTCGACGAAGCCGGGGTCCTGGTGGGAGAAACCGTTGTGGTCCTGGCGCCACACGTGCGAGGTCAGCAGGTAGTTGAGGGAGGCGATCGGGGCACGCCAGGGCAGCCGGCGGGTGGTGCGCAGCCACTTGATGTGCTGGTTCACCATCGAGTCGACGATGTGCACGAAGGCCTCGTAGCAGGAGAACAGCCCGTGCCGGCCGGTCAGCAGATAGCCCTCCAGCCAGCCCTGGCAGGTGTGTTCGGAGAGAATCTCCATCACCCGGCCGTGCCGGTCGAGGTCTTCGTCCACCTGGAGCGTCTGCGCCTGCCAGGCCTTGCCGCTGGCCTCATACACGGCCTGGAGCCGGTTGGAGGCGGTCTCGTCGGGGCCGACCAGGCGGAAGTCGCGCCGCTCGGAGGTGGCCTGCATGACGTCCCGCAGCAACTCGCCCAGCACACGGGTCGGTTCGTGCATGGTGGCGCCCGGCTTGTCGACCTCGACGGCATACCGCTCCAGCGGCGGCAGGGGCAGTTCGCGCAGCAGCAGACCCCCGTTGGCGTGGGGGGTCGCTCCGAGCCTGCGGGTCCCCTCCGGGACACAGGCCAGCACCTCGGGCCGGGGGCGGCCCTCATCGTCGAACAACTCCTCGGGCCGGTACGAGCGCAGCCAGGTCTCCAGCTGCCTCAGGTGTTCGGGGTTGTCCCGTACGGCGGACAGCGGCACCTGGTGGGAGCGCCACGTGCCCTCCACCGGCAGCCCGTCGACCTGTGCCGGGCCGGTCCAGCCCTTCGGTGTGCGCAGCACGATGACCGGCCAGTGGGGCCGCTCCGTGGCGCCCTCCTCGCGGGCGGCCCGCTGCAGGGCGGCGATCCGGTCGACAGCGATGTCCAGGGCCTCGGCCATGGCGCGGTGGACGGCGGCCGGGTCGTCGCCGGTGACGTGGATCGGGTCGTGTCCGTAGCCCTTGAGGAGTTCGTCGAGCTCCGGCTCGGGGAGACGGGCGAGCACGGTGGGGTTGGCGATCTTGTAGCCGTTGAGGTGCAGGATCGGCAGGACGGCGCCGTCGTGGACGGGGTCGAGGAACTTGTCCGAGTGCCAGGAGGCGGCCAGCGGTCCGGTCTCCGCCTCGCCGTCGCCGATCACGCAGGCGACCAGCAGGTCCGGGTTGTCGAAGGCGGCGCCGTAGGCGTGGGACAGCGCGTAGCCGAGTTCGCCGCCCTCGTGGATCGAGCCGGGCGTCTCGGGTGCCACGTGGCTGGGCACCCCGCCGGGGAAGGAGAACTGCTTGCAGAGACGGGCCATGCCCTCGGCGTCCCGCGTGACGTCCGGGTACGTCTGGGAGTACGAGCCTTCCAGCCAGGAGTTGGCCAGTACGGCGGGTCCGCCGTGGCCGGGGCCCCAGACACACAGGGCGTCCAGGTCACGGGCCTTGATGACACGGTTGAGATGGGTGTGCACCAGGTTCAGGCCCGGGGAAGTGCCCCAGTGCCCGAGCAGGCGCGGCTTGACGTGCTCCGCGCGCAGCGGCTCGGTCAGCAGGGGGTTGGCCATCAGGTAGATCTGGCCGACGGCCAGATAGTTCGCGGCGCGCCAGTGGGCGTCCAGCGCCCTCAGCTCCTCCTCGGTGAGCCGGGCGGACGCCTGCTGCGAGTCGACGGACATGGGAGATCCCTTCCGGGTCGGGTGTCGGTCGGAGGTGCATGCCGGTCATGCCTTCCACCCTGGGTCAGACCGCGGGTACCCGACAGGGCCGACCGGGCCACTTCCAAGGGCGGTGTCGCCCGTCCGGCGGGCGGTCAGGGGGAGAGATCCACCCCGTACAGCGTGCGTCCACCGACGAGCTCACGACCGGTGACCAGCTCGGGTTCGATGCGGACGAAGACCCCGTCCGGCGAGGGCACCCACGAGCGCGGGCCGGTCCGGCACAGCCGTTCGTGCGCGGCCGGGTCGGTGACCACCGCGGCCGGGCCGGTGACGACGACGCTCCAGCCTGAGTGCGCGACGGCGTCGACCTCGTCGGCCTCGAAGGCGACCACGGTGCCGGCGATCGCGCGAACCAGCTCGGAGACCGCGGAGGTGCGCAGCAGCACCGCGCCGTCGGCGTCCAGGCAGAAGTTGACCGGCAGGACCGCGGGCAGGGCCTGGCGCGTGTGGACGATACGGCCGATCGGCACCCTCGCCAGCCGGTGCAGGCATTCCTGCCGTTCGAGTTCTCGGAAACCGTCGTTGGGGTACATCAGCCAGTCCGTCTTTCGCCTGGATTCGCCTGGATTCGTCTTGGTTGGTCTGGGTTGGTCTGGGTTGGTCTTGGCTCGCCTGGTTTCGTTTCGGGCTCGTTCGGGCTCGCTTGCCGTCCCTGTCGCACCGCGACGCGGCGCCCGGTGACGGCCTCTGGGTCGATGCGCACCCACAGGTCACGCCGTCCTCCGGCCCAGGGCGCGCCGGGCACCCGCTCCGTGAGCAGCCGTACGGCATCGGTGTCGGTGACGGTGCGGGCGCGCCCGCGCACCAGGACACTCCAGCCCTCGCCGAGGGCGTCGTCGACGCGGTCGACCTCGAAGGCGACCCGGTGGCCGGACGCCTGGGCCGGTGCCGTGCCGGGAGCGGTCCTGAAGACGATCGCTGCCTCTACGACGGTGTAGTTGACGGGGATGATGACCGGCCCCGAGCCGGTGGACACCGCGAGCCTGCCCACGCCGTGCGTCGCCAGGAGCTCCCGGCACTCGCGTGGATGCAGTTCCGTGAACTCGGCCTGGCTCGCCGCCCGTGCACGGCCCGCCGGCAGGTTGACGTTGCCGCCGGCGAGTTCCGTCAGGGTCGTCTCCAGCACGCCCGCCAGCCTGAGGAGGGTGCCCTGGCTGGGCGCGGCGGAGGGGTGTTCCTCCAGATGGCGGACGTAGCCGGAAGCCATGCCGGCCCGAAGGGCCGTCTCCTCCCGAGTCAGCCCCAGTTCCGCACGCCGCCGGGCGATCCGCCGCCCGAGGTCGCCACGCGCGGATGCGTCGACCGGGTCGGTCGCCGTCGTGGGTGTCTGCTCAGCCATGACCCTCACGTCCGTTCACCAAGCCTGAAACGGCGACCTCAGCCGCCGAGGGGCGTCCGTATGGCCCCGTACATCCAGCGTGTTCGGCATCGACGGGCTCCCGCTTGGGCCGGGTGGCCCTCCTCGGCAGGCCGGTGGGTCCCTTTCGGCTCGTCGGGGACATCGCCGGCGAAGCGCAGCGCCAAGCCGGCCCGCGGGCCGCATCCGGACAGGTCGCTGCGCAGGGTGCCGAAGGTCTCGGGCGCGGTACCGGACGGCCCGGAACCGGGGCCGAGTGGCCCATGGCCCGGCCGGAAGTGCCGGTGGACGCTGGAAGCAGATCGGCCCACCCCCTGGAGACAGCCATGAACGCTTCCATCGCGCCGAGCACGCTTCGGGCGCTGCCCGCTCAGCACCGGACCCGACTGATGCGCCTCGCGCACGAGGTCGGCATTCCCCAGGGCACCCGCCTGTTCGAGGAGGGTGCACGCGCCGACCGGTTCTGGATCCTGCGCAGCGGCAGCGTCGCTCTCGACATGCGTGTTCCCGGACGCCGCTCGCCGGTCATCGAGACCCTCGGATTCGATGCTCTCGTCGGCTGGTCCTGGATGTTCGAACCGTACGCGTGGCAGCTGGGTGCCGAGGCCGTGACACCGGTACGCGCCTACGAGTTCGACGCGGTCGCCGTGCGCATGATGTGCGCCGAAGATCCCGAGTTCGGACAGGCCGTCGACCACTGGGTCGGCCGGGTGCTGGCACACCGCCTGCAGGCGACCCGCGTCCGGCTGCTCGACCTGTACGCCCCGTACGGCAGCGGCAGCCGGGTTTGACTCCTTCTTCACGACGTGCGCCTCGTCGACCACGAACGGTCCGACCTCCCCGCCGCCCGTGGGCGGGAAAACCGCTCAGCGCATCGGAGCGGTACGCGTTCCAGCGGGTCTGGGTGACCGGGTTGCCGCAGGTGTCGACCGGGTGGCACGAGCCCGAGCGGCCCGTGCGGTCGCTCAGCTCGCGCTCTGCGGGGTGAGCCTGATGTGGCGGATGACCTTTCGGTGGTGGGTGTAGGCGATGTGGAGGGCGCCGTCCGGTGTCTGCGTTATCGAGGGGTAGGACAGTTCGCGGTTGAGGCCGTCGCGGGAGTTGTTGGTGAGGCAGTGGCCGTCGCCGGTCACGAGGTCGGCGCGCAGCGGCCAGGTCAGGCCGCCGTCGGACGAGAGGGCGAGGCTGAGCGGCGCGCGCGGGGCGCCCCAGAACGCGGTCGAGGGGCTGTGCCGCAGCGCCGTCGTCACCGGGCCGTCCGGGGCCTTGCCGTCGGCGAGTGAGCCCGTGTCGTCGATCTCGTCGTAGAGGGAGACGCGGCGGGCGGTCGCGTCGGCGGCGCTGCTGTGGTTGTAGACGAGGGCCAGACGGCCGTCGGCCAACGGGACGTACTGGATCGAGGAGTTGTTGTTCGGCAGTCCGAGCGGCTGCGGCTCGCTCCAGGTGTCGCCGTCGTCCAGCGACACGGACCGGTGCACGGCGTCGGCGCGGCGGCTGCGGTAGAGGGCGAGCAGGGAGCCGTCCGGCAGCCGGTGGACGTTCATGTGGACCAGGCCCGTGGAGCCGGGCACGGGCCGCTCGGACCAGGTGCCGCCGTCGTCGTCGCTGATCATGACGGCGCTGGTGTCGAGGTCGCCGGACCACTTCTCGCCAGGGGCGGTCCGGCAGCGGAAGACGGGCAGCAGTAGGCGGCCGGTGGGCACGACGATGGGTGGCTGGCGGACGAAGACGCCGCCGACGTCCGGGGTCGCGGGGAACAGGGTGCGGGTCGCGTCCCAGGTCGTGCCGTGGTCGTGGCTGACGCGCAGCCGTACCTCGGCGGTGTCCTGGTCTCCGCCTCGCTGGGCGGTGTGCAGCAGCCACAGGGCGCCCGAGGGCATGGGGAAGAGCACGGGGTTCTGTTCCGAGCGTGCCGGGTCGTCCGAGAGGCGGACGGGCTCCGTCCAGGTCGTGGTGCCGGGGGCGAGGCGCGAGAACCACACGCTGATGTCCGCCATGCCCTCCTGCGTGCCGCCGAACCAGACGCAGCCGAGGTCCCCGCCGGGCAGCACGGTGAGGTTGGCGGCGTGGCTCTGAACGGTCGGTGCGGGCAGCGTGGTGTCGGTGCGGTCGAAGCCGTCGAGGAGTCGGTTCGTCACAGTGCCTCTCCAGGGGTCCGGGCAGCGGTCAGGTGCTGGCGGGCGGTCTGTTCCAGGTGCACCAGGTCGCAGGCGACGGTCGCGAAGGTGAAGCCCTCGGCGAGGCGCTTGGCGGCGCTCGCCCCGTCCGGGTTGTGGATGCCCGCGGCGATACCGGCGGCCGCCGCCGCCTCGCGTACGGTGCCGAGCGCGGCCTCGAAGGTGTCGGCCAGGGCCGGGTCCGTGGACGAGGCGCCGCCGAGGGCGATCCGCAGGTCGGAGGGGCCCACGTAGACGCCGTCGAGGCCCGGCGTCGCGCAGATCGCCTCGACGTCGGCGAGTCCTTCAACCGTCTCGATCATGGCGAGGACGACCGTGCTGTCGTGTGTGTCGGCCGGGTCGGGGCCGATCCTCAGCGCCGAGCGCATCGGGCCGTAGGAGCGCCGGCCGAGGGGCGGGTACCGGACCGCGGCCACGGCCTCGGCTGCCTGCGCGGCCGTGTCGACCAGCGGCACGATCACTCCGGTCGCGCCCGCGTCGAGGGCACGGCCGATCGGGGTGGGGTCGTTGGCCTCCACCCGGACCAGGCCGACGGCCGTGGAGCCCCGGCTGTCAATCGCGAGGAGGTTGTTGAGCATGCCGGAGTAGCCGAACAGGCCGTGCTGGGCGTCCAGGGCGACGTAGTCGTAACCGAGGCGGGCGATGCGTTCGGTGGCCACGGGCGCGTCCATCAGGCACCAGTAGCCGAGCAGTTGCTCGCGGGCGCGCAGGGCGGCAGTGAACTCTGCGGAGGTCATGGGCGGTTGTTCCTTCACAAGGTCACAGGGGGCAGGGCGGGTGCGTCGAAGTCGCGTACGGGGCTCAGCGGTTGTAGGCGGGCATGGGGCCGCGCAGGCCGGAGCCGACCTCGTCACAGGCGACGGTCACGTCGGGGGGCAGCGGTCCGGCCTGCGCGGCGGTGAGGTTGGCGCGCAGGTGCCCGGTGCGGGAACCGCCGAGCAGCAGGGCGTCGGTCGAGTCCCGGTCGAGGAGCCAGCGCAGGGCCAGTTCGGCGAGCGGGACGCCGGCGCCCTCGGCGATACGGGTCAGTTCGGCGACCGCGTCGAACAGACGCGGATCCCAGTAGCGCTGCCGGTACATGTCCGCGAGCCGGGAGTCGGCGAACCGTCCGGTCTCGGGGGCCTTCTCATAGCGGTGCCGTCCGGTGAGGAGGCCGCCGCCGAGCGGGTTGTAGACCATGGTGCGCAGACCGGTGACGGCGGCGTACTCGACGTACTCCTCCTCGATCCGGCGGGCGAGCAGATTGTGCAGCTGCTGGGCGACGACCGGGCGTGGGGCACCCACCTCGTCGGCGACGCGCACCAGTTCGGCGATCTGCCAAGCGGCGTAGTTGGAGACGCCGAGCGCGAGGACCTTCCCCTCGGCGACGAACTCGGCGACGGTGGCGAGGGTCTCGGCGAGGGGTGTGGCCCGGTCGGGCTGGTGCAGATAGAACAGGTCGACGCGGTCGGTGCCGAGTCGCTTGAGGCTGCCTTCCAGGGCGGCCCTCAGGCCGGGGGCGGACAGCGGGGCGTGCTCCCCTTGGTCGGGGTGCGGCATGCCGGCCTTGGTGGCGAGCACGATCCGGTCGCGGTGGGCGGGGAGCAGCTCGGCGAGGATGCGTTCGCTCTCGCCGCCGGCGTAGCCGTTCGCGGTGTCCACGCCGGTGATGCCGGCCTCCAGCGCCGTCGCGAGCATGTCCGCGGCGCCGGCCCGGTCGACGGTGTCGCCGAACGTCATGGTGCCGAGGACGAGCCGGGACAGGGGCACGGGTACGTTCGGCAGTGCGATGCCGGTGGTCACTTGCCGGCTCCTTCCGGTGGGGCGGTGAGGGAGGCGTGGGGGGCGGCCTGCGGGGTCTGGGGCGTGTGCGGCTCCGGTACGGCTGTGGCCGAGGCCGGGGTCGAGGCCGCCATGATGCGGGGTTTGAGTCCCCTGATCGCCGTGGGGTCGAGGGCGGCGCGGCGCAGGGCGCGGGTGTAGGGCTCGACGGGGGCGGCGAGTACGTCGGCGGTACGGCCGCGTTCGACGACCCGTCCCGCCTTCAGGACGACGACGTCGGTGCTGATTTCGCGCACCACGCCGAGGTGGTGTGCGATGACGATGTAGGTGATGCCGGTCTCCTCCCGCAGTTCGCGCAGCAGATCGAGGACCTGGGCCTGCACGGACACGTCGAGGGCCGAAGTGGCCTCGTCGCACACCAGCAGGTCGGGTTCCGAGGCCAGGGCGCGGGCGATGCCGATGCGCTGGCGCTGTCCGCCGGAGAACTCGTCGGGCCGTCGTTCGAGTGCCGAGGCCGGCAGTCCTACGCGGTCGAGCAGTTCAGCGGCGCGGCGGCGCCGTTCGGTCTTGTCCGTCACGCCCGCGACGCGCAGCGGTTCGGCCACGATCTCCAGGGCGGTCAGGTGCGGGGCGAGGGATCCGTAGGGATCCTGGAAGACCATCTGGACGCGGCGCCTGAGCGGCCTCAGGCGCCGCTCGGGCAGCGCGGCGAGGTCGGTGCCGTCCAGCACGATCCGCCCGGCGGCTGGCTTGAGCAGTCGTACGATCGCGCAGGCGATGGTCGACTTGCCGCTGCCCGACTCGCCGACGACGGCGAGTGAGCCGCCGCGGGGCACGCTGAAGCTGACGTGGTCGACGGCGCGCACGGGGCCGGCCGGCGTGGGGTAGTCGACGACGAGGTCCTCGACGGTGAGAAACGGCGACGCGTCGGCGGCGTCGGCCGTGTCGGCCGCGTCCGGAGTCACTGCTGGCCGGCTCATCGGGCGGCCCTGCCTTCCTGCTCGGGCTGCACGGTGTGGTCGTCGAGCCCGTCCTCGTCCCAGGGCCCGAGGCTCGGGACGGCCGCGAGCAGTTTCCCGGTGTACGGGTGTGCGGGCCGCTCGACGATCTGCTGGGCGGGTCCCGACTCGACGAACCGGCCCTCCTTCATGACGTGGATGCGGTCGGACACCAGCCGGGCGACGCCGAGGTCGTGCGTGATCATCAACATGCCCACACCGGTGCGCTCCTGAAGGTCCATCAGCAGGTCGAGGACGCTCGCCTGGACGGTCGCGTCCAGGGCGGAGGTGGGTTCGTCGGCGACCAGCAGCCGCGGTTCGGCGGCCAGTGCGACGGCGATGAGGACGCGCTGGAGCATGCCGCCGGAGAACTGGTGCGGGTACGCCTTCCAGCGCGTTCCCGGCCTGCTGATCCGTACCTGGTCCAGCAGGTGGGTGCCGCGCTCCCGGGCCTCGGCCCGGGACAGGCCGGGGTGGCGCAGCCGCAGGGCCTCGCCGAGCTGCCGCCCGACGGTGTGGACGGGGCTGAGCGCGGTCATCGGGTCCTGGGGGATGAGGGACACGGTACGGCCGCGCGCCCGCCGGGCCGCTCCGGGGTCGGTGACGACGTCCTCGCCGCCGATGCGGGCGGTGCCGGACAGCACGGCGAGTCCTTCGGGCAGCAGCCGCAGCACGCCCATCGCCGTGGTGGACTTGCCGGAGCCGGACTCCCCGATGAGCGTGACGGTCTCGCCGCGTCCGACGGTGAAACTCACGCCGTCGACGGCGCGGACCACGCCACGATGGGTGACCAGTTCGATCTGCAGGTCCTCGACCTCCAGCAGGGCGCCGGAGGCCGGCAGTGAGGCGCCGGAGGCCGGCAGCAGGGCGCCGGACGCCGGCGAGGTGTCGCTGGTCATGACTCAGGCTCCCTTCGCGGGCTTCGTCGTACGGATGCGGTCGCGCAGGCCGTCGCCCATGAGGTTGACGCCGACCACGAGGAGGGCGATGACCAGGCCGGGGAGCGTGACCAGCCACCAGGAGGTGGTGATGTAGTCCTGACCGTCGGAGATGATGCGGCCCCAGGTGGCGAACGGCCGCTGGGGTCCCGCGCCCAGGAAGCTGAGGGCGCTCTCCAGGAGCACGGCCTGGGCGAGCAGCAGCAGGACCACCAGACTCGCGGGGCGCAGGACGTTGGGGATGATGTGCCGTCCCAGGACCGACCAGTTGCGCATACCGAGCAGACGGGCGGCCGCCACATACGGTTTCTCGCGTTCGACGAGGACCAGGGAGCGGGTCAGCCGGGCCACTTCCGGCCACTGGGCGATCGCGATCACGCAGGTGATGACGGTGACCGACGGGCCGAAGAGGGCGACGACGAGCAGCAGCATCATCAGCAGGGGCAGCGCCAGCTGGGCTTCCAGGAGCCGGCTGACGACCGTGTCGATCCAGCCTCCGAAGTAGCCGGCCGCCGCGCCTGCGGCGATCCCGATGAGCCCGGAGACGACGACGGCGAGGACGCCCACGGTCAGTGAGACCTGGCCGCCGTGCAGGATGCGGGAGAGCAGATCGCGTCCGAGCTGGTCGGTGCCGAACAGGTGCCCGTCGGTGAGCGGCGGCAGCCGGCGCCCCGCGAGGTTCTGGGCGTCCGGGTCCGGCAGCGGAAGCAGGCTGGCGAGGGCCACCGGCAGGGCGACCAGCGCGGTGCACAGGGCTCCCGCCCACAGCTTGAAGCGGGCGCTGCGCCGCTGCCTGGTGGCGGTGGCGCGGGCCAGGTGCCGGGCGGTGACGGCACTGGACCGGGTGCTGTCGGCGGACGGTGTGAGCGTGGCGGACATGGTCAGGCCGCCTTTCCGAGTCGGACCCGCGGGTCGAGGAGCGGGTAGGCGAGGTCGACGAGGAGCTGGACGAGGATGGCGAGGGTCGCCGTGACCAGGACGGTTGCCTGGATGAGCGGGTAGTCGCGGGTCTCCAGGGCGCGGACGACGAGGGAACCGACGCCGGGCCAGCCGAAGACGACCTCGACCAGCACGACGCCGTTGAGCAGTGCCGCGAAGCGGGTGCCGACGGCTGTGACCAGCGGGACGGACGAGTTGGCGAGGGCGTACCGCCAGGTGAGGGCCCGTTCGGAGACACCGCGCGAGCGGGCCACGGTGATGTACGGCGAGGCGAGTGCCGTGGTCATCTCGCGGCGTACGAGCCGTGAGATGAGGGCGAGTTGGAGGATCGCGATGGTGAGGGTCGGCAGGACGAGGCCGCTCCAGGAGGTGAAGCCGGAGGCGGGCAGCACCGGCAGCAGCACGGCGAAGACGGTCAGCAGCATCACGCCGGTCCAGAAGTCCGGCATGGACTGTCCGGTGATGGTCAGGACGTTGGCGCCGAGTTCGCGCGAGCTGTCGGCGTGGCGTGCCATCCACACCCCGAGCGGGACGGCGACGGCCACGGTGACGGCGATCGCCGCGAGGGAGAGCGTGATCGTGTAGGGCATGCGGTCCAGGACCACGCTGAGGGCGGAGTCGTGGAAGGAGTAGCTGGTGCCGAGGTCGCCGCTCAGCAGGTCGCGCAGGAAGATCCCGTACTGGGTGATCAAGGGCTTGTCGAGGCCGAACTGGGCGCGGATCCGCTCCAGGTCGGCGGTGGTGGCGCTCGGCGGCGCGTATGCGGCGGCGGGGTCTCCGGGGGCGAGCCGGACCAGCACGAAGACCGTGGAGATGGTCAGGAAGACGGTCAGCAGGCTCTGGCCGAGACGGCGGGCGAGGTACTTGGTCACGGCTCAGCCCTCCAGCCGTACGGCGGTCAGGTCGTAGGAGTTGATCGGCAGCAGCCGGATGCCGTCGACGCGTGCGCGGCGGGCGAGCACGGTCTTCGGCACGAAGGCCCACATGGCCGGCCAGGTGTCCCAGACGGCGTGCTGGGCGGCGGCCAGCTTGCGGTCACGGGTTGCGGGGTCGGTCTCGGTGGCCGCGTCGGACAGCTGTCGGGCGATGCCGGGGATGACGTAGCCCATGAACGCGTCACCGGTGCGCTCGTCCTCGGCGGTGCCCGCGTACATCGCCTGCAGCATGGTGGTGGCCTGGCCGGTGGTGCCGGGGAAGCCGTTGCCGATGACGTCCCAGTCGCCTCCCTTGCCCTGGCGCCACTTGAGGATGTCGCCGCCGGGCTCGAACTGCTGCAGGGTGGCGCGCACACCGACGTCCTTCAGCATCTCCGCGACGGCCTCCATCACGGAGGCGTCCGCGGCGAACTCGCCCGACTCCCAGATGATTTTGATCCGCAGCCTGTCGGCGCCCAGGGACCTGAGCAACTGCCGTGCGCGTGCGGGGTCGTGGACGTAACTGCCGGTGGGTTCGGCGCCCTGGAGACTGAGGGGGACGACTCCCCGGGCCTGCTCGGCCGAGTCGGTGAGCACATCCCGGACGAGGGACTCGCCGTCGATGGCGTACGTCAGCGCCCGGCGCACCCGGGCGTCGGCCAGCGGATGCTTCTTCGGCTTGCGGAAGTTGTAGAAGAGCTGGCAGATCCGCACCCCGGAGGTCTGCTCCAGGTGCACGCCGGGCAGCCCGGTGAGCTGTTCGGCGGAGTCGGGGGTGATGGTGTCGATGACGTCCAGTTCGCCGCTGCGCAGGGCGACGACCCGGCTCGACTCCTCCGGTACGAAGCGGACCCGGACGCGTTCGACAGGCGGCCGCCCGCCCCAGTACCCCGGGACGCGGGCCAGGGTGTACTCGCCCGCGCCGCTGTTGGCGCCGGCCACCCGGTAGGGGCCGGTGCCGACGCCGGAGCGGAGCTCCTCGGGCCGGTTGTCCTTCGCCGGGGTGATGAGGATGTTGGCCATCAGCCGGTCCAGGACGGGCACCGGGTTGCGGGTGTGGAGCCGGAAGGTGCGTTCGCCCGTCGCCTCGACGTCGGGGAGTTCGGGGAACAGGCCGAGGATGAACGATCCGGCGACCTCTCCGTACATCCGCACCGCGGTGGCCACGTCGTCTACGGTCACGGGCCGTCCGTCGGAGTAGCGGATCCCGTCGCGCAGGCGGACGCTCCAGGTGGTCGGCGCGGTCATCTCGAACCGGTCGGCGAGGACCAGCGCGAGTCGCATGTCCGGGCCGATGGCCGTGAGGGCCTGACGCACGGCCCGCTGCACGGTCACCGCGGCGTCGAACTGGTTGAGCTTGTTGTCCAGGCTGACCAGCGAGCGGTTCAGCCCGAGCGTGAGGGTGCCGGGGCCGGGGGCGCCGGTGGGTCCGGCGCAGGCGGCCAGCGGGGAGAGAGCGAGACCGGCGCCGCCCGCGGCGCCCCAGCGCAGCAGGGTGCGACGGCTGGGCGTCTCACTCGGAGGAGTTCGGGTCATCGTCGACCTCTCGGGGTTTTTTGTGCGGCGACCGGCTCGGGACGGCGTCCGGTCCCGCAGGACGCCGTCGGTTGCCGTCGGTTTCTGTCGCGCCGGAAACCGTTCCACGGTTGCGCGAATCACGCAATAGGTCTCGCGCACATCGCGCAGACTGTGCCATCATCGAGCGCCGGGGCCGCCCCGCATGCCCCCGGCTCGACTACAGGTCCAGGAGGATGACGTGTCCTTCCCCTCCCCCTCCCCGCTCCGTGAGGGAGCGGCACCGCGACGTGTCCTCGCCCTCGCCGACGACCTGTCCGGAGCGGCGGAGACCGCGGTGGCGCTCGGCGCGCCGGCCGGGATCGTGCTCGGTCCGGCGCCCTTGGATCCGCACGCGTACGGCGAGGCCGTCGTGGTCGACCTCGACTGCCGGTGCCTGCCCGCGGCCGACGCGGCCCGGCGCGTACGCGAGGCACTGCNCGGCACCGCGACGTGTCCTCGCCCTCGCCGACGACCTGTCCGGAGCGGCGGAGACCGCGGTGGCGCTCGGCGCGCCGGCCGGGATCGTGCTCGGTCCGGCGCCCTTGGATCCGCACGCGTACGGCGAGGCCGTCGTGGTCGACCTCGACTGCCGGTGCCTGCCCGCGGCCGACGCGGCCCGGCGCGTACGCGAGGCACTGCGAGCCGCGCCCTCGGACGTTCTGGTGCTGAAGAAGGCCGACTCACTGCTGCGGGGCAACCTCGCCGCCGAGACGGCCGCCTGCGCCGAGGGCGGGCAGGGCGTCGTCGTCGCCACCGCCCTGCCCGCCCTCGGCCGCACGGTCCGCGGCGGTGTCGTCCATCTCGACGGCGTCCCCCTGCACACCACGGACGCCTGGCGGGCGGAGAGCACCTCGCCCCCGCCGTCGATCTCCGCCGCGCTCGGGGACGCCCGTACGACGCTCGTCCCGCTGGAGGCGGTACGGGGCGACGCGTTGCCCGCAGTGCTGCGCGCGGCGGTCGGCGCCGGACACCTTCCGGTGTGCGACGCCGAGACGGACTCGGACCTGGACTTGATCGCCGAGGCGGCGCTCGCCTGCGGCCCCGGCGTCCGCCTGACGGGCACCAGCGGCCTCGCCGCGGCGGTCGGCCGCCTGCTGAGGCGTATCGACGGGACGTCGGCAGCGGGACAAGCGGCTCCGGCTCCAGCTCCGGCCGGGGGGCGCCGGCGACGGCCCCTCCTGGTCGTCGTCGGCACCGCCGATCCCTCCGCGCCTGCGCAGATCGCGCAACTCACGGAGCACGGTGCACGCCATGTGCACGTGCATCCCGACGCCCTGACCTCCCACGTCCGGTCCACCCCCGGCACACCGGATATGTCTGGCAGCGTGTCGGGCGGTGTCACCGTCCTCAGCATCGACGGCGGCCCGGGCATCCGGCCCGGTTCGGCACGCCGTCTGGTGTCCGCACTCGCCCGTCTCGCCGCCGACCACGCAGGCGATGCCGACCTCGTCCTGACCGGTGGAGAGACCGCCCGCCGCGTCCTCGACGCGCTCGGCGTCGCGCACCTGGCGCCGCTCGGCCAGATCCACCACGGCGCCGTCCACGCACTCACGCCCGACGGACGCCAAGTCGTCACCCGGCCCGGCAGTTTCGGCGACACCGATTCCCTGCTGCGGATCGCCACGGCGCTCCGGCCGGACCTCCCCCACCTCCCACCGCAAGGAGACCTCCCGGTGAACGCGATCCCCACCGCCGACAACCACCGTTCGCTGCCGCTCATCGCGGTGACCATGGGAGACGGCGCGGGCATCGGCCCCGAGGTGATCGTCCCGGCGCTGCTGCACCCGGACACCCTCGCCCGCTGCCGTCCCGTCGTCATCGGTGATGCCGGGCGGCTGCGGCAGGCCGCCGCGATCCTGGGTGTCGACTGCGACATCGTCTCCGTGACCGCCCCGGGCGAGGCCGAGTTCCCGCCGGGCCGCGTCAACGTCGTGGACCTGGACCTGCTCCCCGCCGACCTGCCCTGGGGCGAACTGTCCGCCCTCGCCGGCGAGGCCGCCTACCAGTACGTACGGGTGGCCGCGGACCTCGCGTTGAAGGGCGCCGTGCACGGCATCTGCACCGCGCCGCTCAACAAGGAGGCCCTGCACTCCGCCGGGCACCTCTACCCGGGCCACACCGAGTTGCTGGCCCACCTCACCGGCGTGGACGAGGTGTCGATGATGCTGTCGACCCCCAAGGTGAAGGTCATTCACGTCACCACCCACGTCGGCCTGATCGACGCCGTACGGCGCATCGAGCCGGGCCTGGTCGAGCGCACGGTGCGACGCGGTCACGACGCGATGGTGCGGGCCGGTGTCGCGAAGCCGGTGATCGGCGTCTGCGGCATCAACCCGCACGCGGGTGAGAACGGACTGTTCGGCTACGGCGAGGAGGAGGAGAAGATCGTCCCCGCCCTCGACGTGCTGCGCGCGGACGGCATCGACGCCCGCGGGCCTCTCCCGGCCGACACGGCCTTCTTCCTCGCCGGGCGCGGCGACTACGACCTGATCGTCGCGATGTACCACGACCAGGGGCACGGCCCGGTGAAGGTGCTGGGCATCGAGGCGGGCGTCAACCTGACCGTGGGACTGCCCGTCATCCGCACCTCGGTGGACCATGGAACGGCCTTCGACATCGCGGGCAAGGGCGTGGCCGAGGCCGGTAGCATGGTCGAGGCCGTGCGCCAGGCAGCCGAGATGTCGTCCGTAGCGGTCCGCTGAGACCGCAGTCCGCAGTCCGCAGTCCGCGCAGAGAAGGACTCCACGACAGATGTCTCCCCTCGGATCCAAGGCCCGGCGCGAACGGATCCTGTATGTGGCCACCACGACCGGCCTCACCAGCGTGGAGGAGTTGTCGCGACGCTTCGGTGTCACGCCCTCCACGATCCGCCGCGACCTCGCCAAGCTGACCGCCGACGGCCGGCTGGCCCGCACCTACGGCGGCGCCATGGCGCTGACCGCCCATCCCGAGGCGTCGCTCCGCCAGCGTACGGGCGAGGCGTTCGAGGAGAAGCGGGCCATCGCACGCCGGGCCGCCGCCGAGGTGCGCGCCGGTGAAACCGTGCTGCTGGACGCCGGATCGACCGTGGGCGCCCTCGCCCACGAACTGCGCTCCGCGAAGGAACTGACGGTCGCCACCACGGGCCTGACGGCCCTTCAGGAACTCTCCGACGTCGAGACGGTGCACGTCGAGTGTCTCGGCGGCACTCTGCGGCCGCTGAGCCAGGGCTTCGTCGGTCCGCTGACCGAGGCCGCGCTGGAACGGATGACCTTCGACCGGGTCTTCCTCGGTACCGACGGCATCTCGCCCGAGCACGGCATCTGCGAGGCCGACCTGCGCCAGACGCGGCTGAAGGAACTGATGGCCCGCCGCGCCGACCATGTGTACGTCCTCGCGCACGCGGCGAAGCTCGGCCGCCGCCCCTTCCACGCCTGGGCGAAGCTCCCGGCCGACTGGACCCTCGTCACCGACGACGGCGCCGACCCGTCGGTCGTGGCCGAGTTGCGTGGACGCGGCGTCGAGGTAGTACTGACCGAGGTGGCGCCGTCCACCGAGCCGGAGCACCGGACGTCGTCCTCATGACCTTGACGGACAGCGCCGAGCCCGCTGGGATCCGGGCCGGGCGGGTGTGCCATGGCTGAGACACGGCACGCCCTGGTCACCGGGGTCAGTTCTGGAATCGGCGAGGCGATCAGTGGTCGCCTGCTGCGGGAGGGATGGCAGGTCACCGGGATCAGCCGTCGCCGTCCGGTACCCGCGCCGGGGCTGAGCTGGCTCCCGGCGGATCTGGCCGAGCCCACCGAGTTGGTCCGGATCCTCGACGGCATACCCGCCCCTGACGCCGTCGTGCACGCCGCCGGACTCCAGCGCTCGGCACCGCTGGGTGAACTGTCCGCCGACGACGGCGAGTTGATGTGGCGGGTGCACGTCCACGCCGCCACGATCCTCGTCGACACGCTCGCCGACCGGCTGCCCGACGGGGCCCGCGTGGTCCTCGTCGGCAGCCGCACCGCGACCGGCGTACCCGGCAAGAGCCAGTACGCCGCGACCAAGGCCGCCCTGCCCGCGCTCGCGCGCTCCTGGGCCGCGGAACTCGCCGCCCGTGGCATCACCGTCAACGTGATCGCCCCCGGCCCGACCGACACTCCGATGCTGTCCGACCCCGGCCGCGCCCGCACTCCCCCGGCACACCCGCCCCTGGGCCGCCTCGTCACTCCCGACGAGGTCGCCGGCCTGACCGCGTTCCTCCTCGGCCCGGACGGCGGAGCGATCACCGGGCAGCAACTCGTCCAGTGCGCCGGGGCCTCACTCTGATGTCCGGCCGGCCCCCGGCGGCCCCGGACCGTGAGCGCCAAGCACCAGCGACAGGGCTGTGTGCCAGTGGCTGGGAGCGGTCGCTGGTCGGCATCGGCGTGATGCTCGCCGCCCACTTCATGGCGTGCTGCTTCGCTCGGTGAACCGCCGTAGCGGACGAGACGAAGTGCTACATCAACGCACCGCCCCGGTCGGGCTCCCGTGCGGCTGGACCTGGCTGCCTCGTGCGCATGTGGCGAGACGGCCCCGGGCGCCGGCGCCGGAGCCGTTGTGGGTGTGGTGGCCAGGCGGGGGAGTGGTTCGGGGAGGCACCATGCCGGTGTTCCGCTCCGCACCGGGCGGGGTGAAGATGTGGGCGCGGTACCAGACCGGGCGGGGCTGACCGTCGGTGTCGCAGCGGCCGGTCGTGTGACCGCCTCGGGGGCAGATTCTTATGGGCGCGCACCTTGGCGGTCGCCGTACTTCTGGGCCAGTCCGCGATAGCGCCATATGGCCGCTGCGGCGAGCCAGGAGGTGGCGAAGATGGCGACGACGATGTAGCCGAGCATCTCGAAGTGGTCCGCCAGAGAGGCGTACGCGGCCAGGGGGCCGCCCGCTCCGGTGGCGTCGGCGATCAGAGCGGCGATGTAGACGCTGGCGATGAATGCAGCGACGGCCACGGTCATGCCGGTGGTGGCGATGTTGTAGTAGAGCCTGCGGGCGGGGCTGCGGTAGGCCCAGGAGTAGGCGCGCGTCATCAGCAGGCTATCGGCGGTGTCGAACGCGCTCATGCCCGCGGCGAAGAGCAGGGGGAGGGAGAGAGCGGCCAGGGCGGGAAGGCCGGAGCCGTTGGAGGCGGTGCTGGCAGACAGGGCGAGCAGGGTGATCTCGCTGGCGGTTTCCAGGCCGAGGCCGAAGAGGATGCCGATCGGGTACATGTGCCAGGAGGAGCGGATGAGCCCGCGGGCGCGGCGACCGAGGATACGGTTCATCAGGCCGCGGCTGAGGAGTTGCAGTTCCAGTTCTCGCTCGTCCAGCTGGCCTTCGGTCATGCGTCGCCACAGAGCGACGATGCCGGCCAGCACCATGACGTTGAGGGCGGCAACGAGCAGGAGGAACAGCATGGCGACGATCTGGGAGACCAGGCCGCCGACGTTGCGGAAGCTGTCGATGCCCGTTCCGGCGCCGGCGGCGAGCGCAACGATGAAGGCGATGGCGAGTACCACGGTGGAGTGGCCCATGGCGAAGAAGAAGCCGACGCCGAGCGGTCTGCGTCCGCGTTGCATCATCAGCCTGGTGGTGTCGTCGATGGCTGCGATGTGGTCGGCGTCGAAGGCGTGCCGCATGCCGAGGGTGTAGGCGAGCGTTCCGGCTCCGGCGAAGGCTCCGGCGCCGGCCGGGCCACTGGCGTAGAAGAGGTAGAGGCTCCATCCGATGACGTGCAGTGCGGCGATGACGCCGACGATGCCCGTGAGGCGCAGCCGTTCGGCGCGGGTCCATCGGCCGGCGGTGATGGTCGTAGTGGTCACACACACATCCTTGGCAGGGCAGCACCGCGCGGTGCCGACACGTCGGCAGCATGAGGGTGGGAGCCGCATCCGCAGGGTTGGGGGAAGCAACCCTGCGGATGGCGGCCGGTGGACGGGTGAAGTGCGAATGCTCGTTACGCCCCGAGAAGGGCGCGCAGTTCGTCCTCGGCCACCAGGCCGTGGTCGATCAGTACGCGTTCGAGCGCGGCGAGCCAGTGGTCGTAGTACTGCCAGCTACCCTGCTCAGGTGCCGGGGTGGTCTCCCAGTCGCCGATGGCGGCGATGAGCTGCTGCTGGAACGCGTCCCAGGGATAGTGCCCGAACTCCGACAGGGCAACGGCGACGCCGAACGCGCGGCGTTGCCAGTCGGCGTCGAACGTGGGCGCATTCATGTCGGTGATGCAGGACTCATGCAGGGGTGCTGTGGTGGCGGTTGCCTCCATGGCGGCCCTTTCTCCTTGGTGTTGGGCAGGGGTCAGGTTGCCGGGGCGGGGACCACGGCGATGCCGATCATCGATTCGGTCGTGACCAGGGCGGCGAGTTCCTCCTCGCTCATGCCTTCGGTACCGGCGGGTCTGCTCGGTACGACGAACCAGCGCGAGTGACCGCTGCTGTCCCACACCCGCAGTTCGACGGAGGGGTCCAGGTCCAGGCCGATCTCCTTCAGCACGACGCGGGGCTCACGGGCGGCGCGGGCGCGGAAGGTCGGGTCCTTGTACCAGTACGGGGGAAGGCCGAGTACGGGCCAGGGGAAGCAGGAACAAAGGGTGCAGATGACCAGGTTGTGCACGTCGGGGGCGTTGGCTACGGCCATCAGGTGCTCGCCTTCGGCTCCGTCCATGCCGACCGGGAGGTCGAGTTCGGCGACGGCTGCCGGCGTGTCCTTGACGAGCCGCTCGGCGAACTCGGGGTCGGTCCAGGCCCGGGCCACGATCTTGGCCCCGTTGAGCGGCGTCATGTCGGTCTCGAAGTACCCGAGCACCTTGTCGACGGTGGCGCCGGTGATCACGCCCTTCTCGATGAGCAGGGCTTCAAGTGCGTGGACGCGGGCGGCACTGCCGGCTTCGCGGTCCTCGGGGTAGCCGAACTGTACAGTCACTGCTGTTCCTCCGTCGCGGGTGTGAGGTATGCCTGGTAGATCTCGCCGTAGAGGACGGCGCCGGGTTCGGCGAGTTCGCCCCAGATGTCGGTGGGCTCGAAGCGCACGATGTAGACGGGCATCGGTTCCCCGATGCCGTCGGGCCCGGTGGAGCAGAAGTAGGCGTAGTTGCCCTCGAAGACCCGCTCGACGGTGCCGGTGCGGCCGCGCAGGTTGCCTGGAAGCCGTGTGTGATCGGTCGGGGGCATGTCCTTGACGGTCACCCGGTCACCGACGGCGAAGGCCGGCGAGTCGGCCGGCCCTTGGCGCGGGGAGTCTCCCTCGCGCAGGTAGCGGATGACCTGGTCGTCGATGCGCTCGTCCCCGCCGTCGGGCAGCGCAAGCGCCGGGTCCTGAAGGTACTCGGCGGCCTTCGCCTCGAGTTCCTCCTCGGTGATGTATCCCTGGGAGACGAAGTAGCCGCTGATACCGCCGAGCCACTTCTCGTAGTAGCGGAACTGGAAGTAGGCGAAGGGGTTCATCGCCTCGGCGCCCTTGCGCAGGTCCGCCCAGGTCCAGGTGGAGGAGAAGGTGGTGGGCACCTCGTCGATCGGGTACTTGGGCTGCGCGTCGCCGAGATGGTCGCTCAGACCCATCATGGCGACATGGATGCCGAAGATCCGCTGCTCCCAGTCCGCGACGAAGACTCGGGGCTCGTAGTCGACCGGGCCCAGGTTCTCCAGGCCGCCCAGGTGGTGCTGAAGCTTCATGACTGCCCTTCCGGTGTCGGTCCGGCAGTCGGCTCGGCTGCCGGGCGAGCGGCCATCGCGGTCCCCCAGTACTCCGAGGCGATGCCGAACACCGCACCCAGGACCATGGACAGCGCCGCGATGAGCGCCGGGTTGTGAATGGATGCCGTCGTGATGTCGTGGCCCGTGGCGGCCACCGTGCCGACCGTGGAGGCGAAGCCCCACACGATGGCGGGGATCTTCGACAGCAGGCCGATCTTCGATGCCTGCACCATGGCGGCGCTGCCGACGCCCACCGTGATGGCGGCGGCGGCGGTGCCACTGCCCAGCGCGTGGATGACCAGCAGGGTCAGCGAGGCGATGACGATGCCGGTCAGGTTCGAGGCGATCGACTTCACCATGCCGTCAGTGCCGGCTCCGAGAATGAAGAAGGAGGCCCAGGCGATGAAGATGACCCAGACCGGAACGGTCAGGATGGTTGCGGTCATCAGTGTGGCGACTCCCCCGAGTACACCGATACTGATCGACAAAGCATCTAGCTGGCGCATGGCCATATATGCTCCTCAGTGACGCCGGCGCGAAAATGGCGCGGCGGAATTCATGCCCGAATAAAGACAGGCAGCCATTTATCCGCTGTGGTGCGGAAGGGGGCGAGCACCTCGATACGGAAAGCTCCCATCAGGAGACCCGACGAACGGTGCCGATGCCAGCGCTTCAAGGGGTTCGATTCAAGCGTGCGAGATATGCGGTTCACTGGTTCCCGTTGCCGCATGATTCGGACAGGGAGACGGTGACCGCTGATGCTCTGGCGACCGATGGTGTCGGCTTTGGAGCAGTGCGACACGACTAGATTCCAGCCAGTTCATTTCGCCGGAGTTAACGGTGACTGAATAAATTGTGTCCGGAATTGGCGGCGATCTACAGTGCGATCCGAACACAAAAAGCCACCCAGGCGGCCTGTCGGTGAGGCCGTGGGGCGGCTACAAGGGCAATACAATAATTTGGACGAGGTGACTTTCGAGCGTTTAATGGCCCGCCTTTCGGATCGCCGGGCAATAAAGCACGGTGAGCCGCGCGTACCGTTTTGCTCGCGGCGTACGATCACTGACAGTTCAACGAGGGGCGACACCAGGTTGCTCGGGGTGCTTTACGGCCATGAAATCATCCCGTCGTGTAATGGTCCGGCTGGCTTCGGTGGGCTCCTGAGGCCTGCGGAATCCGCGGTCTCCGGGCCCCGGATGTTCCGGGGCGACTTGCTCGGCTTCCACGTTCGCCCCTGGCGGGATGGGGGCCAAGGGCTGCAACGGACACACGAGCCACGATTTCGGACAAGGAACAAGGAGGTCGGTCCCATGAGACGGAGCATCACAGCCGCGGAGAGAGCCACCGAACGGACGATGGTCTTCGTGCTCTACGACAAGGTGACGCTGCAGGACGTGGCGGCGCCGCTGGAGATCTTTGCCCGGGCCAACGACTTCGGGGCCCGGTACCGGGTGCTGCTGGCCTCGCCCACGGGGCAGCCCGTCGGGACGACCTCGTTCACCCGGCTGTCCGCGGACATCCCGGTGGCCGATGCCCCCGACTCCATAGACACCCTCCTGGTGCCGGGCGGTGTGCCGGCCGACTTCACCTTCACCCCGGGTACGCACGACGTACCCGAGGAGCTGACCCCGGACACCGTCCCAGAGGCGCTGGCGGCGGTCCGCGAACTGGCGCCCCGAGCGTCCCGGATCGCCTCGGTCTGCACCGGGGCGTTCGTGCTGGCCGCCCTCGGGATGCTGGACGGGCGTCATGCGACCACCCACTGGGCACACTGCACGCAGCTCGCCCGGGAGTACCCCCGCGTCATGGTTGACCCGGACGCCCTGTTCGTGCAGGACGGCTCCGTCATCACCGGAGCCGGGATCAGCGCGGGCACCGACATGGCCCTGGCCATGGTCGAGAACGACTACGGCACGGACGTCGCCCGCCGGGTCGCCCGGTGGATGGTCGTCTTCCTGCAACGTCCGGGCGGCCAGGCCCAGTTCAGCGTCTGGTCCGAGGCGGGCATCCCCACCACGCGGGGCCTGCGCCAGGTCCTGGACGCGGTGGTCCTCGACCCGGCCGCCGACCACTCGACCGCCGCGATGGCTGGCCGCGTCGCGGTGAGCGAACGCCACCTGGCGCGGATGTTCCGTGACGAGGTGGGCATGACGCCGGCCCGTTATGTGGAGCGGACCCGGCTGGAGGCGGCCAAGCGGCTCCTGGTGACCAGCGACGAAAGCCAGGAGTCCGTCGCGCGGCGGGCCGGCTTCGGCTCTCCGGAGACGATGCGGCGGATCTTCCGCCGCAACCTCGGAGTCTCGCCGGGTGGCTACCGCAGCCGGTTCGGCACTACCGGCATCGACCACCGGGCTCCGGAGTCCGACCTCGTGGATCATGACCGGACGCGTCAACCCGGCACCAGGGCCCGGGCGGACGGGCAGGACGCCGCCACGAGCTAAGCCTTGATCCACCGACCCGAAAACAGCCCAAAGACCTCAGAAGATCACTTTCAAACCACGTCGGTGGATCAAGGCTAAGCGACACTGGAGAAGTGATCAACCACGCGGCCGCGACGGGCGGCCTTCGTGACGACAGCCACGCCATCACACCCGCAGGGTACGCACCCAACCCTGCCGTGGCCAGCCCATCGCCCTGTGGGACCTCGCGGATATCGCCCGCGCTTGACAACACGCGTAACGCTGCTTGACGCCCTGACCAGCTGTAGCTCATTCTGTGTCATTGGTTCGTGCAGTGCCTCCGAAGCCCGGCCAGTCGGTCGGGCTTTTCGCATGTCCGGGCTCTCGAAGGAACCACCGCATCCAGCGCTCGACAGCGACCGCATCGGCCTGTGGGGCTCAAGCTACAGCGGGGCAATGGTGCTCGTAGCGGCCTCCATGGACCGCCGGGTGAAAGCTGTCGTCAGCCAGGTGCCCTTCATCTCTGGCTACGACCAGTTCGTCCTGGGAAACGGCCAAGGCGCGCTCGCCGCGATCAACGACAACATGGACAAGGACAGGCAGGGAAGGCTCAAGGGTGAGGAGCCCGGCCGTATCCAGCTGGTGCGGATGCCGACCGATCCGGCTGACCAAGCCGTCCTCTTCGAGGGCCCGGCGGACTACGAGTACCTCGTGGGTGGTCCCCAGGGCCCCGCCGAAGGATGGATCAACAGTGTGACCATCCGATCGACTGGACGGGCGCTGGCCTATGACGCGCGTCCGTTCATGCGCCGCATCAGCCCGACGCCTCTGCTGATGGTCGTTGCCGGCGACGACCAGACCACTCCGCCCTCGCTCGCTCTGGAAGCCTATGAGCGGCGCTTGAGCCCAAGGAGCTCACGATGATCTCCGGGGGACACTACGGGGTGTACTGGCCTCACCTTTCCCGGGATCTTGTCACCGACGCCGCGGCCCGTTGGTTCGAGACCCATCTGGGCAAGGGCACGCATTGAGTGATGGTGGGGCGCAGACCGGCCGGCGAAGTCGCCCGGAGGTTCGGATCCGGCCTCGCCGGCGACCTCGCGGTCGGGAGGCGACGCCAGAGTTCGACGCGTGACGCGGCAGCTCACCGAGCTCGTCGCCCAGCGCACCGGCACCGCCGCCGAACGCGACACGGCGACGCGTCCGATGGCAGCGACGGCACGGGCCAGGAGACGGGTGTCCTCGTCGCCCAGCTCCCGAACCTCCATGGCCGCCAGCTTCTCCCAGGGGTCGTCGTGCCCGGTGAGAAGCAAGACCGCGGGCTCGTTGCGCAGTCGGCGCGCGACAAAGGCCAGGCACTGTGCGGACGGCTCATCCAGCCATTGGGCGTCGTCGGCCACGATGAGCACCGCCCGTTCCCCGGCCGGCTCGCCGACGAGCATCAGTACGGCCACGCCGATACAGGTCCATTTGCCGTGAAGCCTCATGGTTGCGATCGCCCGGAGTCACTGCCGCGAACCCGAGTTCAACGACACCAGGCCACATCTTGACGGACACGGTGACGGACACGGTGACGGATCCGTTTTCTTCGCTTCCTTCGTAGCGTCGGGCGTGATCAGTGCACTCGCGCCCCACCGCAGGGGGAAGACATGGTGACGGCGATCCGGGTCGGGAGCGTCGGCAGGACAGTGGCTCGGCTCGTTGTGACGGACGCCGCGATCGCCACGGCGCCACGGACCCGAAACCGAGGCTGCGCTACACCGCCTTCCCGACCGTCGGCCGCGTCAGCACGTTGTGCCGCGTCGCAACGCCCGGCCCTCGGCAAGCAGCGCTGCGCATCCAGTCGGCCGACCGACCCGCTCGTCACCACGCGTCTGCCGGACCTGGTTCTGGGCGTCTCCTCTGCCAGTTCAGGGCGCCCCGACGAACACACCTCCCTGACAAACCGTCAGGATCAGCCTTGGAGCGAACGATGACGCAACCCAGCACGATCAGCGTGGAGCGGCTGACACCAGGAATCCGCAAGATCACATTCTCCAATCCACCGGTGAATCTCATCGTCGGGGAGACCGTGTCCCGACTGGTCGAGGTCGTCACGGAGCTGAGCGAGGACCCGCAGGTTCACGTTGTCGTCTTCACCAGCAGTACACCCGGCTACTTCTTCAACCACTTCGATCTCGGCCGGGCCGCCGACTTCATGCCGTCCGATCCCGAGGCCACGCCGGCGTGGATCGATCTCGTGGTAGGGCTGTCCACAGCTCCGTTCATCAGCATCGCGTCCATCCGCGGACGGACCCGGGGCGGCGGGGACGAACTGGCCCTGGCCTGCGATCTGCGCTACGCCAGCCGCGAGCACGCGGTGTTCGGCCAGCCCGAGGTCGGCGGCGGGATTCTCCCGGGCGGCGGGGGCACAGAACACCTGCCCCGGCTCATCGGACGGGATCGGGCACTCGAAGCCATCCTCAGCAGCGACGACTACGACGCCGACACGGCAGAACGCTACGGATGGGTGACCCGCACCGTCGCCGACGCCGAGCTGGACGGTTTCGTGGACGGTATGGCAACCCGGCTGGCGTCGTTCGACAAGGCGGCGCTGGCAGCCGCCAAGGCTCAGGTCAACCGGGCGACGCTCCCGCCCGATGCCGACCTGCGAGCGGCCTACACGCAGTTCCTGAGCTCCATGACCTGGCCAGGCCCCCAGGCATTCCAGTCCCGGTTCGAGAAGCTCGCCGCTGAAAAGGGCCCCGAAGAGCTGGAACTCCGCTTGGGCCACTATCTCGGCATCGCACGTCAGGAGAGCCGGTGAACACCGACTGCGAAGACCCGTTCGCGACCAGCGGATGATGCCTCCGGGATCACCTCCAGCGCCACGATCACAACAGCCTCCACCTGTTTGACACCGACAACCGGCGGGCGGCCGGGCCGAGACTCGTCGACCGGCCGCCCAGCCGCTCAGCCGCTCAGCCGCTCAGCCGCTCAGCAAGACCCGTAGCCCTGTACGGACCGTGTCGGACCCCGACACCGCACGAGCACCCGGCACAAGAACTCAGATCTTTCTCGGATCGCCGCGCGTGACCACTTGCCATCGACCCGACGACCACTCTATGGTCGTACGAACGTAAGACATACGAACGTATGTCAAAACCAAGGGAGCTCGTGATGGCGGCAACTCGGCCGGTGGCACTCGTGACAGGTGCCTCATCGGGGATCGGCAAGGAGACGGCCCGCGCCTTCGCCGCGGCGGGCTTCGAGGTGATCGGCACCGCTCGCAACACCGCGCGGG
>NZ_JBXEJE010000074.1:0-31849 GCF_056820935.1 Streptomyces sp. Q2 | reverse complement strand
CGGCCACTGGGGCCGAGCGCGCCCGCGCCCCGGTGCCAGGCCCGGCCGGGTGTCTCGCCGGCGCCGCACAGCACGCGGGCCAGCAGCCGGTGTGCCTCGCGCCGGTCCGCCGGGGAGCCGGTCTCGTACGCGGCGATCATCGTCCACGTGTCCCGGAAGACGACCCCGCCCGCCGTCGCCTGCGCGATTCCGGCCGCCTCGGCTGCCTCCAACGGCCGGGTGTCGAGGCGGGCGGCCGTGACCGCGCGCAGGAAGGCACGGGTCGGGAGCGGGTACTGGTCCGCCGCCGCGAGGAGCAGGAGCAGGCGGGTGTCGTCGGGCAGCGTCTGGATCCGGGCGCGGTGTGCGCGCAGCAGCCCGGGGGCCAGTTCGGCCGGTTCCGTCGGCAGCGGGTCCAGGCCCGCCGACTGCCGTTCGGTGAGCCGCGGCAGGAGTTCGGCGGCGGCGCGCGGATCGCCGTACACGGCACGCAGCACCCGTACGCGGACGCCCTCAGGGAGCGGATGAGCGGACCACTTGCACGTGTCCATGAGCCGCGGTGGCGAAGTGCGGTCGAGCGGCGGGGGGTTTACCGGTGTCACCACACCTTTGACGTTACTGGCGAGTTAATTGACACGTAAAGACCGGCGATTTCGCCGATGCGGCGCGTTCGGCCCCCGCCTGACACTCCTGGCCACTCCCCACCCGCTCCAGGAGGCATCATGCGCCGTAAGCCTCGCATCGCCATGGCCCTGTCGGCCGTGACCGCGTCGCTCCTCGCGTCCCTCTCGCTCGCCGCGGCTCCCGCCGAGGGAGCGACCCGCAACCCGGTCGTCTTCGTGCACGGCCTGAGCAGTTCGGCGAGCAGTTGGGACGACTGGATCGCCGACTTCAAGGCCGACGGCTACACGTCCGCGGAACTCACCACCTGGTCGTACGACTGGACCAAGTCCAACGCCTCCACCGCTCAGCAACTCGCGACCCAGGTCAAGAACGTGCTCGCGAGGACGGGTGCCACGAAGGTCGACCTGGTCGTGCACTCCATGGGCGCGCTCAGCGCCCGCTACTACCTCAAGAACCTCGGCGGGACGGCGTACGTCGACGACTTCGTCTCGGCCGCCGGTGTGAACCACGGCACGAGCGTCGCCGGGTGGTGCTCGTGGCTCTACACGTCCTGCACCGAGCTGAAGACCGGCAGTTCCTTCCTCACCGCCCTCAACTCCGGTGACGAGACGCCGGGCAGCGTCTCCTACGCCAGTTACTGGTCGAACTGCGACGACGCGCTCACCCCGGACACCAGCGCGATCCTCAGCGGCGCGACCAACGTCGAGGTCGGCTGCATCTCGCACAACGAGATGAACAACGACTACGGCGTCTACCAACAGGTGCGCAACTTCGTCCAGTGAGACGCACGCGGTGAGTTCGCGGGGGTGCGGCGGGCCCGTACGGGGGACAATCCTGGTGAGGCCCGCCTGCCAGGGAGGTTGCCATGCCGCTGCGATCCACGCGATCCGGCAAGGTGTCCCGTGATCCCGTCCACCACCCGCTGTTCGCCCGGTACTACGCCCGGGTCAGTGTGAGCGCCGAGACCAGGATGGGCATGGCCGGCGTGCGCGAGCGGCTGCTGGCCGGGCTGTCCGGGCGGGTCATCGAGATCGGCGCGGGCAACGGGCTGAACTTCGCGCACTACCCGGGCACCGTCTCGGAGGTCGTGGCCATCGAACCGGAGCGGGTGCTGCGGCAGTTGGCCGTGGAGTCCGCCCTGCGCTCCGACGTGCCCGTCGACGTGGTGCCGGGTGCGGCGGAGGCGCTGCCGGTCAAGAGCGAGGCGTTCGACGCGGCGGTGGTCTCGCTGGTGCTGTGCAGCGTGCGGGACGTGCCGCGGGCCCTCGGTGAGATACGGCGGGTGCTGCGGCCCGGCGGCGAGGTGCGGTTCTTCGAGCACGGGCGGGGTGGCGGCCGGGCGATGACCCTCACCCAGCGCGCGTTGGACCGCACGCTGTGGCCGCCGTTGAGCGGCGGCTGCCACGTCGCCCGGGACCCGGTCGGCGCGCTGCGGGACGCCGGGTTCCGACTCGGCCCCTACCGGCAGGTGCTGATGCCGGAGAAGGGCCCGAGACTGCCCACCTCGTACTGCGTCCTCGGCACCGCGTGGCGCCCCGCGCCCGAGGAGCCGTGATCACAGGGTCCACCGGCGCAGTTCCTCGGCGATGTCGTATACGGACGCCTCGCCGCTCTTGACCAGCCGGGCCAGTTCACGCACCTGCTCGGGCGAGGTGACGACCTTGAGGCCGCCGGCGACGAGATAGGCGTAGGCGACGGCGCAGGCGAAGAGGGCGTTGGAGCGCTCCAGGGCCGGGACGTGGATGAGGAGTTGGAGCAGTGCGGCGGCACGCGCGTGCGGGTTGTCGTAGACGGGGACGTCGAAGATCTCCGCCTCGTGGCGTGCGACGGCGGCGACGAGTGCGCCCCAGTCGGTGATCTGAGGATCGCCCGGGATCTTGTGTTCGACGACCATGAGGAGCCAGGCGAGGTCGATCCGGAGGTTGCTCAAGGGATCAGCGGCGACCTTCGTCAGAGCCCTCGCGCTCGTCTCCCGCGGTCACCTTCACTCGAGCGGGGGCATGCCCGTCGAATTCCTCGGCGAAGACGGACTCGTACTGCTTCATGAAGTCGGCGGCGGCTTCCACGAAGGTGTGGCCGACCTCGCCGGTGTCCTGCCTGACCAGTTCCTCGATGTAGCGGTTGACGCTGACGCCGCGGGCCTGGGCGCGTTCGCGGGCGGCGCGGGCGGTGCCCTCGTCGACGCGCACGTTCAGCTGGGTCTTGGCCATGCTTCGACGCTAGCGCCGGGGTGCTAGCACGCGCAAGAGGGCCCTCGCGGCGCCGCACACGCAGAAGGTGCCCCTTACATCGGTATCAGGGACCCGACCTGGGACGGAGGGCGACTCGGCCCCACGAGGGATACCGGGTGTGGGCCGGATCACACTACCCTCGGCCGGGACGACCAGTGCCCGACGCCAGGAGCGACCAGGAGGAGACAGCCTTGTCCACACCCGCTGCTCAGCACGTGCCGGGCCAGGCCCCGGCCGACGGCATCGCCGCCCGCGCCCGCGGCCTGACCAAGGCGTACGGCTCGGGCGAGACGACCGTGCTGGCCCTGGACTCCGTGGACGTGGACATCGCGCGCGGCCGGTTCACGGCGGTCATGGGCCCGTCCGGCTCCGGGAAGTCCACGATGATGCACTGCCTGGCCGGACTCGACACCGTCTCGGCCGGCCAGGTGTGGCTCGGCGACACCGAGATCACGGGCCTGAAGGACCGCGAGCTGACCCGGCTGCGCCGGGACCGGATCGGGTTCATGTTCCAGTCGTTCAACCTCATCCCCACGCTGAACGCGGTCGAGAACATCACCCTGCCCATGGACATCGCGGGCCAGAAGCCCGACGAGAAGTGGCTGGACCAGGTCATCGACACGCTCGGACTGCGGGACCGGCTGGGGCACCGGCCGTCCCAGCTCTCGGGCGGCCAGCAGCAGCGCGTCGCGTGCGCGCGGGCGCTCGCCTCCCGGCCCGAGCTGATCTTCGCGGACGAGCCGACCGGCAACCTCGACTCGCGGGCGGGCCTCGAAGTCCTCGGGTTCCTGCGGGAGGCCGTCGACCAGCTCGGGCAGACCGTCGTGATGGTGACCCACGACCCGGGCGCGGCCGCCCACTCCGACCTGGTGCTCTTCCTCGGGGACGGGCGGATCGTGGACCAGATGGAGCGGCCGACCGCGGAGGGGGTCCTGGAACGCATGAAACGCTTCGATGTGAGCCGGGCCCCGTTCAGCGCCGAGGACGGGGGCACCTCGTCCGACGTCACCCTCGACAAGGACTGATCCCGTGCTCAAGGCGACGCTCCGCAGCTTCCTCGCCCACAAGGGGCGGCTGCTGCTGTCCGCTCTGGCGGTCGTCCTGTCCGTGGCGTTCGTCGCGGGCAGCCTGATCTTCTCCGACACGCTCAGCCGGACCTTCGACCGGCTGTTCGCCTCGACCGCGCCCGACGTCACCGTCAGCCCGAAGGAGAACCTCGACGAGGCGGTGCCGTCCGGCATGACGGCCACCCTGCCGGCCGAACTCGCGGCCCGGGTGGCCCGGATCGACGGGGTCGCCGCCGCGCGTTCGGACGCCGAGGCCGAGAACATCACCGTCGTCGACGACGAGAACGAGACCGTCGGCCCGACCACCGGCGCCCCCACCATCGGCACCGACTGGAACCCGGACGAGCGCAGCCCGGTGGAACTCACCTCCGGCCACGCCCCGCGCGGACCGGCCGAGGCGATGCTCGACTCGGAGACCGCCGACCGCAAGGACGTGGCCATCGGCGACACGCTCACCGTGATCGCGGGCCCCGGCTCCTTCAAGGTCGAGGTCGTCGGCATCGCCACCTTCACCACCACCAACCCCGGTGCCGCCCTGCTCTTCCTCGACCCGGAGACCGCGCAGGAGAAGCTGCTGGGCGACGCGAAGGCCGCCACCAGCATCTCGGTCGACGCCGACGAGGGCGTCAGCGACGACCAGCTGAAGCAGCGCGTGGCCGCCGCGCTCGGCACCGACACCTACGACTACCGGACCGCCGACGAGCAGGCCGAGTCGGACGTCGAACAGCTCGGCGGATTCCTCGACATCATCAAGTACGTCATGCTCGGCTTCGCCGGCATCGCCGTGCTGGTCGGCGTCTTCCTCATCGTCAACACCTTCTCGATGCTGATCGCCCAGCGCACCCGCGAGCTGGGCCTGCTGCGCGCACTGGGCGCCGACCGGCGCCAGGTCCGCCGCTCCGTCCTCACCGAGGCCATGCTGCTCGGCCTGGTCGGCTCCACGCTGGGCCTGGCCACCGGCATCGGGCTCGCGGCCGGGCTGATCGAGCTGATGAACGCGCTCGGCATGAACATCAAGGCCAGCGAGATGCAGATCGGCTGGAGCACGCCGGTCGCGGCGTACGTCGTCGGCGTCGGCGTCACCTTCGTCGCCGCCTACCTCCCGGCCC
The DNA here is from genome assembly GCF_056820935.1 of Streptomyces sp. Q2. Lineage (NCBI taxonomy): Bacteria > Bacillati > Actinomycetota > Actinomycetes > Kitasatosporales > Streptomycetaceae > Streptomyces > Streptomyces sp. Q2. Next base: position 26,839 of record NZ_JBXEJE010000074.1, on the reverse strand, counting down.
GGCGCGCGGCGGGCGTCTCCCCGATGGCGGCCCTCTCGGACGCCGAGATCGCGGGCATCGGCCGGCCGCTCCGGACGCGGGCGATCGTGGGTGGTGTCGTCGGGGCACTCGGCGCGGCCGCGCTCGTCGGCTGCGTCACCGCGTCCGAGACCGGTTCCGCGGCCTCCCTGCTGGGCCTCGGCATCATCCTCACCCTCCTGGCCACCGTGATCGCGGGCCCGCTGCTGGTGCGGCCGGTGATCCGGGTGCTCGGCGGCGCCTTCCCGGCGCTGTTCGGGCCCGTCGGCCGGATGAGCCAGCGCAACGCCCTGCGCAATCCCCGCCGCACCGGGGCCACCGCGGCCGCGCTGATGGTCGGCCTGGCCCTGGTCGGCGGGATGTCGGTGGCGAGCGCTTCCATGAGCGAGTCCTTCGACCAGCAGATCGACGAGACGCTGGGCGCCGACTTCGTCGTCCAGAACGGCAACTTCCTGCCCTTCCCGCAGGAGGTCACGGACGCGGTGCGGGACACGGAGGGCGTGGGCCTCGTCGTACGGTCGCGGTTCACCCCGATCGCGGTACGGCTGCCGGACGGCGACCGGGTCGAGACGACGGCGGCCGCCTACGACCCGCAGCTCGACGAGGTCGCCAACATCACGTACGCGCAGGGCGACACCGCGGCCGCGCTCGCGGACGGCGGGTTCGCGATGGACCTGGACTTCGCGCGCGACCACGGCGTCCGGGTCGGCAGCACGATCCCCGTGGAGTTCCAGGGCGGACGCACCACGGAACTGACCGTGGGCGCCCTCACCGACCAGGACGCCGCCGAGGGCTTCGGGACGCAGGGCGGTCTGTACTTCGGACTGGCCACGCTGGAGAGGTTCGCGCCGGGCGGGCAGGACTCCACGCTGTACGTCAACGCGGCCTCCGGGACGAGCGCCGACGACCTGCGTGCGGGCCTCGAGCGGACACTCGACCCGTATCCGCAGGTGCAGGTGCGCGACCTGGCCGACTACAAGGAACTCGTCCACGACCAGATCGCCGTGCTGCTCTACCTCGTGTACGCGCTGCTGGGGCTCGCGATCGTCATCGCCGTCCTCGGCGTGGTCAACACCCTTGCCCTGTCGGTCGTGGAGCGGACCCGGGAGATCGGGCTGCTGCGGGCCATCGGGCTCGCCCGGCGACAGCTGCGCCGGATGATCCGGCTGGAGTCGGTGGTGATCGCGGTGTTCGGCGCGGTACTGGGGCTCGCCCTGGGGCTGGTGTGGGGGGTGTGCACCCAGCAGGTCCTGGCCTTGCAGGGCATGAACGCGCTCGCCATTCCGTGGGGCACGATCGTCGCGGTCGTCGTCGGCTCGGCGGTGGTGGGGGTCGTGGCGGCGCTGCTGCCCGCGCTTCGTGCCTCCCGCATGAACGTGCTGGCGGCCATCGCGCACGAGTGATGGAATCACGGCGAGTACTCAAGTCGCTTGCCGCTGAGGAGAGTTCATGTCGCGTCCGTTCCGCTTCGGTGCCAGCATGATCGTCCCGGCGCCCGCCGAGGACTGGCGGGCCAAGTGCCGACGGGCCGAGGAGCTCGGTTACGACGTGATCCTGGTCCCCGACCATCTCGGTATGGTGGCGCCCTTCCCGGCCCTGGTCGCGGCGGCGGAGGCGACCCAGCGGCCGCGGCTGGGCACGTTCGTGCTCAACTCCGGCTTCTGGAACCCCGCGCTGCTGGCCCGTGAGGTCGCCACCACCGACGCGCTGACCGGTGGGCGGCTGGAGCTCGGCCTCGGCACGGGATACGTCCAGGCCGAGCACGACACGGCCGGGCTGCCGTACGGCTCGCCGGGTGAGCGGGTCGACCATCTCCAGCGCACGATCGAGGAGTTGGAGCGCCTGCTCGGCTCCTCGGAACTCCCGCACGCTCGGCTTCGCCCGAGCGAGGAGAACCCCGTGCCGCAGCCGGCGCAGCCCCGGGTGCCGCTCATGGTCGGCGGCAACGGTGACCGCATGCTGCGGCTCACCGCCGAGCACGCCGACATCGCGGCCTTCACCGGGGCGCGCCCGGTGCCCGGGGACAGGGCGGGGAAGATGCTGCCGATCACACCCGAGGAACTCGACGAGCGCGTGGCCCGGTACCAGGATCTGGCGAAGGGCCGCGCGGAGCCGGCCGAGCGCAACCTCCTCATCCAGCTGGTGGTGATCACCGACGACCCGGAGGCCGCCGTGCGGCCCCTCGTGGAGCGGGTGCCGGACCTGACCGTGGGGCAGGCCCTGGAACTGCCCCTCGTGCTGGCCGGCTCCCTGGAGGAGATCACCGGGAAGGTGCTGGCGCAGCGCGAGCGGTACGGGTTCTCCTATCTGACCGTGCTGGAGCCGTACATGGAGGCGTTCGCGCCGGTGGTCGCCCGGCTGCAGGGCCGATAACCGTCCGGATCCTGGAATTCCGCGTCCCGGTCCGGCGGGCGTGATGGGATCGCCGTATGACCGACCTGTGGATACGGGCCGCGACGCCCGACGACCTGGACACCGTGCTGGCCTTCTGGAAGGTGGCCGCCGAGGGGACGAGCATCAGCGACGACCGGGGCGGTGTGGAGCGGCTGGTCGCCCGCGACCCCGAGGCCCTGATCCTGGCCGAGCTCGACGGAGAGCTGGTCGGCACGGTGATCGCCGGCTTCGACGGCTGGCGCTGCCATCTGTACCGGCTCGCGGTGCACCCGGACCGCCGCCGCCGGGGCATCGGCGGCGCCCTGCTCACGGCCGCCGAGGAGCGTTTCGTACGGCTCGGCGGGCGCCGCGGGGACGCCATGGTGCTCACCCGCAACGAGACCGCGCACCACGCGTGGCGGGCCGCCGGCTACACGCCCGAGGAGAAGTGGCGGCGCTGGGTGAAGCCCCTGACGGACTAGGCCAGGACTGGCCCCAGACCCCCGATCGCACTCTTTTGCCCATCCTTTACCCTTGGTGGGCCACTCGGTCCTCCATGAAAGGTGTGAGCGTCCGCCCATGGGCGAGCCTCCCAGTACGCGACATCGCGCGATCCTCCCTGCCCTGTCCGACCATGGGACGGAGGTGACCCGATGACAGAAGTGCTCTTGCTGCTGGTGGCGATCCTGCTCTCACTGGCCTGTGGCGCCTTCGTCGCCGCCGAGTTCTCGCTGACCACCGTCGAGCGCGGCGAACTGGAGCGCGCCGCCGAGCGCGGCGAGCGGGGCGCGGCCGGGGCCCTGAAGGCCGTACGGAGCCTGACCTTCCAGCTCTCCGGCGCACAGCTCGGCATCACGGTCACCAACCTGGTGGTCGGCATGCTCGCCGAGCCGTCGATCGCCGCGCTGATCGCGGGCCCGCTGGAATCCATGGGCGTCTCGCGCTCCACGGCGAGCTCGCTCGCCCTGGTGCTCGGCACGGCCCTGTCGACGGTCTTCCTGATGGTCGTCGGTGAACTGGTGCCGAAGAACTGGGCGATCTCCTCGCCACTGGCCGTCGCCAAGCGGGTGGGCAACGCGCAACGCTGGTTCAGTGCCGCGTTCCGCCCCTTCATCACCCACCTCAACAACACCGCCAACCGCGCGGTGCGGCTCTTCGGCCTGGAACCCGCCGAGGAACTGGCCTCCGCGCGCGGCCCGCAGGAGCTGGCCGCGCTGGCCCGCTACTCCGCCCGCGAGGGCGCCCTGGAGGCGGACACCGCCGAGCTGTTCGTACGGACACTGAACCTCGCCGACCTGACCGCGGAGAACGTGATGACACCGCGCGTGCAGGTCATCGCCCTCGACGCGCAGGCAACCTGCGAGGACGTGGCGAACGCGACCAGGGCGACGGGACTGTCCCGGTTCCCCGTCTACCGCGGCAATCTCGACTCGGTCGTGGGCACCGCGCACATCAAGGACGTCCTGGCGATCCCCGCCGGGCGCCGCCCCCGTGTCCCCGTCTCCGAGCTGATGCGCGAGCCGCTCCTGGTCCCGGAGTCCCTCACCGTCGACCGGCTCCTGGACCGACTGGCCGGCAAGCGCACGATGGCCGTGGTCATCGACGAGTACGGCGGTACGGCGGGCGTGGCCACGCTGGAGGACATCGTCGAGGAGGTCGTCGGCGAGGTACGGGACGAGCACGACCCGCACGAGACGCCCGACCTGGCCCCCGCCGGCACCGACGACGACGGCCGCACCCTGTACTCCGCGGACGGCTCCGCCCGCACCGACCAGCTCGCCCGCGTCGGCCTGAGGGCGCCCGACGGGCCCTACGAGACTCTTGCCGGACTCGTCGCGACGGAACTCGGCCGCATCCCCGCCGTCGGTGACCGCATCGAGGTCGCGGGCTGGCGGCTGGACGTGGTGGACGCGTCGGGCCGCCGGGCCGCCCGGCTGCTGCTGCACGCACCGCTGAACGACGAGATGACGGAGGTGGAAGGCACGTGACCGCCGTCCAGTTGCTGATCGGTCTGGCGACCCTCGTCGTCAACGCCTTCTTCGTGGGCGCCGAGTTCGCCCTGATCTCCGTACGCCGCAGCCAGATCGAGCCCCACGCCGACCAGGGCGACCGGCGCGCGAAGAGCGTGCTGTGGGGACTGCGGCACGTGTCCGCGCTGATGGCGGCCGCGCAGCTCGGCATCACCCTGTGCACCCTGGNCTGATCTCCGTACGCCGCAGCCAGATCGAGCCCCACGCCGACCAGGGCGACCGGCGCGCGAAGAGCGTGCTGTGGGGACTGCGGCACGTGTCCGCGCTGATGGCGGCCGCGCAGCTCGGCATCACCCTGTGCACCCTGGTGCTCGGTGTGGTCGCCGAGCCGGCCATCGCGCATCTCCTGGAGCCGGTGTTCCACGCGATGGGCGTGCCCGCGGGCGCCGGACACGCGGTCTCCTTCGTGATCGCGCTGAGCCTGGCGACGTATCTGCACATGCTGCTCGGCGAGATGGTGCCGAAGAACATCGCGCTCGCCGAGCCGGTGCGCACCGCCCTGCTGCTCGGCCCGCCGCTGGTCGCCCTGTCCCGGACGCTGCGCCCGGTGATCTTCACGGTCAACGCCTTCGCCAACGCCCTGCTGAAGCTGCTCAAGGTCGAGGCGAAGAACGAGGTCACGGCCACCTTCTCGGACGCCGAGCTGGCCCGGATCGTCCGGGACTCCGGCGAGGCGGGCCTGATCGACGACCGTGCCCGGGAGCGGCTGCACGACGCGCTGGAGCTGGGGCGCCGGCCCGTGCGGGACGTCGTACTCCCGCTGGACCGCGTCGCCTACGTGTACCTGGGCGCCACGCCCGAGCGGCTGGAGGCGCTGTCGGCCGAGACCGGCTACTCCCGCTTCCCCGTGGTGGACGAGGGGCGCCGGATCACCGGCTACCTGCACGTGAAGGACGCACTCGACAAGATCCCGCGCGACCTGCCGTTCCAGCAGAGGGACATGCGGCCCATCGCCCGGATCCGGGAGAGCACGCCGCTCGACGACGTCCTCACGGCGATGCGAGGCAGTCGGACGCACCTGGCGGCCGTGCTGGGCGCGGACGGGCGGCTGACCGGTCTGGTGACCATGGAGGACGTGCTGCGGGAACTGTTCGGGCAGCGGGCGTGAGCGTTGTCGCGGCAGCGGGCGCGAGCCGTCGCCACGGCAGCAGGCGCGAGCCGTCGCCACGGCAGCAGGCGCGAGCCGTCGTCGCGACAGCAGGCGCGAGCCGTCGTCGCGGAGTGTCCGGGCCGACCGACCGGCGGGTATGGGCCCGGGTTACCATCGCTGACGCCATGCAGACGAACCCCACACACACCAGCCTGGTCGCGGTCGGCGACTCCTTCACCGAGGGCATGTCGGACCTGCTGCCGGACGGCACCTACCGGGGCTGGGCCGACCTGCTCGCCGGGCGGATGGCCGCCCACTCCCCCGGCTTCCGGTACGCGAACCTCGCGGTGCGCGGCAAGCTGATCGGGCAGATCGTCGCCGAGCAGATCGACGTGGCGGCGGCCATGCGGGCCGACGTGGTCACGCTGGTCGGCGGGCTCAACGACACGCTCCGCCCCAAGTGCGACATGGGGCGGGTGCGCGCCCTGCTGACGGAGGCCGTGGAGCGGCTCGCCCCGTCCTGCAAGCAGCTGGTGCTGATGCGCAGCCCGGGACGCCACGGCCCGGTCCTGGAGCGTTTCCGGCCGCGCATGGAGGAGCTGTTCGAGTGTGTCGACGCTCTCGCCGACAAGCACGGCGCTCTGGTCGTCGACCTGTACGGGGCGCCCTCGTTGAGGGACCCGCGGATGTGGGACGTGGACCGGCTGCACCTGACGGCGGAGGGCCACCGCCGGGTCGCCGAGGCGGTCTGGCAGTCGCTCGGCTACGAGCCCGAGGACACCGAGTGGCGCACGCCCCTGCCCCTCACCCTGCCGCCGGGCTGGGCCGCCCGCCGGGCCGAGGACGTCCGGTTCGCCCGGCAGTACCTGCTGCCGTGGATCGGCCGCCGGCTGACGGGTCGCTCCTCGGGCGACGGCCTGCCGCCGAAACGTCCGGACCTGCGGCCCTATGAGTGGCCGACGGAGTAGCCCGCCATGACACGCGGATGATCCACGGCCGTGGCCGGATCCGCGGGCACGGCGGTCAGGCCAGCGAAACGGCAGCGGTACGCGGGGGGAGGTCACGGCGCGTACCGGGCGGGTCTGCCGGAGCGGCCGGAGCCTCCTGGACCTGGTGCCGTCGGTGCGCGGGAAGGCGCCGGCCTGCTGGTGGGGCCGCGGTTGCGGCCCGCACAGGTTGCCGCCCGGCCTCGCCGCGACGCTCTCGTAGGTTCCGACGAACACACCCGCGGCGCTGGCCTGCAGGAATCGCCAGTAGAATCCGTACACGTGACTTCCGCTCCCGCCAAGCCCCGCATCCCGAACGTCCTCGCCGGACGCTACGCCTCGACCGAGCTCGCCACGCTCTGGTCGCCCGAGCAGAAGGTGAGGCTGGAGCGTCAGCTCTGGCTCGCCGTGCTGCGGGCCCAGAAGGACCTCGGGATCGAGGTGCCGGACGCGGCGATCGCCGACTACGAGCGCGTCCTCGACCAGGTCGACCTGGCCTCGATCGCCGAGCGCGAGAAGGTCACGCGGCACGACGTGAAGGCGCGGATCGAGGAGTTCAACGACCTCGCCGGGCACGAGCAGGTGCACAAGGGCATGACCTCGCGCGACCTGACCGAGAACGTGGAGCAGCTGCAGATCCGGCTGTCGCTGGAGCTGGTGCGCGACCGTACGGTGGCCGTGCTGGCGCGGCTCGGGAAGCTGGCGGGCGAGTACGGCGAGCTGGTCATGGCCGGCCGCTCGCACAACGTGGCCGCGCAGGCGACCACCCTCGGCAAGCGGTTCGCGACCGCGGCCGACGAGCTGCTCGTGGCGTACGGCCGGGTCGAGGAGCTCCTCGGCCGCTACCCGCTGCGCGGCATCAAGGGTCCGGTCGGCACGGCGCAGGACATGCTGGACCTGCTGGGCGGGGACGCGGCCAAGCTCGCTGAGCTGGAGCAGCGGATCGCCGGGCACCTGGGCTTCTCGCAGGCGTTCACCTCGGTGGGTCAGGTCTACCCGCGCTCGCTGGACTACGAGGTCGTGACCTCGCTGGTGCAGCTGGCGGCGGCGCCGTCGTCGCTGGCGAAGACGATCCGCCTGATGGCCGGACACGAACTGGTCACCGAGGGCTTCAAGCCGGGCCAGGTCGGCTCGTCCGCGATGCCGCACAAGATGAACACCCGTTCCTGCGAGCGCGTCAACGGCCTGATGGTCATCCTGCGCGGCTACGCGTCGATGACCGGCGAGCTGGCCGGCGACCAGTGGAACGAGGGTGACGTGTCCTGCTCGGTGGTGCGCCGGGTCGCGCTGCCGGACGCCTTCTTCGCCCTGGACGGCCTGCTGGAGACGTTCCTGACGGTGCTCGACGAGTTCGGCGCCTTCCCGGCGGTCGTCGCGCGCGAACTGGACCGCTACCTGCCGTTCCTCGCCACCACCAAGGTCCTGATGGGCGCGGTGCGCGCGGGCGTCGGCCGGGAGCTCGCGCACGAGGCGATCAAGGAGAACGCGGTGGCCTCCGCGCTGGCGATGCGCGAGCAGGGCGCCGAGCGCAACGAACTGCTCGACAAGCTGGCCGCCGACGAGCGCATCCCGCTCGACCGTGCCCAGCTGGACGCGCTGATGGCGGACAAGCTGTCCTTCACGGGCGCCGCGGCCGACCAGGTCACCACGGTCGTCGGCCGCATCGAGGAGATCGTCAAGCAGCGCCCCGAGGCCGCGGGCTACACCCCCGGAGCGATCCTCTGACGCGTTTCACTCCCGAGGAGTTGGAGGCCGCCCGCGACCGTCTGGTACCGGATGTCGCCGCGGACGGTCTGCGCGTGCTGTTCTGCGGTATCAACCCTGGTCTGATGACGGCCGCGACGGGCCACCACTTCGCCCGCCCCGGCAACCGGTTCTGGCCGGTGCTGCATCTGTCCGGGTTCACGCCGAGGCTCCTGAAGCCTTCGGAGCAGCGGGAGTTGCTGTCGTACGGGCTCGGCATCACCAACGTCGTGGCCCGGGCGAGCGCGCGGGCCGACGAGCTGAGCGCGCAGGAGTACCAGGAGGGTGGCCGGCTCCTGGCCGTCAAGGTGGCGCGGCTGCGTCCGCGTTGGCTGGCCGTGGTCGGCGTCACCGCCTACCGGGCCGCCTTCGACGACCGCAAGGCCACAGTGGGGCCGCAGGAGCGGACGATCGGGGACACGCGCGTGTGGGTGCTGCCGAATCCGAGCGGGCTGAACGCGCACTGGACGGCGGCGACGATGGCGGAGGAGTTCGCGCGGCTGCGGGTCGCGGCGGAGGGCACCTAGCGGGTCAGGGCGGGTCCGTGTCCGAGGCGACGGCCAGGACGTGGACCTCGTCGGCGGAGTCCTTGTCCGCGACGCCCAGGGCGATCCAGCGTTCCGTGCCGGCCGGCTGCCACAGGTTCAGCTCATCCACCAGGATGCTCATCGTGGCCCACGGCTCCGGTATCTCCTCTCCGCGCTCAAGGCGCACCCTGAGCGTCACCATCCCCCAGCTGGGCCGCTGCTCGCCCCAGCGGCCGTTCATCTCCTGTGCGAGGTGGTCCTTGAGAGCCTGGACGTCGTCCGCCGTCTCCACCCGGCGCGACGCCTCGCCCGTTCGCAGGCCGTGGCTCACCGCCAGTGACACGATGCGATAGCCGGGTCCCGCCATGAAGAGGTCCGACCCGCCGCGCGCCTTGGAAAGGTCTTCGGTGCACAGCGAGTCGAGCTTCGCGACGTACTTCGCACTGTCCATGTGATCCAGTAAACCGGCCGCCACTGACAATTGGCGTGGCGTCAGACGGCCCCCGTGTCAGGCGTCCCGCCGACGTACGCTCCACGCCCCCGCCACCAGTGCCACCGCGGTCCACAGCGCGGTCACGGCGAGCCCTGACCACGGCCCCAAGGCGCCGTCGTACGACTGGTGGAGCACGACTTGGCCGGCCTTGTCCGGCAGGAAGTCGGCGACCGTGCCCGCCGCGTCCCCGACGACGAACGAGACGACGAGGACGAACGGGATCAGCAGGGAGAGCGTGGCCACCCCGCTGCGCAGCAGGGCCGCGAGTCCGGCCGCGATCAGCGTCATCAGCATCAGGTAGATCCCGCAGCCCACGACCCCGCGCACCTGCTCGCCGACGCCGAGCCCGCTCGCCGCGTCGCCGAGGCCGACCCGCGCCACGACGAGCGCGGCGAAGGCGGTGACCAGCCCCACGAGGAGGGAGGGTAGGGCGACCGCGGTCACCTTGGCCGCGAACCGCCGTCCGCGCTGCGGCACCGCGGCGAGTGCCGACCGCAGTCCGCCCCCGTGGAACTCGGACGAGACGGCCAGCGCGCCGAAGGAGATGGCCGCGATCTGGCCGGGTGCGGCCCCGGACAGCGCCGTGAACAGCGGGTCGAACTCGGGGTCGGACGTCTCGGACACCCCGGCGACGGCAGAGAACGCGGTGGTCGCGGCGAACACCGCCAGCAGCGTTCCCCACAGCGAACGCAGTGTGCGGATCTTCAGCCACTCGGCTCGGAGGACGGGTGCGAAGGACATGTCAGGCCTCCTGCGGCTGCGCCGCGGACGAGGGGGCGGCGAACTCGGTTTCCGAGGCCGTGAGATCGAGGTAGGCCTGTTCCAAGGTGGCTTCCTCCGCGGCGAGTTCGAGGACCGGCACGCCCGCGGCGGACACCAGGCGGCCGATGTCGTCCACGCGCGCGTGGTGCACGGTCCAGTACCCGTCCTCGTGCTGTTCGGCGTCGTGGCCGTGCTGTGCGAGGACGCTCTTGAGCCCGGTGGGGTCCGAGGTGCGGACGCGTACGCGGGGCCGCACGCGGGCGTGGATGAACTCCCGCATCGGCGTGTCGGCGAGCAGACGGCCCCGGCCGAGGACCACGAGATGGTCGGCGAAGGAAGCGGTCTCGTTCATCAGATGGCTGGAGACCAGGACCGTGCGCCCCTCTGACGCGAGCCGGCGCAGCAACTCGCGGATCCAGATGATGCCTTCGGGGTCGAGGCCGTTCGACGGCTCGTCGAGCATCACCACCTCGGGGTCGCCGAGCAGGGCGGCCGCTATGCCCAGCCGCTGGCGCATGCCAAGGGAGTACGTCTTCACCCGGCGGCGGGCCACCGAAGCGAGCCCGGTCTCCTCCAGCACGTCGTCGACCCGCCGGTCCGGGATGCGGTTGCCGGCGGCCAGCGTGCGCAAGTGATCGCGGCCGGTGCGGGAGCCGTGCGCGGCCTGCGCGTCGAGCAGTGCGCCCACGTGGTGCAGGGGTTCACGGAACGTGGCGTAGGCACGCCCGCCGATCGTGGCGGAACCGGACGTCGGCCGGTCGAGGCCGAGCACCAGCCGCATGGTGGTGGACTTTCCGGCGCCGTTGGGGCCGAGGAAGCCGGTGACTCGGCCGGGGAGGACACGGAAGGTGAGGTCGTCCACGGCGCGCCGGGTGCCGTACTCCTTGGTCAGGTGCTGGACGTCGATGCTGGTCATGGCAGCAGCCTGGCCGGGGGAGGGGGGCGCGGGCCTCCCCCACCGGTGGGGACCGTCTCCCCCACGCGGGGGAAGCCCGTTGTCAGTGGGAGCTGGCACGATGACGAAATGACCCGCATGCTGCGCCCGTTCACCCGGGCGGTGACGTACACACGATGGCTGCATCTGTTCATGGCCGTCGTGTGGCCGGCCATGTGGTGGTACATCTTCGATCCGATGTGGGCGTGGTTCACAGCGGTGGTACTGCTCGCCGTGGCGGGACTCGTACCCGCGATGCGCACCGTCGAAGGGCTGCAGGCCAGGCTGTTGCTGCTCGGTCAGCGGCACGACAGCGGGAACACGGACATCGTCACCGCGCTGTCCGTCACCTGGGGCGACCGCGGACGCACGGCGCTGTGGCTGCAGACCCGGCTGCTCGTGGGCTGCGCGGTCTGCTTCCTCACGATCCACCTGCCCATGCTCACCGACGACTTGGTGCGCACCGCCCGGGGAGGCAGTCCGGACCCGGCCACATTCATCCAGGTCCCGGGCCACCACTGGTGGTACGCCCTGCTGACGCCCCTCCCCCTGCTCGCGCTGGCCGCCGTCGTGGTCGCCTCCGGAGAGCTGATCACCGTCATCGCCCGCCGTCTCCTCGGCCCCTCCCCCGCCGAGCGGCTCGCCGCCATGGAGGAGCGCACCGAACAACTCCTGGAACGCACCCGTATCGCCCGCGAACTGCACGACTCCATCGGCCACGCGCTGACCGTGGCCGTCGTGCAGGCGGGTGCCGCGCGCGCGGCCGGCGATCCCGCGTTCACGGACCGCGCCCTGGACGCGATCGAGGAGACCGGCCGGGCGGCCCTGGAGGATCTGGAGCGTGTGCTCGGGATCCTGCGGGAGTCGGAGCGGCCCGTCAGCAGCCGCCCGACGCTCACCGACGCCGACCGTCTGCTGGAGTCGGCCCGCGCCTCCGGGGCGAAGGTCGACGTCGACGTGACCGGGCCCCTGGACACCGTGCCGGGACCGGTCTCCCGCGAGGGCTACCGCATCCTCCAGGAGTCGCTGACCAACGTGCTGCGGCACGCGGGAGCCGTCCCCGTCCGGGTCCGCATCGAGGTCGACGACAGATGTCTCGGCCTGGAGGTCCGCAATCCGCTCACCGCCGACATACCCGGCCCCGGACGGGGCAGCGGCCTGCGCGGCATACGCGAGCGGGCGGCCTTGCTGGGGGGCCGTGCGCACACCGGGCCGGACCTGGGCGACTGGCAGGTGCGGGTCGAACTGCCGTTGCGCTGATCTACGCTGGCCGGATGCCGGTCACCGTTCTCCTCGTCGACGACGAACCCCTCGTACGTGCCGGTCTGCGGGCCGTGCTGGAGGCGCAGCCCGACATCGAGGTCGTCGGGGAGGCGGCCGACGGGGCGGCGGTGATCCCTCTGGTGCGGCAGCTGCGGCCCGACGTGGTCGCCATGGACGTACGGATGCCCCTCATGGACGGCATCGAGGCCACGCGCGCGGTGCTGCGGACGGTCGCCGAGCCGCCCAAGATCCTCGTGGTGACGACGTTCGAGAACGACGAGTACGTGTACGAGGCGCTGCGGGCCGGCGCCGACGGGTTCCTGTTGAAGCGGGCGCGGCCGGCGGAGATCGTGCACGCGGTGCGGTTGGTCGCCGAGGGCGAGTCGCTGCTGTTCCCGGCCTCGGTGCGGCAGCTCGCCGCGGAGTACGGCGAGGACGGCGGCAACCGCGCGGCCCGAGCCGTGGTGGAGCGCGCCCAGCTGACCGAGCGGGAGGCCGAGGTGCTGCGGCTGATGGCCCGGGGGCTGTCGAACGCGGAGATCGCCGCCCGGCTGGTCGTGGGGACGGAGACGGTGAAGTCCCACGTGAGCGCCGTGCTGGCCAAGCTGGGCGCGCGGGATCGTACGCAGGCCGTGATCGCGGCGTACGAGTCGGGATTCGTGGCACCCGGCTGACCTCCGGAACCCGTCGGTGGGCGAGGCGGACGACGGCCCTCAACCCCGTGATGGACCCGGGCCTTGCCCTCTGACCTGACCCCGTCAAGGGGCCCAGCGCCCGGCTGAGCAGAACCCGTCAAGGGGCCCAAGCGCCCCGCCGACCCGTACCGCCGCCGGGCTGGGCGGACGACCACCTTCAACCCGTCGCCGAGGCCGAAGTGACCGCTGACCGGAACCGGTCGGTGGAGCCGGGCGGGCCTCTCGTGTGGCCCGGCACTCGCCGGGGTCCGCCGCGCCGAGTACGATCCGGCCAACACGCGCACGAGCTGGGAGGACGGACGTTGGGGCGGCTGACCGGCGGGGATCCCTCGCTGCTGCGGAGGATCAATTCCGCGGTGGTGCTGCACGCGCTGCGCGCCACGGACTGCGCGACGCTGACCGAGATCACCCGGGTGACCGGACTGTCCCGGCCGACCGTCGAGGGTGTCGTCGAAGGGCTCATCGAGGCGGGTTACGTCGTCGAGAAGGCGGCCGACGAGAGCGTCGTACGACGTCAGGGGCGGCCCGCGCGCCGGTTCAGGTTCCGGGCCGAGGCGGGTCATCTGCTGGGTCTGGAGATCGGCGCGCACCGCATCGCCGTGCTCCTGTCCGACCTGGACGGCCGGATCATCGGCGCGCAGGCCAAGGACGTCGACGAGACGGCCTCGGCGGACGAGCGTCTGGAACGCGTACGCACCGCGGTGGCCGAACTGCTGCGCCGGGCCGGGATCGCGCGCGGCTCCCTGCGGGCCGTGGGAGTCGCCACGCCGGGGATCGTGGAGGCGGACGGAACGGTTCGGCTGGGGACCGCGCTGCCCGAGTGGACGGGGCTGCGGCTGGGCGAGCGGCTGAGCCGTTCCTTCAAGTGCCCGGTCCTGGTCGAGAACGACGCCAACGCCGCGGCGGTCGCCGAGCACTGGAAGGGCTCCGCCATCGAGTCCGACGACGTCGTGTTCGTGCTGGCCGGGCTGAGCCCGGGCGCCGGCGCCTTGATCGGCGGGCAGCTGCACCGGGGCTACGGCGGAGCCGCCGGCGAGATCGGCGCCCTGCACCTGCTGGGGCGCGAGGTCACTCCGGAGACACTGCTGTCCACCACGGACAAGCCCCTGCACCCGCTGGACGAGCAGGCCGTCGCCAAGGTCTTCGCGCAGGCCCGCGAGGGCGACCAGCGGGCCCGCGCGGCCGTCGACCGCTTCATCCAGCGGCTCGTCCACGACGTGGCGGCGCTCGTGCTGGCCCTCGACCCGGAGCTGGTCGTCGTCGGCGGCTGGGCCGCCGGCCTGGACGGCGTGCTGGAACCCCTGCGCCGCGAGCTGGCGCGTTACTGCCTGCGGCCCCCGAAGGTGGCTCTGTCGCTCCTGGGCGAGGCCGCCGTGGCGACGGGCGCGCTGCGGCTGGCGCTCGACCATGTGGAGGAGCAACTGTTCGCGGTGGAGGGCACGATGACGGCGCGCCGCTGAGGGCCGCCGGCATGGAACAGCGCCCCGGAAACGGCTCCGGGGCGCTCGACGCGGGGCACGACGACGACGGTCAGGACGCCCGGCGCTCCGGGCCCTGGTGGATCTCCACACCGCCGGAGTCCCCGAAGGTCAGCCGGCAGGTGTCCGCGCGGTACGTGGCGACGGAGACCGCGGCCGTACGGCCCTCGGCGAGGTAACGGGTGGTGACCACGAGGACGGGCGCCCCGGGGAGCCGGTCCAGCTGCCGGGCGTCGTCCGCGCGGGCGGAGCCCAGCTCGACGGCGCTCTCCTGGCCGTCCAGCTCCAGGCGCTGCAGCTCGCGCAGCACGGCACGCGCGCGTGCCGCTCCGGCGGGCGCGTCTATGGCCGAGAGGTCGGGCACCGCCGACTGAGCGACGTAGAGCAGTTCGGCGGCCACGGGCTGACCGTGGGTCGTACGGGAGCGGCGCACCACGTGGACGGGCTCGTCGGCCCCGGTCTCCAGCACGGCGGCGACGGCCGCGGGCGGCACCTGGGGCGCGGAGTCGACGGGCTGCCAGTCGTCGCCGGCCGCGCCCGGCCAGGCGTGCTGTTCCGTGCCGACGGCGACGCCCACGCGCGGCGGGGCGACCGTCGTACCGACGCCGCGACGGCGCTGGAGGCGGCCTTCCAGTTCGAGCTGTTCCAGGGCCTGACGGAGCGTCGCGCGGGCCACGCCGAAGCGGGCGGCGAGATCGCGCTCGTTGGGCAGGATCTCGCCCACCGTGAACTCGGTGTCCAGTGCCTCACTGAGTACGGTCTTGAGATGCCAGTACTTCGGTTCCGGCACCGTTTCCAACTGCGTGGTCCCCACCCTGTCCTCCGCAATCGCCGTGATCCGGCGGCGTTTTGGCGCCCTTGTTTATTAAAGGTTGTTGCACTTCTCTGCGACCATAGGACGGCCCCCACCCTTGGTCAAGACCAATCCTCGATCCCTGGCTCAACGGATGACGGAGGGGCCGGGCAGCGTTCACGAGGCGTTCGTACGGCGGGCCGAACGCCGAGTCTCAGAGGGCCGCCAGGGATAGCAGTTTGTCCGGGTTGCGCATGATGTAGACGGACTGGATGCGCCCGTCCAGGACGTCCAGCTGGAAGACGGAATCAGGCTTGCCGCCTGACAGGACCAGGATCGCGGGGCCCCCGTTGAGCTCCAGGAAGCGGAAGGACACGTCGGCAACGCCCTTCTGGGCGGTGCCGAGGATGAAGCGGCCCACCTTGTCGGCCGTCTCCAGGACCCGCAGCGGGGCCTTCGCCTTGCCGCCGCTGTCGCCCACGAGGCGGACGTCGGGGGCGAGCAGCGACATCAGCCCCTCCAGGTCGCCCCCGCCGGCGGCGGCGAGGAACCGCTCGGTGAGATCACGGCGCTGGACGGGGTCGACCTCGTAGCGCGGCCGGCGCTCCTCGACGTGTTTGCGGGCCCGCCCGGCGAGCTGCCGCACGGCTGGTTCGCCGCGCTCCAGCATGGCGGCGATGTCGGCGTACGGGTAGCCGAAGGCCTCCCGCAGGACGAACACCGCGCGTTCCAGCGGCGACAGCGACTCCAGGACGACGAGGACGGCCAGGGAGACGGAGTCGGCGAGCACCGCCCGCTCCGCGGTGTCGGGCACGGTGTCCCCGAAGTCGGTGACGTACGGCTCCGGCAGCCACGGGCCGACATACGTCTCACCCCGCGCCTTGACCTGGCGCAGCCGGTCGATGGCGAGGCGGGTGGTGATGCGCACCAGATAGGCGCGTGGTTCGCGCACCTCGGTGCGGTCGGCGCCCGACCAGCGCAGCCAGGCCTCCTGCACCACGTCCTCCGCGTCGGCCACCCGCCCGAGCATGCGGTAGGCGACGCCCAGGAGGACGGGGCGGTGCTCTTCGAAGACGTCGGTCACGGTGTCGGCGGTCACGGCTCCATCCCAGCGGACGCCCGCGGTCGTGTCCAGGTGGCCCCGGTGGCGCGCCGCCCCAAGAGCCCACAGGGGGCTACCCGCCGGTAGCAATTGCTGACAAGCTCTACCGTCGCGTTCGTCAACGAGCCCCACCGGTCGAGGAGCAGCCCCATGTCCACCACCGTCTCCTTCGAAGTGCCCTCCCCCCGGGGACCCCGGCCCGTCACCGTCTCCTACACGCGCGCGGGCCGCGGCGAACCTCTGCTCCTGCTGCACGGCATCGGCCACCACCGGCAGGCCTGGGACCCGATCGTGGACATCCTCGCGACCGAGCGCGACGTGATCGCCGTGGACCTCCCCGGATTCGGGGTCTCCCCCGGTCTGCCCGAGGGCCTCGCGTACGACCTGGCCACGACCACCTCGGTGTTCGGCGCCTTCTGCGAGGCGCTGGAGCTCGACCGGCCGCACGTGGCGGGCAACTCGCTCGGCGGTCTGCTCGCCCTGGAGCTCGGCCGCGACCGGCTCGTGCGGTCGGTCACCGCCCTGTCACCGGCCGGGTTCTGGTCACAGGCCGAGCGGCGCTACGCCTTCGGCGTTCTCCTCGCGATGCGGCGGATCGCCGAGCGGATGCCGCTCCCGATGGTCGAGCAGCTGGCGCGCACGGCCGCCGGACGCGCGGCCCTGACGAGCACCATCTACGCCCGTCCGACCCGCCGTTCACCGGAGGCCGTCGTGGCCGAGACGCTGGCGCTGGCGCGGGCGACGGGGTTCGCCGAGACCCTGCGGGCCGGCACCAGCGTCCAGTTCACCGACGACGTTCCCGGCATTCCCGTCACCCTCGCGTGGGGCACGAAGGACCGTCTCCTCATCCGACGCCAGGGCGTACGCGCCAAGCAGATCATCCCCCGGGCCCGGCTGGTGCGGCTGCCCGGCTGCGGCCACTGCCCGATGAACGACGACCCGGCGCTGGTCGCTCGCGTCATCCTCGACGGCAGCCGCTGAGGGGCTCATTCCGGTTCCGGTTCCGGTGCGCCGGGAGGCGGTCTGCCACCCGGCCGCACCGCGGGTACGACTCGACTCCCCCTCACCGCGTCGGGCCGTGGCCGACGAGCGCGTCCGGCACGGACGGTGTGCGACTCGCCGTGCGGCCGGGGCCGTTGGCCTGCGTCCGGGTCCTCCCGGCTGTGCCGACGGCGCCGGTCGCCCCGTCCCGCAGTCAGTTGCCCGTTGTCCCGGGGCCGGCCGCCCCGCGGTCCCGCGGTCAGTTGTCCCGCGGTCAGTTGTCCCGCGGTCAGTTGTCCCCGTGTTCACTCGTGGTTTCCGTGTGGGCTGCGCCGTGCCAGTAGTTGTGTCACTGCACACTGGCCGGAACCCGTCCCCGGAGGCGCATCCATGACCCACCGTCCGTTCCCGGGCCGCCGCAGCGTCCTGCGCGGCTCCCTCGCCGCCTCGGCGGCCCTGACCCTGTCCCCCGCCGTCGGCGCGGCGCCCGCGTTCGCGCTGTCCGGGCGCCCCGGGGCGGGCTGGGGCGTGCAGACGGGAGACGTCACCAGCGACTCGGGGCTCGTGTGGGTGCGCTCCGACCGTCCGGCGCGGATGGTCGTGGAGACGTCCGCCACCGAGTCGTTCCGCAACGCGCGCAGATGGCACGGGCCGCTGCTCGGCGTGGACACCGACTTCACGGGGACGACCCGGCTGCGCGGACTGCCGGCGGGCGAGCAGATCCACTACCGCGTGCTGCTCGCCGACCCGGACGACCCGCGCCGCACCGGCGAGCCGGTGGCCGGTACCTTCCGTACGGCGTCCGACAGGCGACGCGACGGCGTGCGGTTCGTGTGGTCGGGCGACCTGGCGGGGCAGGGCTGGGGCATCAACCCGGAGCTCGGCGGCTACCGCGTCTACCAGGCGATGGGCGCCCTCGACCCGGACTTCTTCCTCTGCAGCGGCGACAACATCTACGCCGACGGCCCGCTCACCGAGACCGTGGCCCTGCCGGACGGGCGGACCTGGCGGAACATCACCACCGAGGAGAAGTCGAAGGTCGCCGAGACCCTGGCGGAGTTCCGCGGCAACTTCCGCTACAACCTGCTCGACGAGAACCTCAGGCGCTTCAACGCCCAGGTCCCCTCCATCATCCAGTGGGACGACCACGAGGTCACCAACAACTGGTTCCCCGGGGAGATCCTCGCCGACACCCGGTACACGGAGAAGAACGTCGACGTGCTCGCCGCCCGCGCCCGGCGGGCCTTCTCGGAGTACTTCCCGATCTCGACACTGCGCCGCCCGGACGGCCGGGTCCACCGGGTGCAGCATCACGGCCCCCTCCTGGACGTCTTCGTCCTGGACATGCGCACCTACCGCGACGCGAACTCGCCGGACGAGCAGACCACCGACCCGCAGGGCATCCTCGGCCGCGAGCAGCTCGAGTGGCTCAAGCGCGAGCTGGCCCGCTCCCGGGCGGTGTGGAAGGTGATCGCCTCGGACATGCCGCTCGGCCTGGTCGTGCCGGACGGCACAGACGGCAAGCCGAACTTCGAGGCGGTCGCGCAGGGCGACCCCGGCGCGCCGCTCGGCCGGGAGCTGCAGATCGCCGAACTGCTGCGGTTCGTCAAGCACCGGCGAATCACCGGCACGGTCTGGCTCACGGCCGACGTCCACTACACCTCGGCCCAGCACTACGACCCGTCGCGGGCCGCGTTCAAGGACTTCGCGCCGTTCTGGGAGTTCGTCTCCGGACCGCTCAACGCGGGCGCCTTCCCGGCGAACGCGCTGGACGGCACGTTCGGCCCGGACCGCGTCTTCGTCAAGGCGCCCACCACGGCCAATGTCTCTCCGGCGGGCGGGTACCAGTTCTTCGGCGAGGTCGACATCGACGGGGCCAGCGGAGAGATGACGGTACGGCTACGGGAACAGGACGGCACCGTGTTGTTCACACAGGTGCTTCAGCCGGGCCGGGTCGGACAGTAACGGCCATCCACTGCCGGCAAAGGCCACATCAGAATCGTGTAAAGAAAAACAAAAGGTACGGAACTATCTTTTACCGATCAGTCACAAAGCGTTCGTGATCACGCAACACCGTTCCTCCACAGTGGCCGCATGACTCGAAAAGTGTCCGATGTGACGCGCACCAAGAACGGTCGCCTCGTCCACCACTGGCGGCGCGACGTGATCGAACTCGCCGCCCTGTTCACGGCCGTGGCGGTGGCGGACGCCGTGGCGAACCTGGTCGGGCACGGGCCCGACGGCCCCGCGCTGCTGGCGGTCTCGGCGGTCGTCCTGATCGCCACCGCCGGGTTCCACACATGGTGGGCACGCCGCCACGGTCACGCACCCCCGACGGGCGATACCGGTGCCCGGCCGCCGCTCACGGAGCAGCAGGCCGGGCCGTCCGACCAGGCGTCGGCGACGGCGGGCCCGATGGCCGGGGAGAGCACGCTGTGGCGGATGCGGACCACGGTGCAGGACGCACCGGGCTCGCTGGCCGCCCTGTGCACGGCTCTCGCCGGGCAGCGGGTCGACATCCTCAGCCTGCAGACGCACCCGCTGGCCGACGGCACCGTGGACGAGTTCCTGCTGCGCGCGCCCGGCGACCTCGCGGGCGGCGAGATCACCCGAGCGGTCGCACTGGCCGGCGGCAGCGACACCTGGATCGAGCGGGCGGACGCCCACGACCTGGTGGACGCGCCGACCCGGGTCCTGGGCCTGGCCGCCCGCACGGCCCTGGACGCGGCGGAACTGCCGCTCGCGCTGCGGCAGTTGCTGGGCCGGTGCACCATCCGCTCGCAGCCCGCGAAGCCGGTGGCCGGTGGGGGTGAAGGGCCGGAGACGGTGCCCGCGGAGGGGGTCCTGGAGGACACCGTCATGCGGCTTCGGGCGCCGGAAGGCGGAGTGATCACCGTGGAGCGGCCGTACCTGCCGTTCACGCCGACCGAGTTCGCGCGGGTGCGGGCCCTGGTGGAGCTGGACGCGCGGCTCGGCCCGCGGGTGCCGCGCAGTCACGACGTGCTGACGCTCCCCGAGGGCAGTGACATCACCGTGCGCCGGGCCGACACGGGTGACCTGGAGGCAGCGAGGGCGATGCACGAGCGGTGCTCGCAGCGGACCCTCGGCATGCGGTACCACGGACCGGTCCGTGACGCCGACCGCTACCTCGACCACCTGCTCAGCCCTCGCTTCGGCCGGACGCTCGCCGTGCGGACCGCCTCCGGGCGCGTCGTCGGGCTCGGGCATCTGATGTGGGACGGGGACGAGACGGAGGTCGCGCTGCTCATCGAGGACGCCTGGCAGCGGCGCGGCATCGGCGGCGAGCTCCTCGGCCGGCTGGTGGCGATGGCCGTCGAGGCGGGCTGCGCGAGCGTGTACGCGGTGACGCAGGCGTCCAACACCGGCATGGTCGCCGCGATGCGGGGCCTGGGGCTCCCCCTCGACTACCAGATCGAGGAGGGCACCCTGGTGATCACGGCCCGCCTGGACACGGCTTCGGTCGCGGCCCGGTCGCCGTACGAGCAGGAGCGGGAGCGGGAGTTCAGCGAGGAGACCGCACGGGACTAGGCGCCGCGGACTCTCCGGCCGGGTGGACGGTTCGACGGACGGTGTCGGACCGTTCACCCAGCGCCCGGTCCAGGTCCTCCCACAGGTCCTCGACGTCCTCGAGGCCCACCGACAGCCGCAGCAGGCGGTCGCTCACGCCGGCGCCCCACCGGTCCTCGGCGGCCACGATGCGGTGGCTGATGGACGCCGGGTGCTGGATGAGGGTGTCGACGCTGCCCAGGCTCACGGCCGGAGTGATCAGGCGGACCCCGCCGATCACCTCGTGCGGGTCGCCCTCCACCTCGAAGGCGATCATCGCGCCGCCGATGCGCGGATAGTGGACGCGGCCGACGCGCGGGTCGGCCGCGAGGCGTCGGGCGAGTTCGGCGGCGTTCGCGGACGCGGCCCGTACCCGCACCGGCAGGGTCGCGAGACCGCGCAGCAGCAGATAGCCGGCCAGCGGATGCAGCACACCGCCCGTGGCGAACCGGACCTGCCGCAGCCGCCCGGCGAACTCCTCGTCGCAGGCCACGACCCCGGCCATGACGTCCCCGTGCCCGCCGAGGTACTTCGTCGCGCTGTGCAGCACCAGCCGCGCGCCGTGCCCGGCGGGGCGCTGGAGCACGGGCGTGGCGAAGGTGTTGTCCGCGAGCAGCGGCACGGAGCCGCAGGCGTGGGCGACGGCTCTCAGGTCCACCTCGGCGAGCGTGGGATTGGCCGGGGACTCCACCATCACCAGGCCGGTGTCCGGCCGCAGCGCGTCCGCGATCCCGGCCGGGTCGGTCCAGGTCACCTCGGAGCCGAGCAGTCCCGCGGTGAGCAGGTGGTCGCTGCAGCCGTACAGCGGGCGTACGGCCACGACGTGGCGCAGGCCCAGGGAGGACCGTACGAGCAGGACGGCGCTCAGCGCGGCCATCCCGCTGGCGAACGCGACCGCGGCCTCGGTGCCCTCCAGTCGGGCCAGGGCGGTCTCGAAGCGGGCGACGGTCGGGTTGCCGAGCCGCCCGTAGACCGGCGGGCCCTCCGGCTCGGCGCCGGTGGTCGCGAAGGCGTCGATACGGGCGGCCTCACCGCGGCTGTCGTATGAGGGGTAGGTGGTGGACAGGTCGATCGGCGGGGCGTGCAGTCCCTGCCGGGCGAGGTCGTCGCGGCCGGCGTGGACGGCCTCGGTGGCCAGTGCTCTCGTGGCGGTGCGTGCGGCGTCGTACGACGACGCCTCCCTGCTCGCTGTGTCCATGACGCAAGGGTGAACAGCGGACGGGTCACAGAGGTGGAACCCCGTGCTACGTTCGGCCGATGCCCGAATCTGTCGTACTGGATCCGGTGGACCTGCATCTGCTGCGGCTGCTGCAGAACGACGCCCGGACCACCTACCGGGACCTCGCCGCGCAGGTCGGGGTCGCCGCGTCGACCTGTCTGGACCGGGTGGCCCGGCTGCGCCGCGCGGGCGTCATCCTCGGCCATCAGCTCCGGCTCGACCCCGCCAAGCTGGGCCGTGGCCTGGAGGCGCTGCTGTCCGTGCAGGTCAGGCCGCACCGGCGGGAGTTGGTGGGCCCGTTCGTGGAGCGGATCCGGGCGCTCGCGGAGTCCCGGACCGTCTTCCACCTCACCGGCCCGGACGACTACCTCGTCCATGTGGCCGTCGCGGACATGACCGACCTGCAACGCCTGGTCATCGACGAGTTCACGTCCCGGCGCGAAGTGGCCCGCGTGGAGACCCGGTTGATCTTCCAGCAGTGGGACTGCGGGCCCCTGCTGCCTCCCGATACGCCCTCGGCTCAATCCGGGTGACGTGCGACGACCCGTCGTACGAGGATGGTCCCCATGTCTGAGACCAAGAGCCCGTTGCCCCGTGAGGTCGCCGACGCGTACGTCGACGAGCTCATCGCCCTCGACCCGGTCACCGGTACGTATCTCGGCGTGAAGGAGAGTTCGAGCAGGCTGCCCGACCTCTCGCCCGCGGGCCAGGAGGCACTCGCGGACCTTCAGCGATCCACGCTCGCGCGGCTCGACGAGGCCGAGCGGCAGCCCGGCGCGGACAGTGACATCGAGCGCCGGTGCGCGCGCCTGCTGCGCGAGCGGCTCACCGCGGAACTGGCGGTGCACGAGGCCGACGAGGGGCTGCGCTCGGTCGGCAACATGGCCACGCCCGCTCACTCGGTGCGGGAGGTCTTCACGGTCACGCCGACGGAGACCGACGAGGACTGGACGGCGGTCGCCGAGCGGCTGCGCGCGGTGCCCACCGCCCTGGCGGGCTACCGTGAGTCCCTCACGCTGGGCCTGGAGCGCAAGCTGTACGCGAGCCCGCGTCCGACGGCCACCTTCGTCGAGCAGCTCACCGAGTGGGCCGACACGGACGGCAAGGGCCGCGGCTGGTTCGAGGACTTCGCGTCGGCCGGCCCCGACTCGCTGCGCACCGAACTCGACGAGGCCGCCCGCGCGGCGACCGCGGCCGTGGCCGAGCTGCGGGACTGGATGCGCGTGGTGTACGCGCCGGCCGTCGAGGGCGCCCCGAACACGGTGGGCCGTGAGCGCTACGCCCGCTGGTCGCGCTATTTCAACGGCACGGACCTCGACCTGGACGAGGCGTACGCGTACGGCTGGGCCGAGTACCACCGGCTGCTCGGCGAGATGCGGCAGGAGGCCGAGAAGATCCTGCCCGGCGCCGAGACCCCGTGGGTGGCGCTGGCCCACCTCGACGAGCACGGCAAGCACATCGAGGGCGTCGACGAGGTCCGCGACTGGTTGCAGGGCCTGATGGACCAGGCCATCGAAACACTCGACGGCACGCACTTCGAACTCGCCGAGCGGGTCCGGAAGGTGGAGTCCCGGATCGCCCCGCCCGGCGGCGCGGCGGCCCCCTACTACACGCCCCCGTCGGAGGACTTCTCACGCCCCGGCCGCACCTGGCTGCCGACGATGGGCCAGACCCGCTTCCCGGTCTACGACCTCGTGTCGACCTGGTACCACGAGGGCGTCCCCGGCCATCACCTCCAGCTCGCCCAGTGGGCGCACGTGGCCAAGGACCTCTCCCGCTACCAGGCCTCCATCGGCATGGTCAGCGCCAACGCGGAGGGCTGGGCGCTGTACGCGGAGCGGCTGATGGACGAGCTCGGCTTCCTGACCGACGCGGAGCAGCGGCTCGGCTACCTCGACGCGCAGATGATGCGGGCCGCCCGGGTCATCGTGGACATCGGCATGCACCTGGAGCTGGAGATCCCCGCGGACTCCCCGTTCCACCCGGGCGAGCGCTGGACGCCCGAACTGGCGCAGGAGTTCTTCGGCGCGCACAGCAGCCGTCCGGCGGACTTCGTGGAGAGCGAGCTGACCCGCTATCTGACGATCCCGGGGCAGGCCATCGGCTACAAGCTCGGCGAGCGGGCCTGGCTGCTCGGCCGGGAGAACGCCCGCGCGCGGCACGGCGACGCCTTCGACCTCAAGTCCTGGCACATGGCGGCTCTTTCGCAGGGCTCGCTGGGTCTTGACGACCTGGTGGACGAGTTGTCGCAGCTGTAGCCCTGCGAGGCGTCAGCGCCGTGCGCCGGCCACCGAGTCGTTCACGTTGTCGGTGATCCAGCCCGCCTCGTCGGTCGCGAGCGACGCGATGAGGCGGGCGGCGGTGTGACAGTCGAGGGTGGTCCTTCGACAGGTACGAGTTGTACGAGTCGCCGGACCCCAGCCGCGGATCAGTCCGGCAGCCGCCGCAGCTGTACGAGGCCGAGCCAGGTCTCGGGCCCCGGCCGCACGTGGGCCGCGCGCACGGCGTAGCGGCCCGGGTCGAGTACGACCCTGACGTGATCGGCGTGTACGGAGCCGGTGCCGGGCCAGGCCGCGTCGAACAGAAGTACCGCGCCCGGCACGTTCCACAGCACCTCCGGTTCCCATGCCGCCGCGTCGAGCGCCGTCGGCACCGCCGCGAGGAGCGCGGCCTCGGAGTCGGCCGCGGACCACCGTACGAAGGTCTGGTGGTCCGGCAGGTAGGTGGTGGAGGCGGGATCGTCGCCGAACACCAGCGCGGCGCTGTCCCCGACGGGCAGCAGACCGATGAAGCCGTCCACCTCGCAGGCCCGGTCGTAGTCGGACGCCGTCTCGTCCCCGTCGGCTCCCGCCCAGAACGGCAGGACCGTCTCCGGCACCGCTATGAGCGGACCGCCGCCCGACTCGACCCACTCCACCGTGCCCGGCTCCGCGTATCGCACCATGCGCCAGAACCTACACTCCCGCAAAGTGCACCGGACTGCGGCCTCAGCAGCCGCAGTTGTCCGCGTCCACGGGCGCGGTCAGCGGATCGGCGTCGCGCCGCTCGCGGCCCTGCCAGGTCTCGTACTCGAAGCCCCCACGCGCCCAGTACTCGAAGCCGCCGAGCATCTCCTTGACCTGGTAGCCGAGTTCGGCGAGCGCGAGGGCGGCGCGGGTGGCGCCGTTGCAACCGGGACCCCAGCAGTACGTCACGACCGGCACGGACTTGTCGAGGAACCGGTCGGCCTGCTCGGGGATGAGCGCGGTCGGCAGGTGGACCGCGCCCGGCACGTGGCCCTGGTCCCAGGACTCGGTGGAGCGGGAGTCGAGGACGACGAAGCCGGGCTCGCCGTCGGCCGCGAGCGCGGCGGCGACGTCGGACACGTCGGCGTGGAAGACGAGGCTCGCCCGGAAGTGGGCGGCGGCCGCGGCCGGAGTGGCGGGGGCGACGCGCAGGACGGGGTTGTCGGCGGTCGTCGTGGGGGTGGCGGTCATGTCGAGGCCCTTTCCGTGGTCGTTCTCCGTGACCGGAAATCTACGGCCGGTGATCGCCGACCTGAAGTGGCATTCCCCGGCGTAGGCCTTGCCGGGCCGGGGATTCCACTGCTATTCCTCGGACATGACCGTGTATTCCCCGGACGCCACCGACTGGCGCATCCTCGATGTCCTCCAGCGGGAGGGCCGGGCCAGTTTCGCCGAACTGGCGCGTGCCGTGTCCATGTCGCCGAGCGCGGTGACCGAGCGGGTACGGCGGCTGGAGGAGGCCGGCGTCATCAAGGGGTACGCGGCCGTCGTGGACCCCGAGCGGCTCGGCCTGCCGATCCTGGCCTTCGTCCGCCTGCGCTACCCGAACGGCAACTACAAGCCCTTCCACGACCTGGTCGCGACGACGCCGGAGATCCTGGAGGCGCACCACGTGACGGGCGACGACTGCTTCGTCATCAAGGTCACGGCGAGTTCGATGCGCCACCTGGAAGAGGTCTCGGGCAAGATCGGCGCGCTGGGCTCGGTGACCACGAGCGTCGTCTACTCCTCGCCGCTGCCCCGCCGGCCCCTGGGCCGCTGACGTCGGCACCCCGCACGGCTGGACCGACCAGGTCGCACCCTTGCCGAACGAGTCGTGGACGGGCAGCTATGCGACGCCCCGCTGCCGCAGCACCGACCCCGAGCGCCCCTTCACGACCTCCAGCTGCGCGTGGATGCGTCGTCGCAGGTCGGCGACATGGCTGACGATGCCCACGCTGCGGTCGCGTTCGCGCAGCGAGTCGAGGACGTCGAGGACCTCGTCGAGGGTCTGGTCGTCGAGGCTGCCGAAGCCCTCGTCGATGAAGAGGGTGTCCAGGCGGACCCCGCCCGCCTCGTCGGTGACGACGTCCGCCAGGCCGAGGGCGAGGGCGAGCGAGGCGAAGAAGGTCTCGCCGCCGGACAGTGTCGCCGTGTCCCGCTCCCGGCCGGTCCAGGCGTCGACGACGTGCAGTCCGAGGCCGCTGCGTCCGCGTCCGCTGCGGTCGTCGGAGTGGACGAGGGTGTAGCGGCCGGACGACATGCGCTGGAGTCGTACGGTCGCGGCGGCGGCCACCTGTTCCAGCCGGGCCGCCAGCACGTACGACTCCAGCCGCATCCTGCGTTCGTTGTCCGCCGAGGTGCCCGCGGCGAGGCCCGCCAGGCGGGCCACGCGGTCGTACTCCTCGCGCAGCGGTGCGAGGCGTCGTACTCCCGCGGCGGCTCGCGCGGACAGACGGTCGAGCTCGGTGCAGCGGCGGGCCGCCGCGTCGCGCGCGGAGGCGGCGTCGCGCAGCCGCTG
>NZ_JBXEJE010000073.1:0-32331 GCF_056820935.1 Streptomyces sp. Q2 | reverse complement strand
GGTTCACTTCATGTGCGTCCACACCCCCAACATGCCCCCAAACAGCACCGCGGGACAGACGTAACGGAGTCCTACTAGTACCTCGACAGCGCGCGCCAGCTCGACGTCGACCACCTGGTCCCGCTCGCCGAAGCGTGGGACAGCGGGGCGTCCACGTGGACGGCGAAGGAACGCGAAGCCTACGCCAACGACCTCGACGACCCCCGCGCGCTGATCGCGGTGTCCGCCGCCTCCAATCGCTCCAAGGCCGACCAGGACCCCAGTACCTGGATGCCGCCCTCGGCCGGCTATGCCTGTCAGTACGCCACCGACTGGGTGGCTGACAAGAGCCGCTACCGGCTGGCCGTCGACCCGCCGAGAGCACCGCGCTCACCGAAACGCTGCGCCGCTGTCCAGATGAGCCGGTCACGGTGACGCTCGCCCGCTAGCCGCCGCGACGCGGGCGCGGGAACCGGGCAGCAGAAAGGCCCCGGCTGGACGGGGGAGGCCAGCCGGGGCCGTGGGTGGTGGCGAGCGGAGGGCGGTCGCCTCTCGGCGGATGGCTCCATGGGGCTTCAGCCGGACGATCGTCCCCATGGGCTGTAGGTGAGGCCCGGGGACACTGTCCCCTCGGCAGCCACTGTAGACAAGAACAGCGAACTGCCCTTGCCTGTTCCCCCGTTGATGCCGTCCGGGCATGTGAACTGCAGCACGGCATAGGGGACCTGACGCAGGATCGGAGCCGGGGCAGCCGCTACTCGGTCGGGTGAGGCTGACGCATCAGCGCAACCCTGCCCGCCGCCAGGACGTAGTGCTGTACATGAACCAGATCAACGAAGTGCATGTGCAAGAGCCCGGGTTGGTGGTCGTCGACGTCGCGGCCGCCGACGCTGCGACCGCGCTCGCCCTCCAGGATGCTCTCGCCGCACAGTGGGCGACGGCGACCGCAGACCGTGTCACGCGCGATCCCGGCCAGCCCGGTGTACGGCTGCGCTGCTACGTGGACCTGCGCCAGCCGCTCGGTTCCTAGGCGGATCAGCGACGCGGATCCCTCTGCGGCGTCCGTGCTGTCCGTCGGTGCGGCAGCTGCGTCCGGGCTGTCACGACCAGTGGTGGATGAGACTCACGTCGGTCATTTGAGGGCCTCTGACCTGCGGCACCTCCAGTAGCGCCGGACGACTCACTGGTGCGTGTGACCTGCTGCTTCTAGGAATGGGAGCTCTCTGAACTGGTACACCGCACCTTGCCCCGGACACACATCAAGTGCTCTCGGACGCGGTAGGCAGCAGCGGCTGGGGGGTAGGAGGCCCAGTGCCGCGCCGGTGGGTGGGCGCGAACACTGTGCCCCTTCACGCTTCACATCCGGCGGGCGGATCCGGCTGCGAACCTGCGTTGCGAGGCGGTGTGAAACGCTCCGCGTGCACGCAGCAGTCGGCAAGAAGGCAAGCAGCGGCCGTGGTGCGCTCAAGAGCTGCGGGCATGCCCGGCGACCGGTAGGTGTGAGGCTTTCGGCTCGGCCCCGCTTGCGGCGATGATCTGCTGAGCATGCCGATGGCCGCGCGTGTGACGCCCCGACGCTGGGAGATTGTTTCAGTGCCTGACCTACCCGCCCCGAGCTCGACGGGCGTCCGTATTGCAGGGGACCGCTACCAGTGGCTGGTCGCCTGGCAGGGGTGTGTCGCCGCAGTACGCGATGCGGCTCTGCGCGCGCCCAACCCGGTGGTGGCGGTCGGCGTCGAGGCCGACGACGCGGGCAACTTGGACGACGTCGTCCTCTACCGGCAGGCACCACCGCACACCTACACGCAGGTCAAGTACGCGGCGGACAGCTCCACCCCGGTCAACGAGGACTACCTGCTCAAGCCCAGCGATCGCGGCGGCCCGTCGATCCTGCAGAAGATGGCGCAGGCCTGGCAGCAGCTCACCAAGGACGGTGCACCGGTCGATCTTGCGTTGCTGAGCAACCGGTCCCCGGACGCGGAGGATCCGCTGGTCTCGCTGCGGGACTCCCGAACCCAGCTGCTGGTGCCCAAGGCGGCCCAGCAGGGCCCGAAGTCGAAGAAGGGGCAGGCACGGACGCGGTGGGCCGACGGCGCCGGGCTGAGCGAGGAGATGCTGCTGGACCTGCTTCGGGTGCTGCGCTTCGATCTGGCGCGGGACGTGATGCATCTTCATGAGCACCTGCAGATGCTGATGTTCGCAGCCGGCCTGCGGTTCGACGAGGAGGCCATGCATGCCGGCGCGGACTGGGTCGCCCGCCAAGTCGCCGACGGACAGCGCCGGTTGTCTCTGGCGGACATCCGGGAGGCGATCCAGACTCTGCGGCTTGCGGCGGGTTCGTCACGCGCGGTGGTGTCCATCGCCACCCTGAAGCCGGACCCGATGGCCGAGGACGCCGACTACGCGGTGGACTGGACGGAGCGCTTCGAAGGCGCCTCGGCCTATCTGAAGAGGCGCCCGCTGGCCCCGGCAACCTGGGCTCAGCTGCAGGAGGACATCGAAGCCGCACCGTATCGGATGCCGCCCGGCACCACCGCGGTTGCCGTCACCGGCAGCCTGCGTCTGGCACCCGCGTTCGTGGTCGGTGCGGCCTTCCGCATGGTGACCGGCGCCGACCTGGCCGTGGTCCAGCGCGGCCAGCTGTGGTCATCGGCCGAGCCCTACGAGGCCCCGCTGCCGCCAGCCGTCGACGAGTACGCCCTTGATCTCGGGCCTGACCTCGCTGTCGCCATCGCGGTCGCCACCGACCCGGCGCAGGATGTGCTGGATTTCCTGACGGAGCAGCAGATCCCTGTCTCCCGGCTGCTGGTGCTGCGCCCGCCCGGTGGGGCCAAGGACAATTCCATTCCGGATGCCGCAACGGCCAACGCCCTCGCCGTCGGCATCCGGGAACACCTCCGCCGTGCCTGCCGCCCTCACCCCGGAATCCACCTCTTCCAGGCCGGCCCCATGGGCCTGTCCCTGCTGCTGGGCAACCGGTGGAACCGGCTGCGCCCGACCACCGTGTACGAGGACGTCAACGCGCACCAGGTGTACGAGAAGGCGTTCGTCATCGACGCATGACGGCCCGGCAGACCGCTACGATCCCGCTGCCGAAGGCGGGGCCGTGTCCTGTGCCAGCCGCAGGTCGTGGTGGACCAGAGATATCCGGTCACGGGCCGTCAGCCAGCCCAGCGCGACAGCGATCGGCAGCGGGCCGTGGAAGAACAGCAGCCCCTCCACCGCGGTGGCGCCGCCGAGCCGCTGCGCCCACTCCTGCCGCGCAGCCTGCCAGCACTCCTAGACGTACGTGGTCACCACGGCGTAGACACCGGGGTCGTCGGGCAGGTACGCGTTGCCGGTGTCGATGACGAGATAGGCGCCGCACGGGCCGTCCGTGCTGCCCGGGGGCGGGAGGCGGTAGCCGGTGTGGTGCCCCGGCCCGTAGGAATCCTGCCCGGTCACCGCCACATGGCGTGCGTCATCAACCATGGATCCGGCCGACGCCAGACGCACGATCAGCGCGATCCGGTGACGCTGCTGTCCGGCTGCTGCGGGGATCTCCACCAGCTGCGGACGGCCGCGTGTGGGGGCCGCCAGAAGTCCGGTCACCTGCGCCCGCTGCTGGTCAGTGAGTGCAGTACGCAGCGAGCTGCCGAGGCCGACTCCCGGGACCACGGAGCGCCCGGCCTGCTGCGACAGATGCATCACCGCCAGCGACAGCTGCGCATCGTCGGCCAGGCGCCGGCCAAGAAGGAAGCCGTCCTGCAGATGAGCGAGCACGTACAGCGCGACCTCGGGCTCCGCTCTGCCGCCCGCTCGCAGCTCCTCAATCTGTGCATCGATGAGCCTGGCCACGAAGTCGGCCACCTCCGAACGGTCCTGCGCAGAGCGCTCGCCGGGCCACAGGACCGCGCGATCGATGACCAGCGTCGTGCTGTGCGCGGTGCGGGAAGCGTTCTTGAGCGCCACCACCCGCGAGGCCTGGGTGCGGTCCGCCGGGTACAGGCTGACCACCACGCCGAGACCACGGGGGCGCTGTAGCACCCATCCCGCCAGAACCAGGACGAGGGCGGCGGCGAAGACCGCGACAAACACCCACTGCCGCTTGGTCCACTGCTCCAGGATGCTCGGTACGACACCGAGCGCGACGGCCGTGGAGGCCGCCATCAGCACCGTGCCACCGCCTTCCCGGGAGAGCAGCAGCCGCCTCAGCTGCCCATACCACCTCACAGTGCCTCCACCCTCCGGTCGAAGTCTCCTCGCAGTGTCCCGCTGCGCGCCCGCAGACGCCGAGGATGCCAAAGCGATCTTTCCTCTGGCCGTCCACCACATCCTTCCGCCGTCGGCCGCGGCCGGCCTCGAGCCCTGTGGACACTGGCCCGGACCTGGTGGCTCCTCAGCGTGAGGCAGCAGCCCCCGAAGGGGCCTCCCCCCTGCACAAGGCGCGCGGATCCGATGGGCGGGGTACGTCGCGGCAAATGATCATCTAGTCCTGGTGCAGGCGGGTTTGTCAGTGGTGGGTCTTACTGTGGTGAACAAGCAGCCATAGATGCCTGCTTGTGGCCGCCGCGCCCCCCGGGAGCCGGCGGCCGCGGCGTGCACCCGGGCTGAACGACGCGCCCGAGGAGGTACACCGCATGGGGATCGACGAGGCATTCGACGCCTTCCAGAAGTCCGTCAACGAAGACATCGACAAGACCAGACTGGCCCGCGAGCGCCGGGACCTGTTCAAGACCGCCCTGCGAGGCGAGCCGGACGTCCTGGAGACGTTCGGCTCCGGCTCGCTCAGCCGCAGCACGCAGCTCAAGCCCATCCACGACGTGGACATCATCGCCGTGTACGACCCCGAGGAGCATCCCGAGTGGGGGAGCGACGGGCCGAGCGCGGAAGAGACCCTCGAGCACATCCGCGGCCAGGTTAACCGGCTGCTGAGCCAGAGCAGCGGTACCCACGACAACGTGGTGAGGCACACCCTGCTGCGCAACCACGCGGTCAAGTGCTTCCTCGACGACCCGGACGACCCCGACGCCTTCACCGTGGACGTCATGGCCGCGCTGCGACAGGAGGACGGCTCGCTACTCATCCCCGAGAAGCTCAACACCCGGTGGGTGCCCGCCGACCCGGAGTACCTCATCGATCAGGTGGCCGATCATCAGAGTGTCTGGCCCCACTTCCGGCCGCTGGTGAGGGTGCTCAAGCAGTGGCGGCACACCGTGCCGGTCGAAGGGCGCATCAAGTCCCTCGTCATGGAAGTCCTCGCTCTGAGCTGCATGCCCAGGTCCGGCAACCGGTCCGAGGGGCTGAAGACGTTCTTCACCGCAGCCGCGGTCCAGGTCAACGAAGGCGTGTGGGACCCGGCCGATCTGTGCGGGGAGATCCAGCCGGACCTGGACCGTACGGGCCTGTCCGAGGCGCTCGCCGAAGCCCGGGACATCGCCGAGCGGGCCTGCGCGGCCGCGACCGAGGGCGACACCGACGACGCGCTGCGACTGTGGCAGGAGATCTTCGGAGACGACTTCCCGGCCCCCGTCGCACCGGCCAAGCCCGCCTCGCTGATCACCGGGACCCCCGCGCTTATCACCCCGCGGCCCATCAAGGACGCACCCCAGGGATGACCACCGCACACACGCCCAATGACCGCACGCTCATCACCTGGTGGGCGTGCGAAGCACGCCGGCTTCGCCGCGACCACGACGAGATCACCGCTCAGTTCCCCGACCTCGTCTGGAACGACGCCGGAGCAGGAACCTGGGAAGGCAGGCTGCCCCGCTGGCCTTTCGACCGGCCCGAGCCCGAGCACCTCACCACCTGGATCGGCGACGAAGGACTCCTTCTGCGCCTGGAGTACAGCCAGGCGTACCCCATGGTGGCGCCCCGCCTCGTCCCCCTCGACCCGCTGCCCGAACCGTTTGAATGGACCCAGCATCGCTGGCACGTCAACGGCGACGCCAGCCTGTGCCTCCTGCGCGACGACGTATGGACGGGCCGCGAGTCCGTTGTCGATCTGCTGCTGAAGGCCGCCGGCTGGCGGGTCGAGTACGCGCTGATGAAACACCAGACGATCGAGCAGATGACCGGCAGCGGCATCGTCACCGACCATAGCCTCGACCACTTCCTGGCCCAGCCCCTGCCCCCCGAGGACACCACTGGCCACCCTGAACGGGACACCGGCGGGCAGGACGGTCTTGCGTGCTGATCCTCATCCCACGGGACGCCGCGACCACACTCCGCGCCTCGGGCGCGTGGGGCCGACTGTCGTTGCGTATCAGCCACCCGGACGACCTAGCTGTGGTGGGCGGCATCTCCGAGGGCGGCGGCTCCATCATTTCTGTCGACCAGCCGCCGCCCGCCCCCCGCCTGCTCGCCAGTTGCGACTCCCGTCCTACCGGCTACTGGTACCAGGCTAAGAGTGAACTCCACGCGCTCTGGTACCTCCTGCGGGTGCGGCGTGGCACGTCCATGAAGTTGGACGTGTTCAAGGACGCCGTGCCCAGCGGTTTCAAGACGCCGGGCGACGGCGGCTACGTGGCCATCACCCACGCCCCCGGAGTGAAGGACGCCTTTCCCGAAAGCGGTCTGCCCGACCTCGTCGCCTGGCACGTCACCCGTGAAGGCGCCCAGCCGATCTCCGTGTCGGTCGAGCCCGACGTCCTAGGGATCCGCCAGCTCGAGGACCACTGGCCCGTACAAGAGCTGCAGAACACGCGGATCATGCTGATCGGAGCGGGGAGCATCGGCTCGGCCACCGCGCACGCACTCGCCGGCTACGGCGTCGGCCATCTCACCCTCATCGACCCAGACCGGCTCGACTGGCACAACCTCGTCCGGCACACCAGCGCCCGCAAACACATCGGCCGACACAAAGTCACCGCCCTCGCCGAGGAACTTGCCTCTCTGCGCCCCGACACGGCGGTCATCCCTCTGCCCCTGGACGTCATCGAACACGCCGACCACGTCCGAGCCCTCCTCGCGGACACCCACCTCGTCGTGTGCACGGCAGACGGGGTGGCCCCGCGCCGTGTCACCGGACACCTGGCCCGCCGCGCAGGCCTCACCGCGGTCCTCGCGTGCGTTCTGCAGGACGGTGCCCTCGGCGAGATCCTGCGACTGCGCCCCTGGCCCCGGCACGGCTGCCTCACGTGCCGGCGCCAGAGCCTCGCCGAGGCAGGCGGCCTCGATCCCGAGCCCGCCCTGGACGCCGGGTACGGCACTGGCACCCGTCACCGGCCGATGACCGCCGTCGGCTCCGACCTTCACCTGGTCGCCCAGCTCGCGGCCAAAACCGCCATCGCCACCGTCCTCGAACGCACCGGGCACCCCGACCAGCGACTGCCGGGAGAGCACGCCCTGCTCGGCCTGCGCCGACAGCCCGACTGGGCCCCGCCCTTCAACCTCGGCCACAGCGCCGAACTGCGCTGGCTTCCCGCCACACCACCGAGATCCGGCTGCCCCACCTGCGAAGCACCATGACCCAGCAGCCCGTCACCACCGTGCACCTCACCGCCCCGGCCGCCCAGGTCATCACCACCGAACTGGGCACGGCTGACCACACCACAGAGACCGGAGGCATCCTGCTGGGACACCACACTCACGACACCGTCACTGTCCACCACGCCGGAACCCCCGGCCCCGCCGCCGTACGTACCCCCACCTACTTCCTCCGCGACCTGGCACACGCCCAGGCACTGGCCGACGAGGCGTTCGCGAGCGACGGCAGCATCTGGGTCGGTGAGTGGCACACCCACCCCACCAGCCGCCCCGTCCCCAGCGCTCGCGACGCCGCCACCTACAGGCAGCTTCTCGGCGACCCGGAACTGGGCTTCCACAGCGTCATCGCCGTGATCCTGGCTCTCTGCGAACACCACTGGGTCGGCGCGGCCTGGGCAGCCCGGCACGGTCGGATCACACCGGTGGAGTTGCGGTTGGACGAACCCGTCGGATGACGCCATGGGGGCCACGCAGTCAAACCGGGCGGCGCAGTACGCCACCCCGCACGATCAGGATTTTGTGGGCGGACCAGTCGGCGTGGCAGGTGTCGCAGACCGTTTTGATCCATCCTCCGGGGGCGTCGTTGCGTGAACGTGGTCGGCCGACTGCCCCACAGAATTCGCACGTAGCAGCCGCCTCCGCGACAGATGCCGCCACCAGCGCCCTCACCTTCTCGGGCACAGCCTGCTCGTCGGTGGCGACATGGATGCCAAGCCGCCGAGCTTCTCCGTCACGTCGGTGACCCGGTAACCGGGCACGTCCACGGTGAGCTGCGCGTGCAGGCGTTCCAAAAGGGGATGCCAGCCCGGTCCGACGGCACGCAGCCGTGCGGGGATCTGAGCTCCGGCCGCAGCGGACCGGTTCCCATCGTTGTCCATGCGGGCATCGTCCCTCACACCGCCTGCCCTTTGACGGACCGTGACCTCCAAGGGAGCGGTACGGCAGGCCGACTCGGCAGAGTCAGCCCGCACCGGACCGCTGGCGTCCGGCGAGGTCCCTGTTCACGGTGGCGACGAGATCTGCCAGGTACTGCTCGGCATCCTGGCGGGTTCGCGGGGCGAGGTCGGCCAGCCCGCTGCGCAGCAGGCTCCCGACCCGCTCCACAAGCGGCTTGTCCTGCGGCTGTGCGCACCAGACCGTGGACTGTCGCCGCGGCACGTCAGCGTGGGCGACAAGACGTGCCGCGGAGATGCGCAACGGATCGCTGTCCACGCTGAACAGCAGCGCCAGTTGGGGGCCGTCGCCGGCCGGTACGGTGATGACGTCCGATTCCTGCAGGATGATCACCTCTCTGTGTCAGGGTCGGCCCCTCCCGAGGGCGGCTTGTGCCTGCAGCCCTCTGCGGAGTGAAGAGCCGGTCGGCGGCTTCCCGCCGTGCTGCGGTGGTCGCTTCCGGCGCCGGGATTCCCTAATCCCAGTCGTTGTCGGGGTCGTTGCGGCCGACGATCATGTTGTCGAGGGCTTCTTGGGTGATGGCTTCTGTTCCGTCTTCGATGGCTTGCTGGGCGGTCTGGCAGATGAGCTGGTCGAGGGTGTCCATGTAGCCGCCGGTGCGTGCGTGGAGCTCCTCCTCGAGGTCCAGCAGCGCGCCGGGCTTGTGGTTGTAGAGCCGGAGGTTGCGGTCGTAGCGTTGCACCACGCCCCGCCATCCCCCTTCCTGCCCCGCGTGCAGGGGGATAGGGCTGATCCACATGACGGGCAGACTGCTGCGGAAGTGCTCGGAGGTGCGGGAGCGTTCGCTGCGGCGGCGGTTGTGCAGGCCTTCGTTGACGATGTCGGTGGCGCCGCGACCGCTGTAGATGACGGAGACGCGCAGGCGGGCCTGGAGACAGTCGAAGTAGTCGAAGGCGGCGGCCAGGTCGCTGTCGTGGATGCGGTCGACGCCGTCGATGAGGATCAGGGAGGTACGGCTTTCCCGCATGGCGTGGACGACCGGTTCGGTCATGTCGGTGCTGCGGTAGGTCCGCTTGTCGATGTTGATGGTGTGGTCCATGCCGAAGAAGTCCGCAAAGGGCAGGGACCAGTCCATGTTGCTCTCGTGGCGCGGCGGGACGTTGATGTAGACCACGGGGGTCCACTCATCGTCCGGCCGACGTTCTGTCTCCAGCACTCCCTGGTAGGCGCGACCGATCTGGAGCAGCAGCGTGGTCTTGCCGGCACACCCGTCGACGATCATGCTCATGCGTTTGCCGGTGGGGCGGAACCGGTTGGTGCGCAGAGTGCGCCGCGCGTCCTTCAGCCCCTGGGTCACGTCGGGAGTGCTGACGGGGATCATCTCCCCGTGATAGATCATCCGCGGGTCGGTGTCGGCGACCTCCGTGCCCTTGGGGGCGCAGTCCTGCAGATCCGGAGGCTCGAGTTTGCGGTGCACGAAGTCCATGAACCCCTGCCGCACCGTGAGCAGTTCGGGATCCAGCGGCGCCCACCGCGCGAGAGCTGCGGGGGCGGCTGATTTCGGGGCGGTGCGCGCAGCGTCCATCACGTCTCCTGCGGGTCTTGGCTGGGCGGTGGCGAGTCCTGGTCGGGCCACGGCGGCTTCTCGGGCGGATCCGATGCCAGCTCCCGGAAAATGTCGCTGGCTGATCCGCCCAGGCTCTGTCCTCCCGCAGAGGCGGGACGGCGCCGCGGCGGCCGCGCCTGGATCGGCGACGCAGGCGGGGCGGCACGTTCGGGCGCAGTGGGCGCCAGCGCGGCACGGCGGCCGGGAAAGAGGTCCTTGGCATCGACATTGAGGGACGGCGCGGGCGTCACGCTGCCGGGTTCGGCCCGGGTGATCCCCGTATACGGGTTGACCGGTGTTTCGTCGATCTCCAGGGGCTGCGGAACGAACGCGGCCACCGGCTTGGCAGAAGTGGAGGGGCCGCGCCGTGCGCGGGCCAGGAGATCGTCCACGGCCCGGGCGATTTCTTCCTCGCTGCCTTCCCGGCCGACGAGAGAGGCGACGAGGTCGGCGGCCTTTTCCCACAGATACTGGGTCCAGGCATCGTGGATCAGGTGCTGGTACTTGAAGTCGAAGGCCACCCACGGGCTGCGGGCGGGGTCGTTCTCGACCGTGTGGTCGTACAGCCACACCCTGCTGGGCTCGTAGGGGTTGTAGTAGACCGGCCAGCGCCGGCCCTGTCCCTTGATGCCGGTGTGGCGGTTCTTGAACTCCCGGATGCGGTGGCTGACATACGTACGGTTGCCGATCTTGATGCCGTCGCGGGTGACGGTCCGCTTCGCTTGGAGGAGCAGCTTGCGGCTCTCATCCGGTGTGACGGGCCGCGGTACGGCGCCTTCCATGGCCACCGCCGCCGCATACATCTGGTTCGGGGTGAGGATCAGAGAAGGCAGGAAGGGGGAGCGCAGTCCTTCGTGTTGCCGCTGCTGCCACTCGGTGACCACCCACTCGTGCCACATGTCCTGCAGCTTGTTCAGCGGCCAGAGCCGTTCCTTTTCGACGTCCTTGCCGCGCGTGGCCAGCTTGTTGCCGGTGTAGCCGGCGACGAACTGGGAGAACATGCTCTTGACCGAGGCGTTGGTGCGTTCGATGACCGCCTTGTCGGTGGGGGTGCGCTCGCGGGCGGACTCCACCTCGATGCCCAGCATGCTGCACACGTCCCTGAAGTGCCGGGACTTGAAGATCTTGGCGTTGTCGACGACCACCGTCTTCGGGCGGATGACCGGCCGGGCCGCGGCGCCGGCCATCCGCGGATCGCCGGCCAGCATGTGTGCGTAGGGCAGGTCCGAGTGGGCGGCCAGCGTCTGTGGCGACCAGCCGGGGCGCGCCGCGAGCGGCGCCATCGCCTGGCCCAGCAGCAGTGCGGCATCCAGCGACTTGGTGCTGCGGCCGCCGCGGCGCCGACTGCCCGGCCCTTTCTTCCGGCCCGAAGACTTGGGAACGATCATTCCGGCGATGAAGCTGCGGCTCAGGATGTCGAGGGCGTAGGTCAGCTCAGCTGCCACGGGACGCCCGTCGTCGCCGAGCGCCAGGACGTCCAGCCCGGTGCCGTCGATCTCCACGCGTTCGCCCAGCAACGACACCGGCGCCGGATGGTAGGGAGGCTCGGGCGGGGCGGTGGCGTCACTGCCCTGCCCGGGCGCGGCCTCCAGCGACTCCTTCGAGATCCCCAGCCGCTTAAGCAGGTCGTAGAAGGTGGTGCGGGCCGGCATCAGGGCGCGGTACTCGTCCGGGTGCGCGCGGCGCAGCGCCGCGCGCACCCGTTTGTACAGCCGGGAGAAGGTGCCCGCCGACGCGCCCCGCTGGGCTTTGTCCTCCTGGCGGATCAGCGCCACCACCCGCTCGTCGACGTTCCCGTAGACGGTGGCCGTGCGCAGCCACCGCTTGTCGACCAGGCCGAGCAGCCCGTGTGCTTCGTAGGCCAGGCATTTGCGCTGCACGGTGGCGACCGACCCGGTCAGACCGGCCGCCTTCAGCTCGGTTGCTTTGAGGGCGTAGCGGGCGGTGCGGGTGGTGGTCGCGGGATCGTAGCCGTGCCGCGGAGTGAAGGCGCCGTTGCGGGCGCCGACAGGGCGGCCGCTCAGCACCTCCCGGACATGCTTCTCCCAGCAGCGCACGTGCTCCAGCTGTTCTTTGTCCAGCCGGTCCAGCACGGACAGGTCCGGCACCGCTTCCGGCTCCTGCGGCGTCCCGTCGGCCTTCAGCACGGCGAAGTCCGGGGCGGATACCAGGATGTAGACCAGCACCAGCGCGTCCTGGCCGCCGTCATCCATCGCCGCCAGGTGCACGTTGGCACCCTGCAAGGCGCCCACCAGATAGCGGCCGCTCTTCCACCGGACCATCATCCCCGGCCGGAGCGCCCCGGCCGGCTCGTCCGGGGCATCGACCGGCAGGGAGAGGAAGGCGCTCATACTGCTGCTCCGGCCGCCCACACCGTGCTGTCGGGGGTCAGCGGCTCATCCCAGTGCGTCGTTAGCTCCTGCGTCCACAGCAAGTTCCAGCTGCTGGCACGGCCCTGCCCGGGGGGAAGATCCACAGCATCGGCGCCCCTGCTCAGCGGCAGAGGCCGGGCGAAAGCCTCCAGCAAGACGGCCCTGGCGCTCTCGTCGGCGAACTCGTCGTGACGGAACTGCGAGACGATGTACACATTGCGGCGCAGCTGGCCGCCCGGGGCGCGGGCGACATTCACCTGCCATCCCGCCTGCGCGGCGGCGGCCTGGGCCACCGACCATTCCTGATCGTCCGGCTTCCTCCCGGCGGGGGAGTGCAGATAGAGGATCTGCTGCCCCTCGACGGTGCGTGCCATGAACGCAGGGTTCACCACCCCCGCACGCTCACCCTCACGCCATTCGACCTGCAGCGACGGCGCAGCCAGGTAGCCGATGCGCGGATCGCGGTCGAGGAACATGGCCGCGTACGCGTGCTCCCGGGACCGGCAGCTGACGTCCTTCTTGGTGGTCGACGACCACCACTGGCGCACCTTCGACTTCCGCCCCCGGTAGGCACGCTGCTCGTGCAGCACCGGCCATTCCTCCACCGAAAGTCCGCGCAACGCCCGTGGAGTGCTGAGGCGCTCGCGGCCCATGTCGTCGCGGTAGCGCACCTGTAAGTCCACGAGCTGCTGCTCCCCTCATGCCGCGCCGTGCCGTGCTGCGCGGCAGATGTCCCCCAGGCTCCGGGCCTCTTGCGGCCTCGTGGAACACAGCCGCAGGAGTTCACTCGAAAGGATGCAGATGCCCTTGTTTTCCTTGACGGCGTTTGCCTGCTGCCGGAGATTCACCGGGCGTTGATCAGCCAATGCCACAGAAGGCGTACGCGGCGCGGACGACTACAGGAACAGCCGGTCCATCGAGTTGGGCATGCGCACCCACGGCAGGCATGTCAGCTTCTCCACCGGCGCCAAAGGGGAGGGCACGGCATGACCTGTCGCCCTTCGTACGTCGACGCTTGCGGGCACTTCCCCACTGAAAAGCTGCGGAATGCCCTCCTGCAGGGGCAGGTGCTGACGGTGCCAGACGGTCAGTGGCTCGATGAACCGGTAGCCGTGCCGACTCGTTGTCCGCGGCAGCCAGTCCTGGTACTCGGTGCTGCCCAGTACGCCGTTCAGGCGGCGCACCTCAAGCCAGGCCAGGTCCCGGGTCAGCAGGGAAAGCCGGCTGAACTGCGCCAGCGGCCGCACCCGCTGCTCGCCCAGCTCCGCCGCGAGGACACCCCACTGCTTTGTTTGTGCCGGGTCCTCGAGATACCCAGAGCGCACGAGGATGGAACAGGCGTCCGCGAACACCCACCGTCCGGCAGGGCCCAGGCGTTTGCGGATCCGGGTCAGGCGCTGCTGCGCGCGCACCACTACCGCGAGCTCGCGGAGATCGATGTACGGGTGCTTGGTGCTGCGGGAGTTGTCCGTCCAGCGCTGGTGGCGCAGGCACACCTGCCAGGGGTCTGCAAGGATCAGCCAGGCGTGCGAGCGGGTGCCGCGGCGCGCCGCACACAGGGAGCAGGCCTGCACGATGTAGCCGGCCCGCGCGTCCCAGGGCCATTCCCAGTCGTCCTTGGCATTCTTGGCGTTCTTGGGCATGAGGAATTCGTCGCGCAGCCCGATCAGACGCTCCTGCATCTCGGCGACGGTGTGACCGGCCAGGGTGGCCAGCCGCTCGCGCGCGTAGCGGCTGACATACATCTCGGTGTACTGGGGATCGATCGGCACGGGGCCGGTGCCCATGCTCCGCAGTACCTCTTCCACGGGGCGGTTGTTGCGGGCAGCCAGCCGCGTCACGTACGAGCCGGTGGACTCGCCCTGCAGAAACCGCAGCCGCAGGTGCATCCGGCGCCGCCCGAGCCATGGGTCCCGCTGCTCCGCCACGAAGGCGCTCCTTCCGGGATGTCCAGCTGCGGCTTCATTCAACTCCCGCCGCCCCTCGGCAAGCAGCCCAGACTGACGAAACGGTCCCACCTGGCGCACACCCGGTCACAAAGGCGATCTCTTACGCATGCGCGAAGAAAAGAAAGAGCAGCTTCGGTCAGTGCCGGCCGGACCCTGCTGGCAAGCTGCCAGGCTTTCCACTGCAAACAGGCTGGTGAAGGTGCCTTGCGAGCACGGAGTTCCGCCACGAGGGAGTCAGCGCATCACATGTCCGGCCGTGTTGAGCTGCGCCCCCATCAACGAGAAGCCGTCGCCGCGGGAGTTGACGCTCTGAGCGGGACGCGGCATGCGGCCGCGACCATCATCGCCGCCTGCGGCACCGGCAAGACTCTCATCGGCAAGCGGGTCGCGGAGCACTTCGCTGAGCGCGGCCCCGTCCTCGTCCTCGTCCCGACCCTGGAACTCCTGACCCAGACCGCAGCGCGCTGGCTGGCCGACGGCGGCTTCGACCAGCTCATCGGCGTGTGCTCACTGCCCAACGTCCACGACCGCAGCCTGCGCGGCCATCTGCTGCTCACCGGAAATGCCCGGGTGCTGGCCCGCCGTGTCGCCGAGGGAGGACGCATCGCCGTCTTCGCCACCTACGCCTCCCTGCCCACCATTGCAGAGGCCCATCGCGGCGAACGGCTGCCGCCCTGGGTCTTCGCCCTGGCTGACGAAGCCCACCGCACCAGCGGCGACTGGGACAAACGCTGGGCGCTCATCCACGACGACCGCGCCATCCCGGCCGCGCACCGCCTCTACATGACCGCCACGCCCCGCAACTGGCGCACCACACACAACCCGAAGGCGCGCACCCGGATCGAACGACTCGCCTCGATGGACGACCCCACCATCT
The DNA here is from genome assembly GCF_056820935.1 of Streptomyces sp. Q2. Classification (NCBI taxonomy): domain Bacteria; kingdom Bacillati; phylum Actinomycetota; class Actinomycetes; order Kitasatosporales; family Streptomycetaceae; genus Streptomyces; species Streptomyces sp. Q2. The sequence goes on along the minus strand of NZ_JBXEJE010000073.1, from coordinate 17,184 downwards.
ACGGCCCCGTCGTCTACAACCTGGACCTGGCCCAGGCAATCGAACGCGGCATCCTCGCCGACTACCAGCTCATCGTGCCGGAAGTCCACGACAGCATGCTGCGCGGCATTCTCCATGACCCCCTGCCCACCCCGCATCAGGACGGGTTGCGCCTCGCCGCGATGCAGGCAGCCCTGCTGATGTCCATGGCCGAACACGACGCGCGCCGGGTGCTGTCCTTCCACGGCCGGATCGCCGCGGCCCGCGGCTTCGTCGCCTCGTTGCCCGAGACCGCCGACGTGCTCGCCGACCGCACCGGCATCCGCAACCCCTGGGCGCACGCCCTGCACTGCCACCAGGCGCCCTGGCGACGCCAGCAGATCTTTCACGAGTTCGAGCACTTCTCCGTCCACACACCAGGGAGCACCGCCGACAGCCACGACTGCGCCGTGCTCGCCAGCGTCCGCGTACTGAGCGAAGGCGTCGACGCCCCCGACACCGACGGCATCCTGATCGCCGATCCGCGCCGCAGCCCCAACCACATCGCCCAGAGCATCGGTCGGGCCCTGCGCAAACCCCCGGGCCAGGCCAAGTGCGCCTCCATCTTCATCCCCGTCTACATCGCACCCGGCCAGTCCACCCGACAGGCAATGGAATCCTCCTCGTTCTCAGACTTCTGGCGCTTCTTCAACGGCCTCGCCGTCTACGACACCAACGCGTACCAGCGCTTCGGCGCCTGCTTGAAAGCGCGACCGCAACCCCTTGCACCGCGCCCGCACCGCGCCCGTGAGGTCACCCGCATCCTGAAGCTGCGCACCCACAAGGCCCCCAACAACGCCTTCTGGAAGGACGGCCTGCAGGCCGCCCAGGCCTTCCACGCCCGCCACCATCACCTGAACGTCCCCAGCGAATACGTCACCAGCGACGGCCTGGCCCTGGGCCAGTGGATCGGCCAGCAACGCTCCCTCTACGCCGCAGACGCCCTGCCGGCCGACCGCATCGCCGCCCTCACCAGCATGGGACTGTCCTGGCCGCATCCCCCCGAAAGCTTCGAACACCACCTGTCCCAGATCACCGCCTGCGCCGCCCGCCACGGCACCCTCGCCCTGGGCAAGAACACCCACGGCGGCGACCGCCGCCTGGCCGCCTGGCTGGAGACCATGCGCTGCCGTGCCGACACCGGCCAGCTCGCCCCCGCCCGCATCGCCTCCCTCAACGCCATCGACCCCTTCTGGAACCCGCCCTGGAGCCTGCGCTGGCAGTACACCTACGCGCAGATCAGACGCCGCCTGACCACCAGCACCTGGCGGTGCGCCTACCACCGCCACGACAGCTATGACTCCGCCTGGGACAGCTGGCTGGACCGGCAGATCACCCACTCCCACCTGCTCGATCCTCAGCAAAAGCACCTCCTGGCCGCCCTGGCCCGCGCCTGCCCCGACGCCCACCCCCACAGCATGCTGCTGACCCGCCCCACCAGCCTGCGCGAGAGGGCCTTCAACCGCGGCCTGCGCGCGGCCCGCCAGTACCACCAGCGCCACGGGCACCTCGACATGCCCAAAGACCACACCGAAGAGATCCTCGGCGACCAGGTCCACCTCGGCGCCTGGCTGATCCGGCGGCGCAGGGACAGCGCCCAGATGACACCCCGCCAGCACGCCGGCCTCAAGGCACTCGGCTTCGAGACGATGCCGGTCTTCCTGCCGCCCGAGCAGCCGCTTCACGACGCGGCTGCCTGAAGCAGCGACTCCGCCGGGCGGGCGAACGTCAGCCCTTACCCGTGCCGGCCGAGAAGTAGAAGACGCGCGAGCCGCGCTTGGACCGCCCGGCCCGCCCCTGCGCGACCAGCGCCTCCAGCGCGTGACGCATCGCAGGCTCCTTGATCCTCCGGCCAGGGTGCGCCCGAGCCAGTGCGGCGGCGACATCGTGCGACGAGCAGGGATCGCTCCGCCGTTTCAGCTCACCGGCCACCAGATCCCGCAGCGTCGGCGCCTTCTTCGCAGCCTCCGAATTTTCCTCCAATGCCTCCGCACCCGTGCCACAGCCGAGAGCGGCACCGTTCTCCGAGTGCGGCACACCGTCGGACACAGGCGGAGCGCCAGGAGCGCTGCCGGTCGTAACTGCACCGCCCGGCCCCGGCTCCGGGCAGGCGGGGGAGTGACCCGACAGGGCCTCCCGCATGCTCAGCAGCAGGGCGTGATTGCCCTCCAGGATGTGCAGCTGATCCTGCAACGCGGTGATCTCCGCACGGACCCGCTCGCGGTCCTTCTCGACGAGCTCCAAGTCGGCATCGAGCTTGGCCGCGTAGTCCGTTCTGAGCGTGAGAAGTTCCGAGACCGCTTCCACTATGACGTCCAGCCTCCCGCAGCAGTGCGCACTCCGGTGGACGCTAGCGTCCGCACGGCCATGCCCGGCCACTAAGAACAAAGCATGGTGGCTTCCTGCCCGATTGTGTGCACGTGTGATCAATTGCAGCCGTTATTCGACCGGTTACGCACCCCCTGGGCCACAGAGCCATGAAGCGGGTGAGCCGGCACCGCGCGTGCCCGGGGGGTGCCGGGGCAGTCCTGGCAGTGTGAGCCGAGCCGGACGACCGGCCGGCGGTGGGTTTACCGTCCTGGTGGGGCGCTGCTCAGTGTGCCGCGTTCGGGCAGGCGCCAGGAGATCTCATCGTGCTCCCTGAGGTGCTGCCAGGCGGCCAGGAGACGGCAGCGGACCAGTTGGTCGAGGAGATCCTCCACCTGCTGCGGGGACTGACCGCCCAGCCGGGCAAGGACGTCGAGTTCCGCGCTTCCGATGCCGTCGGACGTGTGGGCTGCGAGGACCAGAGCGGTGAGCTGCACCGCGGGGGACATCCCGCGCGGCGCGACCAGCGGAACAGGGTGCAGGGCCCAGTGCGCCGCCCGGGCGCGGGTACTGCGACCGGATGTCTGGGTCTGCATGTCCGCATCGAGCAGACGCGCTTCCACGTGGGGACGTCGCGGGAAAGAACAGCGGAGCCATCCGGCATGTTCCAGTTCGCTCCAGAGTTCGGAACGGCTGTGCAGCCGCATGCTGCGCAGGAGACCGCTGGGGAGCCGGACGCGGCCTCGGCCGTCGGCGCGCAGGGCGCATTGCAGGGCCAGAAGTCGGGCGGCGGGGGAGGAGAAGCGGGGCAGCGCCACCCCGAGGTAGGTGAGCATTTCCCGCACCCGCAGCCGTTCGCCCGGTCCGTGCGGGGCACGGGCGTGCCTNGCATTGCAGGGCCAGAAGTCGGGCGGCGGGGGAGGAGAAGCGGGGCAGCGCCACCCCGAGGTAGGTGAGCATTTCCCGCACCCGCAGCCGTTCGCCCGGTCCGTGCGGGGCACGGGCGTGCCTGGCTGCCGCACCGGCCGGCCGTGCGCGTGTGGAGGCGAGCAGGGTGTCGGGCACGACGGCGGTGTTGGTGATGGCGGCCGCGCAGGCGGCGCATGCATCAGCGAGGCGCCACACGCGGCCGCTGCGGTCGCAGGTCAGCGCCAGAAGCACGGGGCCGGCGCAGCCGCGGTGGCGCGGATGCCAGGAACAGTTCCGGGCCCGACACTGGCAGGTGCGCAAATGCCCGGGCAGCACGTCCCGTCGGGCGTGGCGGGCCAGGTGCGTCAGGGCGACGGAGCGGGCCGAGGCGGCCTGCAGTCGGTAGCCGTACAGCGTGCATTGAGGGCAGCTCAGCAGCGGCCCGCCCGGCTGCGGGTGCAGCCGCACCGTCCAGATGCGCTGCACCGATTCGTGCGTGGAGAGCCTCATCGGGCTCGCTGTCTCCGATCTGATCCGTGCCGTCGAACGGGCGTGCCCCAGGCGCCGTCCGGGGCGGTGGGCGGGGCACGCCGCAGCGCCTACTCCACCACCGCCGAGTGTCACCCCTTCCCTAGCAAATAGTGCAGAGGTCTGCACTGACAGGGCAGGGTCCTGCACCGTCGGATGGTGGGGTGACGATCTTGCCGCCCGATCCCGACCTCCTCGCGTTGCGTGTGACGCTGGCGAGGCTGAGGGGCGAGCGCAACTGGACCTTCGATGAACTCGCCCGCCGCAGCGGCCTGGCCCGGCGCACCCTCATCGACCTGGAACACGGCCACACCACCGGCAGCGTCACTACCTGGCACGCCGTCGCCCACGCCTTCGACGTCTCCATCGACGAGCTCCTCGGCTCTCTCTGCGCAGACCACACCCCACCCGGCACGCCGCAACTCTGAACCGCCCGCCAGGCCCCTCCACCAACGCGGCCCGACATCACCTGAACAGGTGACCCGCCATCGAGCGCACGTTCGGTCAGTCGCGCGGGCGTTCCCCGGGATTGCGCCATCCGCAGGACACTCCGAGACGCTGCCCCGGCACAGCGGCGCGCCGCCTGGCACCTTCACCGCCATGTGCCCCAACTCCGCCTCCGCCCCCTGCCACTGGGACGGCAGCCCCCGCGCTACGCGGCCCCGACGGCCGCTGAGGGTGGCCGCCACCAGCCCCAGCCGCCTGCTGCGCACCGGCCAGAGCAGCCGCTGCCGCGCGTGCGGCAACCCCGTCGACTTCTACCAGCGCGCCGATCAGCGCCCCATCGCCCTGCACCCCGCCGAACTGACTGCCGCTCACGTCCCCGCCTCCTGTCGCTGGCATCTGAGCAGCGGGATCGCCCACCCGCACGGCGACGGCAGCGCATGGTGCCGCATCCCGCACGCCGTGCTCTGCCCGAGCCGCACCCCAACGGCCCGCCTGACCGCCTATGTCGAGGAGATGCGCCGCCAACTCGGCGTCCGCTCCCGGCGCCTGATCGACTCAGGTGCCTTCGCCCCGTCCACGCCAGCCGCTCCTGAGCCGGCTGCCGGCAGCGCCTGTCCCGCCCGTCCCGTCGTGCAGCTGCTGCTGGGCCGATACCTCGCCGACCGGCCGGTAGAGGACATCCGATGTGTGGCCCAGACCCGGCACCGCCGCCGCTGCCCGCTGCCCGTGCTTGCCCCTAACACCCCCAAAGGGGTCTGGAGGCTCCTGCCCGCCTGCCCGCAGCGTGGGCAACTCACCCTGCCCGCCGGGCTGATGGCCCTCTACGACCTCAGCCGCCTGCCGTACGCCGAGCAGATGCGCTGGCGCACCCAGCGCTGCCCCGCCCATGCCGCCGCGCCGAACGCCGCCGACCTCGCCCTGGCCGGATGGCAGGTCTTCGACCCTCTCCTGCACGCAGCGCACATCCGCACACGCCTCCCGCACGGCCCTGGCAGCGAGGCTTGACGATGGCGCACCACGCCCTGGAAATCACCCTGACCCGATCCCTGACCGCGGCCGAACTCCAGCACGCCGCGCGCACGATGCCGCTCGCCGCCAACTGCGACGCCACCCGGCTCATGACCGTCGTACGCGCCAAGACTGCAGGAAAGGCCCTCACCCGGCTGCGCCGGAGCGCCACACGGCTGCCCATCGACGTCATCACCACGCACAACCCCGACCGATGCGGCAAGATCCTGCTCAACGTCGCCTTCCCGCCCGCCGCGCACACCGCCCTCAAGGCAGCGGCCGACTTTACGGCGCAGACACCCCAGCGCTTTTTGGAGCTGGCCGTTCACCGGGCCTTGGCCGAGCACGCCAGCGCCGAGGCCGACCGCCTCGACCGGGCCCTGCAGGACCTGCTCGCCCACACCACGCCCGCCCATCTCATCGCGGCCGTCGGGCACGCCCTGACCCGCATTTCCGGAGCCGCGCCGTGCTGAAACCGACCGACGAACAGGCCGCCGCGGCCGACGCCTTCCACGCCGGAGAACACCTGGCCCTGCAAGCCGGCGCGGGCACCGGCAAGACCACCACGCTGGCCCAGCTCGCCCACGCCACCCAGCGCCGCGGCCGCTACCTCGCCTACAACCGAGCCATCGCCCAGGACGCCACCAGGCGCTTCCCCAAGAGCGTCCTGTGCAAGACCGCCCACGCCCTCGCCTACGCCGCCGTCGGCCACCGCTACACCTGCCGCCTCAACGCCCCCCGCCGCCCCGCCTGGCAGACCGGGCAGGCCCTCGGCATCACCAAAGCGCTCCGCGTCGGAGACCGCGACCTGTCCCAAAAGACCCTCTCCTACGTCACCTTGCGCACTGTGGCCCGTTTCTGCCACACCGCTGACACGACGATCACCCGCCATCACATCCCGCACCTCCGCGGCCTGGAAGAGCCCAGCCTGCACGCGCAACTCGCCGCTCACATCGTCCCGTTTGCCCGCAAAGCCTGGATGGACCTGCAGCACCCCGACGACGGCGCCGTCCGCTTCGATCACGACCACTACCTGAAAATCTGGGCCCTCACCCAGCCGAAGATCGAAGCCGACTTCCTGCTCCTCGACGAGGCCCAGGACACCAACCCCGTCGTCGAGCAGATCTTCCTCGCCCAACGCGACCACGCCCAACTGGTCATGGTCGGCGACTCCGCCCAGGCCATCTACCACTGGCGCGGCGCCAAAGACGTCATGACCGGCTTCGACGGCACCCAGCTCGCCTTGTCCCGGTCCTTCCGCTTCGGCCCCCGCCTCGCCGAGGAAGCCAACCGCTGGCTGCACCTGGCCGACGCCCCTATCCGTCTCACCGGCGCCGACACTGTGCCCACCGAACTCGGCCCCGTCACCCGGCCCGACGCGGTGCTGTGCCGTACCAACGTCGGCGCCATGGCCCAGGTCATGGAGCTGCTGTCCGGCGGACACCGGGTCGCACTGACCGGAGGAGGAGACAGCCTGCGCGCTCTGGCCCTGGCCGCCCGCGACCTCAAAGAAGGACGCCGCACCACCCACCCCGAACTGGTCCTGTTCACCACCTGGGGCGACCTGCAGGACTACGCCGCCCACGACCCCGCCGGCCGCGACCTGCAACCCCTGGTCGACCTGGTCGACACCCACGGCGCTGACGCCATCCTGGCCGCCGTCGCCCATCTCGCCCCCGAAGACCAGTGCGAGGTAACCGTCTCCACCGCTCACAAGGCCAAAGGCCGGGAATGGGAACAGGTGAAGATCGCCGACGACTTCGCCCCACTCTCCGACGGCCCGCCGCACGACACCGGGCAGGGGACGGCCCGCCGGATCGACGACAAGGAGGCCTGCCTGGCCTATGTGGCCGTCACCCGCACCCGGCGCCGCCTCGACATCGGCGGCCTGTCCTGGATCAACGAGCATCCGGAAGGAGCGTCGGCCAGTCCCCAGCCACCGCAGTGATACACAGGGCGGGTTCTGGGCGTTCGGTGCCTCCGCCTGGAAGGAGCGCACGGGGGAGCGGCGGAACGGATCGCAATGATCCGGGACGGTGCAGCACTGAGCGTGACGGGTGCCGACCCTTGTCGCTGACGGCACATGCGACAAGCTCTCAATGGCCGCCCGCTGTCCACAGACGGCCCCCGGCAGGCTTCTGAGCTATGAACATCAGCTCGCCGGGCATGGCCCGGAACAACAAGACGACACCGCGCTGCGAACGCCACGACGCCTTCCTCCAGCCGGAAGAGCGGACCGAGTTCGCGGCCCGGTTCCCGGCCGGCCACCGGGCCCAGATGGCGTTCCTCCTGGCCAACTACGCCGACAACGCCTTGGTGGTCGGAGCGCTCTTGGACACTGGAGTCCGTACGGTGCGCCGCCACTGCCGTGGGTGGCCGCCACCGCCTGGGCCCCGGCTGCGCCGGGCCCTGCGCCGCCGTGTCGTCGACCTCGTGTGCCCGCGGTGCCTGTCCGATCGTGCGGTGGAAGAGGCGCGCCAGGCGAAACGGGAAGCCCGGCGCGCGGCCCGACGGATCCCGCGTGATCAGGGCGGCCCGGATCGCTGACACCCGCTTGCCCGAGAACCTTCAGTTCCTGTGCGACCGTGAAAGCCTTTTTGCATTGTCGATAGCAAAAAGCTGATCTCCATGCGAGAGTTGCATAGATTCGGGTAAGATGGCGGTATGGGATTGAGCTTGGAGGAGTCGTTGCGGCTGACGGTGGCCGCGTTGATGCAGGTGACGGGTGACTCGCAGCGGTCGGTTGCGGGGGTGCTGGGACTGACGCAGACACAGGTGTCGCGCCGGCAGTCGGGCGCCATCTCCTGGAGCCTGCGCGACGTCGACGTCCTGGCCGAGCACTACGGCATCAGCGCGCTGGACCTGCTGGCGGGTCCGACCAGAGCGTGCGAGGCGCTGCCCACCGACAGGCGCCGTTCCCTCCGGACTGAAGCGAAGGGGACGAGCCGGTGAGCGAATTCGACGCGATCGACTCGCTGCTCGACGCCGTCGGCCCGGAGGCCGAACTCCCGCCCTGTCAGGTGCGCCGCGAGCTGCGGGAGCGGGCCCGGCTGTCCAAGGCGCAGGTGGCACGCGCGCTCGGCGTGAGCCCGTCAACCCTCAGCGGATGGGAAAGCGGCCGGGACCCGGCCGGCGAGATCCGCACCAAATACGCGTACCTGCTGGACGGGCTGAACACCAAGCTCGCCACCGAGACCGAGACCCCGGCGGCGCCGGCTGCAGAGCAGCCCCTCACGTCAGACACGGCCGCGACCGTCACTCCCTCGTCTTCGCCGGATCCCGGGCAGGACGAGGACGGGGATGACGTGGAGCTGCTCGTCGTACCCGAGCCGTGTGTGCTGTGCGGCCGTCCGGCCGGACAACGCGTGGCGGGGTTCGCTCAGCACCTGGCCCCGGCCGACTGCCAGCCCACCGCCACCAAAGTCCCCGCTGCCGCGCCTGCCGAACAGCCCACTGCGCAAACCCCGAAAGCGCCGCTGCGCACGACGCGTCCGGCGCGTGCGACGGAGCGTTCCAAGGGCCCGGCCCGCCACGCGTTCCAGGAGCCGTCTGGCCCGGTCGACCTGATCCGCGAGGCCGTGCAGGGCGCGCTTGCCGAGCACGGGGGCGACGTCGACGCAGCCACGGCGGCGCTGTTGAAGCGGGCGATCCCGGACGCGATGCGACTGCTGGACGAGACCCGCAAGGGCGCCCGCTACGACGTGATCGCGCACCCCTGGATCCCCGACATCCTCAAGAAGCAGACCGCGCGCGGCGCCGACCAGATCTGGGAAGCCCGCCCCAAGTGGACCCGTCACGAACTCCCGCCCGGCCGGCATGAGGTGACCGCGCTCGACATCAACGGCGCCTATCTCTCCGCCCTCAAGACGCACCTCCCACTGGGCCAGCTCGAGCACTCCACCGGCCCGGCCCACGACCGCCGCCGCTCCGGAGTCCACCTGATCACCCCGCCTGAGTGGGAGCACGAGGCGGTTCTGCCCAACCCGATCGGCCAGAGGGACGAGCCCGGCCCGCTGTGGGTTACCGAGCCGACGCTGCGCCTCCTGCTGCGCCTGTCCGGCCCGAAGTACCAGCTGTGCGCGCCTCCTCAGATCCACGAGTCGTACACCTCCGGGGCCACGGAGAACCTGCTGGAGAAGTTCCGCATCGCGTTGAAGGACGCCCGCGACACGGCGATCGAGCAGGGCGATACGGTGACGCTGGAGTACGTGAAGGCGATGTACTCGAAGTTCGTCTCCACGATGGGGGAGTCGAACTACAACCGGGAGCTCTACCGTCCGGACTGGATGCACCTCATCCGCAGCCAGGCCTTCGCCAATCTGTGGCTCAAGGCGCTCAAGGCCCATGACGAAGGCCTGGCCGTCGTCCGGGCGATGGGCACCGACGAACTCCACGTCATCGGTGACTGGCGCCGTGTCTTCGCCGAAGGACGAGGTGTTACCGAGGTCAAGGTCAAGGACATGTACACCGCAGGAATCGACGCCGGTGAGCACGCAGGCGAGGGGGAGTAGTGCCGGAGAAGAACATCGACTTCGGGAGGTTCGGCGCCCGGGGCATCAAGGGCAGCGACGCCGTCGCTCGCAAGCTCGACGAACTCGCGGGCGGCATCGCTACTCCCGTGACCGCCAAGCGCGGCTGGATGGCGCGCCTGCACTACCTGACGAAGTCGACCCAGACCCTGAAAGCCGCGCAGGACGCCGGACTCACAGTGACCCACCGGACGCTGAACGCCTGGCTGGAGGGCAAACGCCGCCCCTCCAAGGCCAACCTGGAACGCATCGACCAGGTGTACCGGGCGGTGCGCCGCCACAACGTCGCCCGTCATCTCCTCAGGCGCCTCAACCGGGACGGACGCGGTACTCGAGTGGAGATCCACCCGCTCAACCAGTCCCAGGTGCCGCAGTCGCTGCAGCGGGTGGTGGAGTACCGGACGATGAACGTGCGCCGCTGGGACCGCATCGTCGGCTCTTGGGCGGCAGGCGACCGCCAGAGCCTCGACGACGCGTGGCAGGACACGATCGTCGACCTCGGTTCGCAGTGGGGCCAGTACGAGTACGTCACCAACGTCGGCTTCGCCGCGTAGAAGCCCTGCGTCAGGCGATGGTCTTCGGCACCTGCTGTGATGGCGTACGGTTGGGGCTACCGACGCGGGGTGGAGCAGCTCGGTAGCTCGCTGGGCTCATAACCCAGAGGTCGCAGGTTCAAATCCTGTCCCCGCTACTGCTGAAGAGGGCCCGGATCCACGCGATCCGGGCCCTCTCGCACTCCCTGGGACCCGACCGGCTGGCGCGGGGCGATGCTTCGGCCTAACGGGCACGATTCGCGCCGGAGCGCGCGACGTCCTTCCAGCGGGAAAGGCTGGGCTTTCTGGCACACGCATCACAGACTCTTCCTCGCCCTCGCCGCCCTCTCCGTCCTGGCAGCTGTCCTCGCATTCGCCTCCGGACGTTCAGCAACCAGCACGGGGGAGAACGACTCTCTCGGGCCGGCCTGAGTCGTCGGCCTGCCGGTGCGAGCGGTTCACTGTTCCTGGTGGCCGAGAGTGCGCCGCGGGATGGATTCGATCTCTGAGCGGAGATTCAGCACACGTGCAATGGGGGCCGGGAGTTCGGTATCGGGGGCGACAGCAGCCGGGGACAGTTGCTCAGGTGTCAGCCCTGGGGCGTTCCTGAACACGGTGTTCCCGAGAAGCGCCGCGCCCTCAAACCGGGCGTCGTGCAGGTGCACGTCGGAAAACAGGGCATCTATAATTTCCGCTTCGCGTAGATCTGCTTGTTCCATCGAAGCGTTGTCTATCTGCGTCCCCTCCATGTGCGCGCTCCGGAAACTCGCCTTCTCCAGCGATACGCTGTGAAGCCTCGCGTCAGCGAGCGAGGCTCCGTCAAAGTTCACCCTCGACAGGTTGCACGTCGCCAGAGTTACCTTCTCGAGGAACGCCTGATTCAGCCGCGCCGATTCGAGGTTGCAGTCGATGAATGTCGCTTCGCTTAGGTCAGCCTCTGACAGGTCGAAGCCCTGCAACCGGCCGCCCTCGATGTGTACTCCGTGCAGAGTCACGTCGCGCAGATCAACGCGGTGAGGCTCGTCCCGGTCCGGGCGACGGCAGAGGACCTCGAAGGCCACTACTCCGTCTCGGGTCGGTGGATTCGAGACAGTGAGAATGCCATGCTCGCCGTCAACCTCAACCAGTTGGGTGTCGTCCTGACGCTCACAGCGGCTGCGCACGAACGAGGCAAGAACCTCGACTACCGTCCCATGGTCCTTCTCGGAATCCTTCATGATCCGTTCGAGGGCGTAGATGCCGCCGAGCCGCTCAGTTTCGCTGTCGGAGCCAAGCAGCTTGATTGCCTCCACATACCGCTCCGTGACCTGGCCTTCACGCGCGAGTTCGGCCTGTTCCCGGTCCTTATCGCGCGTGTGCTGAAGGTTCAGATGCGTGTACATCAAGCCGAGGCCCGCCACGACGGCAGCGCCGAGGGCAACGAGCATCGTTCGGAGCCCCGTGATCACGACGCCGTCGGCCGGCTGCAGGTCCCTCTCCCGGATATGAGAACCGTCGAGCCACCACGGCCCCTTCCAGAGCAGGAGGGCGTAGCCGATCAGCCCGAGGAGGATTGCTACGCCAATCGCAAGGCGACGTCCCCGGGTTGCGCTCCGCAGCTTCCACTTACGCCTCAACTGAGTGATCACCTACCCACTGTGCTCCGAGGCGGGCGGTGTCCGTGGCCCCTGAGCGGACATCAGAGCGAAACTTGAGGTGACTACGGGGGCACTGAGCACTCGCTGCTCGGCCTCGTGGCGGGCTTGGAGGTCGGGGAAGGATCAGCACTTGGCGTCTCCGTAGCCGCTCAGCGCGTGGAGAGAAGTGTTCGTGGTCGCGGGCGAGTGAACCGCCCAGCAGGTATGGAAGCTGCCGTTGTCGTTCAGGACCCGGAGTTTGAGCACTGCCTCGACGCCTTTGAGGCCCCCCGCAGCTGCCGGTGATGTCGAGTCGGCCGCCCACGATGTGGCGGCAGGCGCCTTCGCTCGCGCCGGTGCCGATCGGCCAGCCCGCCGCCAGGGCGGTGTCGTAGCGGAGTTGGCCGAGGTGCCCGGTGAGGTAGCGGATGCAGGCGTCGGCCTCCTGACGCCGGGTGCCATGCCGCCCGTCTGGCCGGCCTGAGCGGTGATCTCGGTGGCGGCGCGAGCGGCTGGCCGTGGAGGTGGTGGTGAGGTGGCCGGCAACCCAGGTTTCAGCCGCCGAGCTGCCGGGCTGGTGGAAGCAGTGAGCCGCGTCCCGGATGTCAGTGCGGCTATGGCCACGTGGAAACGAGGAGCGCGGTGAAGGCGATGCCGAGGGAGAGCGCGCTGGCGAAGGCGATTCCTGCGCGGGTGATGGCCGCGGGGATGCTCGCGTTGTCCCAGCGGGCCAGCGCGGCGGCAGTGATGCCTGCGGCCAGGGCGAGCGTGAGAACGATGGCGAGCAGGACCAGCACGATCGTGGATCGGGGGGACACGTGTAATACCGCCTGTGACTCGGGTTGTCGGTTCCTCGGATGCAGTTCCACGATTTCCCGGCGCGCGCTGGTGGACGAGCGGTTGGATGTTGTTGCGGAGATAAGCCGTGGGTTGTGGCAGAACAATAGGCAAGAGAGGGCTGCGCTTTGGGGGAGCGGACTCGTGCCGGGCGCCCGTGGATGCCGGCGCGCGGTTCATGCGCGGAGATCAACGAGCTCGTCGGAATGCTCCGCTCGTGGTTGGACGCGGCAGGGGTGCCCGTCGCCCACCTTCATCAGCGCCTGACGGCCGAGCACTTCGTTGGTGGCCAGGTGCCGTCGCTGACCAAGCTCCGTAAGCAACTGGCGGGCGAGGGCCTGTCGTGGGACCTGGTGGAAGCTGTGGCTGACGTCTGTTACCCCGACGACGACAGCGAGACAGCCAGCCAGCGACTGGTCCCCCTGCAAGAATTATGGCGTCTGGCGCAGACTGCGCCGACGGCCACCGACGGCAGCGGCCCGCAGGTAACCGCGCGGGAGGTGCTTGAGGTTCAGCGTCAGGCCATCACCGCCTACGAGGAACTCAACCGTGCCCGTCGGGCCTTCGAGGCCAGTGAGCAGGGACGGCAGCAGGCCCTGCAGATCGCCACCATTCTCTTCGGCATGCTCGGCCAAGCCCAGGCGAAGGTTCTGGAACTCACCCGCCGTATCGACGCACTGAGGAGTTCCGCATTGCGGGCCCCAGCGGATGTCGAACGCCTCGAACAGACACGGCGACGGGCCGAAAGCCAGGAACTGGAGCTGCGCACGCAGCTGACCCGTGCGGACGGCGACCGGCAGCGGGCACAGGCGGTCGCCGATCATGCAGCACGGCGGATCCAGGAACTGGAAACCGAGCTTGAGGCACTTAGAGCGAAGACGACGACCTCAGCCCAGTCTGACGGCGGCGCCAGACTGCCGCCCGCTCCGCTCACGCCGCCAGCACCTGAAGAGGCCGGGCTCGACGCTGTAGACGATGCGCTGGAGAAGGTGCGTGTCGCACTGGATTTGGAGCACGACGCCGTACAGGAAGCCGCAGAGGATCTCGGCATGAATGTCGCCGAGGCTGCCAAGGACGGTCGCAGTGGCCGCACGATCCCCGGCCAGACCGTCGGGGACACATCGACGGCGGCTGCAGACAGCACGCGAGCCCAGGCGCAAGACGGCGGTCCATTGTTGGCAACAACCCCACACAACCCCGTGACCAGGCCATTCGAGCCGGGCGAGCTGGTCGGCGGAACCGTGCCATCGCTGGACCGTATGCGGCTCGCCTCCGCCGCCACAGAGCGCATCGCCGCCGGCATCAGCGTCGAGGAAGTCGTGACAGGCCTCGGCGGTGCAGCGGTGCCGGAGTTCGCCGACGGAATCCTCATCTACCTCAGAGAGCCTTTGCAGGACTACGAATCGTCGTCTCTGGGCGATGTGCGCCTCGCTCACCGCCAGAACGCACCCAGGTCAGCGGCTCTCCTCCCGCTGCCGTCGGCACCTGAGGAACTCACCGTGCCGAAAGGCAGCCCCCTGGCCGAGATCCTCAGCAGCGTGCGCCCCGTCACTGTCAACGATGCCCTCTCCCGCGCTGCGCTGGCAGATATCACCGCTGGCCTTCTCTCGGCTCAGGCCAGCGTGATCATCGCTCCTCTGCAGAGCAAGAGACAGTTGCTCGGATTCGCCGTGTTCCTCCGTCACCATTCGACGCGATACGACGAGGCGGACTTGCTCGTCGCGGCACAGATGGCCACGCATACCGCTCTCGGCGTCGACCGGGCACTCCTGGTCCGAAGCCAGGCCGTCGCCATGGACGAACTGCAGCGCACCATGCTGCCTGCAAGCCTTGCCCAGCCCACCGGCATCCGACTCGCCAGCCGCTATCTGCCAGCCACCGAAACCGCACGCGTCGGCGGCGACTGGTACGACTCCATCCCCCTGCCCGGCAGCCGAGCCGCCCTGGTCATCGGCGATGTCATGGGCCACGCCACTGTGTCCGCCGCCATCATGGGCCAGTTGCGCACCTCACTGCAGACCTTGGCCGGCCTCGACCTGCCGCCCCACGAGGTCCTGCACCACCTCGACGAGCAGGCCCAGCGCCTGGGCGGAAACCATCTCGCGACCTGCCTGTACGCCGTCTACGACCCGGTATCACACCGCCTCACCATCGCCAACGCCGGACACCCCCCGCCGATCCTGCTGCACCTGGGCGGCAAAGCCGAGGTGCTGCAGGTACTGCCCGGCACCCCTATTGGTGTGGGCGGCGTGGACTACGAGGTCATCGAAGTGGACGCCCCCGTCGGCGCCACACTCCTGATGTACACCGACGGTCTGGTGGAATCGCGAACCCGAGACGCGTGGGACGGGATAGAACAGCTGTGTGAACAAGTGGCCGCAGGCCGTCCGGCCAACGCCATCCAGGAACCAGTGGCGTTGGAGACACTCTGCGACAACGTGATCGACGCCCTCGTCGGACCAAGCGAGAGAGTCCGAGGAGACGATGTGGCATTGCTCGCTGCCCGCTTCGAGGGCATCGCGCCGGGCGACGTCGCCTACTGGCTCCTCGACGCGGAGGACACGGCCCCCCGCAAGGCCCGACACCTCGCACGGCGCGCGCTGTCGCGCTGGGGACTGGAAGAGCTAATAGATCCGGTGGAACTGCTGGTCAGTGAGATCGTGACCAACGCCGTGCGCCACACCTCCCAGCGCGTCACCCTGCGGCTGCTACGCACGGATGTATTGCGGTGCGAAGTTGTCGACGACGAGCCGAGCCTGCCCAGAGCCCGTCAGCCCAACAGCACGGATGAGACCGGCCGTGGGCTTTATGTGGTGAACCGGATAGCCAGACGCTGGGGAGTCAGCAGGCTCTCCACGGGCAAAGTGGTCTGGTTCGAGCTGGCCCTGCAACCGGTCCACGTCTGATCACTAGCCCAGCACGTGGCTGCCGCCGCACGAGGCATATCGCTGCCAGTACGTCACCGACTGGGGCGCCGACGAGACCCGCTACCAGCTTGCCGTCGACCCGGGTGAGGAAACCGTGCTCGCCGAGACGCTCGGCCGCTGCCCGAACGAGCCGATCACGGTGGCACTCGCCCGGTAGGCGGCAGTGACCAGCCGGGGCGGGACGGGCCGTGCGGGACGAGGCACACAGTGAAAAGCCCCGGCTGGACGGGGGAGACCAGCCGGGGCCGTAGGTGGTGGCGTGCGGAGGGCGGTCGCCTCTCGGCGGAGGGCTCCATGGGGCTTCAGCCGGACGATCGTTCCCATGGGCTATAGGTGAGGCCCGGGGACACTGTCCCCTCCGCAGCCACGTATAGGTGAACGGTCAACCACGCCTGCTTGTTCCGCTGTTGCCGGTGCGCACCAGGTGAAGCGGCTCACACCACAGGGCACGCAGCGACGCGCCAGTCGAGAGGGCGTCAGTCGCACCTTGTGTGCGCCGCCGCTGCGCCTGTGGGGCCCGTCCGGAGTGGGGTGCGCAGCGCGCATGATGGCGGCCTTCGCACTGCGCGATCGCAGGCGGCTCTGTCCCCGATGGTCCCTTCCCGCTGCCTCAGGGACGGCCGAGGGCGCGGAAGGTCCATCCGGCCTCGCGCCAGCGGCCGGTGTGGAGGGTGCCGCGTGGTGGTTCTGCCGTGTGATCGGCGATATAGCACTGTGGCAAGGAATGGGCGGGTTTTTGGAACGTTTGGACGAGGCGGCCGTGCCCCATCGGGTGGGATAGTCGGGGCCGCCGGGTGCGGCCGAAGTCGGATGAGGCAGGGTGAACGGCATGGTGACCTTGGCCAGCCCGTCGGTGGGCACATCGGTACGCGCAGCCTCCGCGGCCCTGCTGGATCCGGCCGCGCTGTCTGTCTCGCTCCAGCTGATGGGCAGCCAGGCGCTGCTGTTCTACCGGCTTGACGAGGAAGAATGCGCACGCCGCGCCCGCGTCTCAGCGGCCCGCCTGGACAGTCTTGATGCGCTGCAGACTCTTCTGGAGCTGCCCGTCGACGAGCCCGTCGCACTCGCGTCGCTGCCCGCACGTCTGCGGTCGGCGGTACGGCGGCTGCCGGCCGGTGCCGCCGAGACCGGCCGCCGTGAGGTCACCCGTCGCGCGGTGCGGCCGCTCACCATTGATCTCGCCGTGGTCCGGGCAAGCGCCGCGGGCTG
The DNA here is from genome assembly GCF_056820935.1 of Streptomyces sp. Q2. Taxonomy (NCBI): domain Bacteria; kingdom Bacillati; phylum Actinomycetota; class Actinomycetes; order Kitasatosporales; family Streptomycetaceae; genus Streptomyces; species Streptomyces sp. Q2. The sequence goes on along the minus strand of NZ_JBXEJE010000073.1, from coordinate 316 downwards.
GCGCGGAGGACTGGAGCAAGCCGGCCGTTTCGCCCCCTTCTGCCGGCGCGCACTGCTGCTGGACAGCGCTCCACCGGCCGCTGAGGAGAAGCTGATGGAAGCCGCCTTCTACGGCATCGGCGTCCTGGTGGCCGACGACGATCGCGTGGACCTGCTGCTGGAACCCCGGCCTTACACCCCGCGCCGCCACACCCCCGCGGCGTGGTGCTTCACCGAAGAGTTCCACCACCGCATCGGCTAGTAGTGCTTCGTCAGGTCTATTCGTTGATGCTGATCAAGAGCATGTTGGTTGTGTGGATGCGCATGAAGTGAACCG
>NZ_JBXEJE010000072.1:0-33050 GCF_056820935.1 Streptomyces sp. Q2 | reverse complement strand
CACTCAGATCACCCCGCCCCATGTCCACATCAACGACCCAGAGACGGAGTGGTCACATGATCGACCGGACAAGTCCTAGGCGAGTCGTCGCGGACGGCAAGGGCGGCAGGGACCAGACTCCGGTCCCGGTCCGGTGGGCGGTGAGGCCGTCTGCGCCTGGCTGCGGTCACGGTTGCTCCGCTGCCCAGCGGCCACGAGCCCTTCGACTGCCGACCGCCTTCGCCCGATCCGCGCCCAGCGGTCCGGCACCCACCCGTCGTTCCGGGCTCGGTGCCGGACCGCTGACGGCCGTTCAGAGCCCGGTCACAGCACCGCTCGTGCCCCGTCATCCGGCCACGCCCCGTCATGGCTTCAGAGGCGGCCGGCGCGCGGTTCGGTCCCCAAGGAGACCAGGGCGGCGAGTCCGGCGATCAGTGCCAGAACTACGAACAGATGGGGGTAGCCGCCCAGTGCCGTGGCCAGGGCGGCGCCGGCGAAGGGTGCCAGTGCGGAGGCCGCCGTGGTGGGCGCGGCCAGCAGTCCGGACAGGCGGCCGTAGTGGGTGGTGCCCCAGCGGTCGGTGACGGCGGTGGCCTGGAGGAGGGTGAGGTTGCCGCGGACCATCCCCGCCGCGACGGACAGGGCGACCAGCAGGGCGTAGGGGCCGGGTACGAGCGCGAGGCCCGTTGTGGTCAGCGCGCCGAGTGCGATCAGTGCGGTCGTGCGGGTGGTTGTCGCGGTGCGGCGGGCGATGGTCGCGTACAGGGTGCGGCCCAGCGTTTGGCCGGCGCCGCCGAGGCCGAGTGCCCAGGCGGCTTCGGTGGTGGAGTAGCCACGGCCGAGGAGGAGGGGCACGAGCGCGACGACGACGGCGGAGACGGTGAACGCGGAGAGGGTCAGGGCCGCGGCGAGCATCCAGAAGGGGCGGCTGCGGGACACCTTCTCCGCACCCCCGGTGATGTGGGCGGGGGCGGGTGGCGCCTTGGGCCAGGGAACGTTCAGTGCGAAGGCGTGGGCGGGGATGGTCACGGCGGCGAGCACGAGGGCGAGCACGGCGTATGTCGCACGCCAGGACAGGTGCGCGGCGAGGGCCGCGGTCAGAGGTGCGAAGACGGTGGAGGCGAGGCCGCCCGCGAGGGTGACGACGGTGAGGGCGCGGACGTGGTCCGGGGCCCACCAGCGGGTGACGGCGGCGAAGGCGGGCTGGTAGAAGGTGGACGCCATCGCCACCCCGGCCAGGAGCCAGCCGGCGACGAAGACGGGCAGGTTCGGGGCGGTGGCGATGACGAGGAGGCTCAGCACGCCGAGGGCGGACCCGGCGGTCATCACGGCGCGCGGCCCGCGGTGGTCGATGACGCGGCCGACGCGGATCCCGGTGATGGCGGAGACGAGCAGGGCGAGGGAGAACGCGGCCGTGGTGGCTCCGGTCGGCCACCCGGTGGCGTGCGTGATCTGCGGGTTCAGCACGGGGAACGCGTAGTACACGATGCCCCAGCTGGTGATCTGCGTCAGGCAGAGGGCGGGCAGGGCGGCACGGGGCCGCGACCGGTCGCCGGTTCCGGTCGCGGCTCCCTGTTCAAAGGTGCTGGGGCTGGTCACGAGCCGCAGCAGCCTCCCGCCGACGCCTCCTCGACGACAGCGGCGGCGGGCGCACCGACACCGAGTTGGACGAGCGCGGGCGCCGGGGCGCAGCAGCCGCCGGCGTCGGCCTGTCCGGCTGCCGGGTCGTCGAACAGGCCGGCGCCGCCGCACACACCCGTTTCGGGAAGGGTGAGTTCGACGCGGTCGGCGGACTCGAAGTCGCCGGCGATCGCCGCGGTGACGGAGCGGACCTGCTCGTAGCCGGTCATGGCGAGGAAGGTGGGGGCGCGGCCGTAGGACTTCATGCCGACCAGGTAGATCCCGTGCTCGGGGTGGGACAGCTCCCTGTGGCCGTGCGGGTAGACGGTGCCGCAGGAGTGCTGGTTGGGGTCGATCAGCGGCGCCAGTTCGACGGGCGCCTGGAGGCGCTCGTCCAGGCCGAGGCGGACCTCGGACAGGAAGGAGAGGTCCGGGCGGAAGCCGGTGAGCACGATGACCTCGTCCACGGGGTCGAGACGTCGGCCGTCCTCGCCGACCAGGACCAGCCGCCCGTCGGCCGCCCGCTCGATCGCCTCGGTGCGGAAGCCGGTGACGGCGTCGGCGTAGCCGTTGTCCACCGCCGCCTTGGCCGCGAGGCCGAGGGCGCCGCGGGCGGGCAGCTGGTCGGCTTCACCACCGCCGAACGTGGAGCCGCTGATGCCGCGCCGCAGCACCCACACCGCGTGGGTGCCGGGCTCGTCCCGGGCGACGTCGGCGAGGGTGGCGAGCGCGGTGAAGGCGGAGGCACCGGAGCCGATGACGGCGGTGCGCCTTCCGACGTAACGGGCGCGGACGGCCGGGTCCTTGAGGTCGGGCACACGGTAGGTGACGCGGTCGGCGACGGCCTTCTCCCCGAGGGCGGGCAGTCCGCTGGCCCCGGCCGGGCTGGGCGTGGTCCAGGTGCCGGAGGCGTCGATGACGGCACGCGCGAAGAGCCGCTCCTCGTGGCCGTCGGCGGTGGTGAGGTGCAGGACGAAGGGCTGAGTGTCGCGGTCGGCGTCAACGATGCGGTCGCGTCCGGCGCGGGAGACGCCGGTGACGCGGATGCCGTAGCGGACGCGCTCGCCCAGGGCATCGGCCAGCGGCTGCAGGTAGCGCTCGGCCCAGTCGCCGCCCGAGGGGTAGCCGGTGGCGTCCGGCCTGGTCCAGCCGGTCGGGGCGAGCAGCTTTTCGGCTGCCGGGTCGATGACCTCGCCCCAGGTGGAGAACAGGCGCACGTGGCTCCACTCACGCACAGCGGAGGCGGCGACCGGTCCGGTCTCCAGGACCACGGGATCGATGCCGCGCGCGACGAGGTGGGCGGCCGCGGCCAAGCCGACGGGGCCGGCTCCGATGACGACGACGGGGAACTGCTGCTCGCTCATGGTGGTCGGTCTCCCTGAGTGGGTGGGACGAATCAGCGGGCGAAGGAGGGTGCGGACTGCGTGCGCCGCTGTGGGGCCGTGGCTCGGCAGGAGCTGTCGCAGACCTGGGCAAATGCGTCGCGGAAACTGACCCCGGCCAGGTGACGAGCCGTACGGCGGCGCCGGGCTGCCGTGGAAGCGGTGCGGTGTCGAGTAGTCACGACCATGCCTTGTTTCGATGTCTGTCAATGTCTATGTCTGGAGCCTGCCACTCATATCGACGACTGTCAACATAGACGTATGTCGAAGTTAGGGATGGACTGCCGGAGCCTGATGGCGGTGCCTCAGCTGCGGCAGTGCGTCAGCGGGCCGCGCCCCCGGTGGCCGGCCCGGGCGCGGTGAACTTCTTGCGCCAGGCCAGCGACACATAGACGAGCGCCACGAGCACCGGCACCTCGATGAGCGGTCCGACCACGCCGGACAGTGCCTGGCCGGAGGTGACGCCGAAGGTGGCGATGGCGACCGCGATGGCCAGCTCGAAGTTGTTGCCCGCCGCGGTGAACGCGAGGGTCGCCGTGCGGTCGTAGGCCAGGCCGATGACCTTGCCGAGCGCGAACGTGCCGAACCACATGACCGCGAAGTAGACAAGCAGCGGCAGAGCGATCCGCGCGACGTCCAGCGGCTGCGAAGTGATCGTCATCCCCTGCAGGGCGAAGAGGATGACGATCGTGAAGAGCAGGCCGTAGAGAGCCCAGGGGCCGACCCTCGGGAGGAAGTCGGACTCGTAGGACTCCCGGCCCATTTTCTTCTCGCCCAGGCGGCGGGTGAGGAAGCCGGCCAGCAGCGGGACGCCGAGGAAGATGACGACGTTCAGCGCGATCTTCCCCATGGAGATGTCCAGGTGATCGCCGTCGCCGAGGCCCAGCCAGCCGGGCAGCAGGTCGAGGTAGAACCAGCCGAGCAGGCCGAACGCCAGCACCTGGAAGACCGAGTTGAGGGCCACGAGGACGGCCGCGGCCTCGCGGTCGCCGCAGGCGAGGTCGTTCCAGATGATGACCATGGCGATGCAGCGGGCGAGGCCGACGATGATCAGGCCGGTGCGGTACTCGGGCAGGTCCGGGAGGAAGACCCAGGCCAGCGCGAACATGACGGCCGGACCGACGATCCAGTTGATGACCAGCGACGAGATCATCAGCTTGCGGTCACCGGTGACGGCGTCGAGCTTGTCGTAGCGGACCTTGGCCAGGACCGGGTACATCATGATCAACAGACCGACGGCGATGGGCAGCGAGATACCGCCGATCTCGACCTTGGCGAGGGCGTCGTTCAGGCCGGGGACGGCACGGCCGAGTCCAAGGCCCAGGGCCATGGCGGCGAGGATCCAGACGGCGAGGAAGCGGTCGAGCGTCGACAGCTTCGCAACGACCGAATCGTCGGGGGTCGCGGGTACTTCGGTGCGGGTCACGGACAAGCCCTCTTGTTGTCTGCGGCGTTACGGGCGGACTCGGCCAGGTCGGCGAACCGTCCGGCGAGCGATGCGATGACGTCCGGGCGCAGCTTGTAGTACGTGAAGCGCCCGCACGGCTCCGTCTCGACCACCCCTGCCTCGCGCAGCACTCTCAGGTGGTTGGAGAGGTTGGTCTGCCTTGCGCCGGTCTCCTCCACCAGGTGGGTCGTGCACAACGTCTCGCGGGCGAGCAGGGTCACGATGTGAAGCCGGAGCGGGTCGGCCAGGACCCGGATCAGATCAGTGTCGACTGACGTCATCATGGACTGATACTGTCACATCACCCCGAAATGACATCACTCCAAGCTGACATCACTCCAAGCTGATGCAACATCCTGACCTGCTCTCAGACCGGCAACGCCGAGAAGACAGCGGACCGCGTCACTGTCGCCTCCGCTGGTACGGCGCACCACAGCGATCGGGGCGCCCTCGGGGGCGGCCACGGGACAGTCGGCATCCGTGGCGAGATCGACGCCCTCGACGCCCGTACCACCACACTGCTCGCATCACCGCCGGGCACCTGAGCCCCGACTCCCCGCGTCAACGCTCCACCACGTCGTGAAGGAAGAACCGATGTCCTCCAGCCCGCTCACCTCCGTGCTGTTCGTCTGCGTCCACAACGCCGGCCGCTCACAGATGGCCGCCGGATTCCTCCACCACCTCGCGGGCGACCGGGTCGAGGTCCGCTCCGCCGGCTCGATCCCGGGCGACCAGGTCAACCCGTCCGCGGTCGAGGCCATGAAGGAAGTCGGCATCGACATCGCCGACGCCGAGCCGAAACTCCTGACCACCGAGGCCGTCCAGGCATCGGACTACGTCATCACCATGGGCTGCGGCGACGCCTGCCCGGTCTTCCCCGGCAAGAAGTACCTCGACTGGGCCCTGGAGGACCCGGCGGGCAAGGGCGTCGAAGCCGTACGGCCCATCCGCAACGAGATCAAGATCCGCGTCGCGGCCCTGATCGCCGAGATCGACGCCACACAGGGGGCGTGAGCGGCGAAGTGGCGCGCGTGCCGAAGTGGCGCGCGGGGCGTGACCAGCAGAGGTGAAGTAAACGAGGTCATCGTCATCGTCATCGGCTACTGCCCCGCCGGAGCGCTCGCGGCGAGGGCGGTCAGCAGCAACTCCACGGCCTCCTCGAAGGAGCTGTCCACCATGGCGTCCAGCTCCTCGCGCACCGCGGCCAGCGTCGGGTACTCCTCGGGGTTCACCGTCCGGTAGACCTCCGCCCACGCCTGGTGGTCGGCTTCGCGCTGGTGCCGGGGCAGCGCCAGGCACGCCGCGTCCATGGCCGCGTGGCCGAGGACGGTGTCGATGAACGCCAGGTAGAGGCGCACGGCACGGCGCGGCTCGAAGCCCGCCGACAGCAGCAGGCCGACTCCGGTCTCCACCGCGCGGATCTCGTTCGCGCGACGGGTGACGCGGTACGAGGCCATGGCCGCGGCGCGTGGATGGGCGAGGTATCCGGCGCGCACCCGCAGCGCCATCTCACGCAGCGACGCCACCCAGTCGGGACCGGGCGTGAACCCGCGCATGGCGTCCCCGATGACCTTGTCGGCGATGGCCAGCAACAGATCGTCGGTGTCGCGGAAGTAGCGGTAGAGCGCGGTCGGGTCGCAGCCGAGCGCGGTGCCCAGTCGACGCACGCTGAGCCCCTCGGGGCCGTGTTCGCCGATCAGCCGCAGGGCTGTCTCCACGATCAGGTCCTCGGAGAGCAGGACTCCTGAGCGGGTGGGACGACGGCGCCTGCGCTCCTGCGGGACTCGGGTCGGCATGCCGGGCTTCCTCCTGCCACACGACGGACTGCGCCCGCTCAGTGAACGGTCGGTGGGTCCTTATGTCAACAGCATTGACGGTAGGTGGACGTCCGTTGTTCCATCACATCTCCGCACGGCTCTTCCCTCCCGCCTTCCTCCCTCTTCGCGAGGAGCCCCGCCATGTCATCCATCCCTTCGGGCGGCCCGTCCGCAGACCTGCGCCGCTCCCTCGGCGTCGTCGACGGCGTCGCCATCGCCGCCTCCAGCACGGCCGCCACCACGAGCATCGCCATCGGCATGGGAGCCATCGCCGCCACCGTGGGCCTCCAGGCCCCGGCCCTGCTCCTGCTCGCCTTCCTCCCCGTGCTCGGCATCGCCACCGCCTACGCCCGTCTCAACCGCTCCGAACCCAACTGCGGCAACGGCTACACGTGGGTCGGCACATCCCTCGGCCCCTGGCCTGGCTTCCTGACCGGCTGGGTCACCGTCGTCGGCACCATGATCTTCCTCGCCTACACCAGCGCGGTCACCGGTTCGGTCGTCCTGATCCTCGCCAACAAAACCAGTCTGAACAGCCTCGCCGGTATCGCCCTCGACCCGTCGTCCACCGCAGTGAGCACCTGCGTCGGGCTGGCGGTCCTCGCCGCGGTCACCGTCCTGGCGGTCACCGGCGTGCGCAGCGCCACCCGGCTCCAGTTCGGTCTGCTGGTCTTCGAGTACGCCGTCCTGCTGGTCTTCTGCACCTGGGCGCTGGTCACCGGACGGCAGGAGTTCTCCCTGTCCTGGTTCAACCCCTTCGAGATCTCCAGCAGCACCGCCTTCGCCCAGGGCCTGGTTCTCGCGGTGTTCTTCTTCTGGGGCTGGGACGCGGCGTTCAGTGTCACCGAGGAGACCAAGAGCCCGGGAGACTCGGCCCGCGGCGGCTTCATCGCCCTGTTCGCCATGCTCGGCCTGTTCCTCTTCGCGTCGGTCGCCTTCCAACGCGAGATGAGCCTGCCCGAACTCATCGAGAACGGGCCGCAGGCCCTGCCGTACCTCGGGGCGAAGCTGGCAGCCGAGCCGTGGGCGAGCCTGCCGTTGCTCGCCCTGATGTTCTCGGCCGTCGCCTCCGTCCAGTCGTCCGTCATCCCCACCGCCCGCGGCCTGCTGGCCATGGGCCGCGACCGCACGATGGGGCCGGTGTGGACCCGGATCCACCCCAGGTACGGCACCCCCGCCGCCGGAACCGTCATCGTCATGTCGATCGCCACCGGCATCGCCCTGCTCGCCCTGGCCATCCCCAAACTGAGCGACATGCTGCTGGCCGCGGTCAACGCCATCGGTCTGGTCGTCGCCCTCTACTACGGCCTCACCGCACTCGCCTGCGCCGTCCGCTTCCGCGCCGCACGACACGACGGGCCGCGCGAGGCACTGCTCGCGGTCGCCGTGCCGGCGCTCTCCGGGGCGGTCCTGCTCGGTCTGGGCGGATACCTCGGCTACTCCTACCTGACCATGAGCGACCACTTCGAACTCAGTCCCGACAACGGCTGGTTCATGTTCTCCGTGCCCGCCGCCATCGTCCTCGCCGGGCTCCTCATGGCGGCCGTCGCCAAGTACGTCCGCCGCTCTCCCTACTTCACCACCGGGCGCGGAACCGACGCCGACGTCCTCACCCTGCCCATGGACCGCACGGCGGTCTGACCCCTTTGGAGACCAACCCCATGTCCCTCCCTCCGGCCGCCGATCTCGTACTGACCGGCGGACCCGTTCACACCGTCGATGCCGCACGCAGCCGCGCCACCGCGGTGGCCGTGCGCGGCGGGCGGATCGTGGCCGTCGGCCACGACGAGGTCCACGAACTGATCGGCCCCCGTACCGAGATCGTGGACCTCGCGGGCCGCCTGCTGCTGCCCGGCTTCCAGGACGCTCACGTTCACCCACAGGGCGCGGGCATCGAACTCGGCCTCTGCCACCTGGGCGACACGACGGACCCGGCGGAGTATCTGCGTCGCGTCAAGGCGTACGCCGACGAGCACCCCGACGCCGAGTGGATCACCGGCGGCGGCTGGTCCATGGAGGCCTTCACCGGCGGCACCCCCACCGCCGCCCTGCTCGACGCGATCGTCCCCGACCGGCCGGTCTTCCTCCCCAACCGTGACCACCACGGCGCCTGGGCCAACACCCGCGCCCTCGAACGCGCCGGCATCGACGCCCGCACTCCGGACCCCGCCGACGGCCGCATCGAACGCGACAGCGCGGGCAACCCCACCGGCATGCTCCAGGAAGGCGCCGCCAACCTCGTGGCCCGACTCGTGCCCGACCCCGGGCCCGAGGAACAACTCACCGCTCTGCTGCGCGCCCAAGCCGTACTGCACTCCTACGGCGTCACCGCCTGGCAGGACGCCATCGTCGGCGCGTACACCAACATGACCGACCCGGCCTCCGCCTACCACGCGGCCCTCGACCACGGTCTGCTCACGGCCCGGGTGATCGGCGCGCTGTGGTGGGACCGTGCCCGCGGCGCCGAACAGATCCCCGAACTCGTCCAGCGGCGGGAGGAGTTGAGTCGCGAGCGGTTCCGCGCCACGACCGTCAAGATCATGCAGGACGGCATCGCGGAGAACCACACCGCCGCCCTGCTCGACCCGTACCTCACCGGCTGCGGCTGCGCCTCCGACAACAGCGGCATCAGCTTCGTCGATCCCGGCGAGCTGAGGAAGTACGTCACCGAACTGGACGCTCTCGGATTCCAGGTCCACTTCCACGCCCTGGGCGACCGAGCCGTGCGCGAGGCACTCGACGCCGTGGAGACCGCCCGCGCCGTCAACGGCCGGCGAGACACCCGCCACCACCTGGCGCACCTCCAGGTCGTCCATCCCGACGACATCCCGCGCTTCCGCGCCCTGGGAGCCACCGCCAACCTGCAGGCACTGTGGGCCGCCCACGAACCACAGATGGACGAGCTGACCCTGCCCTTCCTCGGCACCGAACGCGGGCGACGCCAGTACCCGTTCGGCGACCTGCTGCGCTCCGGCACCACGCTGGCCGCGGGCAGCGACTGGCCGGTCAGCAGCCCGGACCCCCTCCAGGCCATCCATGTCGCCGTCAACCGAATCGCCCCCGGCGCGCCCGAGGGCACCCCGGTCTTCCTGCCGGAGCAGCGCATCGACCTGCAGACCGCCATCGCCGCGTACACGGCCGGCAGCGCCCATGTGAACCACCTCGACGAGACCACCGGCAGCATCACCGTCGGCAAGCTCGCCGACCTGGTCGTCCTGGACCACGACCCGTTCACGGCCCCGCCCGAGGAGATCGCCGCCACTCGTGTCCTGCAGACCTTCGTCGACGGCGAACGCGTATACGCGGCCCCCGACGCCTGACAGGGCACTCGCCGGCGCACCCACCGGTTCGACCGACCGAAACCCGCATGCCCGGGTCGTACTGCCACGCGTCCACAGCTGCGAGGCACTCGCTCTCTTCCGCCTGCAGACCTGACGGCACAACCGACTTCACGGACAACGCCCGCCCCTGCGACCAAGTCGGCCCGCCCGGGTGCCGTCGGCCCACGGCCCGCCGACCAGCAACGCCGTACCGCTGATTCCGGCCTCCGGCGGTAGCGGCCGCTTGGGCCGACGCCCTGCGAGGATGCCGGCCTTCGGCGTGGTCAACGGCGTGGTCAGGCGGCGTACGACGTCGTCAGGCCTGCCGTCAGCCGGCGGTCGTCCAGCCCGGGACCGTGGGCAGCACCTCCTGCGCGATGCGCAGCAGTGCCGTGTCGTCCGGCCGCACCTCGTCCTGACGCCAGATGGCGAGTTCGTAGGATCCGCCGCCGTCCTTGGTGTCCGGGGCGACGAGCAGGCTGCGGGTGATGCCGCCGGGGCCGGTGTCGGACTTGCCGCCGCCGAGGTTGAAGCGGATGGCGAACGTCTGGCCCGAGTAGAGCACCGCGGGGTGTCCCAGGATCGTCTTCTTCTCCGCCTCGTTCAGCAGGTCCTCCGTTCCCGCGATCGGGAGGTCGTCGTAGGACCGCGAAAGCTGCACGGTGTAGGTGTCCAGCTGGACGGTCCCCTCCGGAGTGGGGATCTCGGTGCCGCCCGCCGTCTCGACCGAGCCGTCACTGCCGTAGGCGGTCAGCGCATGCTCCCGCGGCGTGCCGAGGAGCGTCGGCAGCTCCACGCGGTTCAGCGCCGTGCACAGGTCCGTCCCGGAGACGCGCTGCGCCGCCTTCGCCTCCTTGGCCGCCTTCTGGTCCTCGTCGTCGGGCGAGCAGGTCGCCGGTTTGTCGGCAGCCTCGGCGTCGCTCTTCTGGATCACGTACAGCCCGCCCCCGAGCGCCCCGGCAAGGACGATCGCCGTGATGGCTTGAGCCCATGCGTTCGGACCCTTCTCGGGCGCGACGATTTCCTCGGCCATGTCCCCCATTACCCCCGGTACTCCCTGCTCAGACTCGTCCCCCGGCACGCGACGGACGCGCGCGCTGGGGGAGCCTAGCGGTTGATCCGATCACGGGGAAGCGACCCTCTGCGGGAACACGCCACGGACCGACCGCTCCTTCCCACCGGATCAGCCGGCACATGCCGCACCTGCCCCAAACCAACGGCACCCTGTAGGTCACACCTCCCGAACAGCCACGGAGGGCCCCAAGCATCAGGCTCCTGTCCTGCCGGTCACCGCATTGATCGCCGCCGCGACGATCCCCTGTGCCTCCCCGCAGATTCCGACGAGTCCCTGTCCCTCGCCGAGAACACGAGCCGGCCTTCGACGTGCTGAGCGATCTCGGATCCGACACCGCCAAGCAGTACGGACTCGCCTTTGACCTGCCGGACGAACTGGCAGCCCGTCGTAAGCGAGCAAGCAGGACAGGGCCGGTCACACCCGGCCGGCTGGCCGGAACCGACGTGGACGTCCGGACAGTCCCGATCGAGTGCCACGACAGCGTGGCGGAGAAAGGGGCACTACTGCCTGGTATGTCATGAGGGGATGACCGAGCCGTCTGCCGCCGCACAACTCCGCCGGATCGCACATCGACGGGCCACCAGGGATCGTCGACGACATCGGAGCTTCCGGCCGAGCCGGGCCGCGACACCGGTATCGACAGAATGACGTGGGTGGCGCTGGCGGCGTCCACACTGCCGGGGCTGGCTGCACTCGTCGCCCTGCTGTTCACCTGGATGTCGGTCGAGCAGACCAACACAGACCTACAGATTTCTGAGCAGGGGCAGATCACCACCCGGTTCAACGCCGCGATCACCAATCTGGGATCCGCGTCGTTGGATGTCCGCCTGGGCGGGATCTACGCCCTGCAACGCATCATGCAGGACTCCTCTCGAGATCAGCGCACTGTCGTCTCGGTGCTGTCCGCGTTCGTACGCCGGCACGCTCCCGTTCCGGTGGGTGGCTTCAAGCCGGCAGAGGAATACAGACCCCCTACCGACGTGGAGGCTGTGGTTGCCGTGCTGGGCAACCGGTCCGCCGACCGGGAGGTGACCCAGGACGGGGAGCCGCTGTACCGAGTTGACCTGAGCAGCGTCGATCTGCGCGGCCTGGAGCGCGAAGTGGGGCTCACAGAAGGCGGCATGCCCAGACGCAGCAACTTCCGCTTCGCGGACTTCACCGGCGCGGATCTGCGCGACGCGGGTCTCGAGAATTTCGACCTCTTCGGCGCGTCCCTCGACGACGCGAACCTGTCCGGCGTGAACCTGCGGGAAACGGACCTCCGGCAAGCATTTCTCGGAGGTGCGATTCTGACCAACGCGCACTTGGGCGCAGCCGACATGACCGGCTCGGACCTCGGCGGAGCGAACCTTCACGGCGCGCACCTGAGCCGAGCCGAAGAAAACAACGAAGCCAGCGAGGCCGATGCGAGCGCCGACCTGACCCGTGCGTCCCTGATCGGCGCGGACCTGAGCGCCGCGGACCTGCGTGGCGTGGTCCTGACCGGCGCGGACCTCACTGACGCGGACCTGGCCGGAGCCGACCTGCGCAGGGCGGACCTGACCCATGCGGACCTGAGCAACGCCGACCTGACCAGGGCGAAACTGGCGGGCGCGCGGCTGTCGGGCGCGATCTTCGAAGGGGCACGTGGAGTGCACACGGGGAAGAAGCCGTGATGCACGCCCTCCAGCCCGGGTGCGGGCAGGGGGCGGGTGTCCGTGGTGGGCGTTGAGGAGGTGGAGAGGATCAAGGGGGTTGTCCTGAAGGCGCGTCTATCTGACAGTGAGGGGCATGACTGCGCCATTCGTCCGGCCGATACCTCGACGCAAGGTCGCCCTCGTGCGCGGCGACGCCGGGACGGATCGCCGCCGTGGGTGAGGTCGAGGCCGTCGAGAGGTTCCGGCGGCGCATCGGGGTGCCCGGGCTTGTCGACGTGCACACGCACTTCATGCCGGAGCGGGTCCTGCGCAAGGTCTGGGAGTACTTCGACGCGGTCGGCCCGATGACCGGCATCGAGTGGGGCATCACCTATCGGCAGGACGAAGACGAACGGGTCGCGCTGCTCCGGCAGTTCGGGGTGCGCGCCTTCACCGCGATGCTCTATCCGCACAAGGTCGGTATGGCGCCCTGGCTGAACGAATGGGCCGCCGGGTTCGCGAGTCGCACGCCCGACTGCCTGCACACGGCCACCCTCTATCCCGAGGAGGGCGTGGAGGGGTATGTGCGCACGGCGGTCGAGGCGGGGGCCCGGGTCTTCAAGTCCCATGTGCAGGTGGGGGCGTACGACCCCACTCACGAGCTGCTCGACCCCGTGTGGGGGATGCTGGCCGAGGCAGGAGTCCCCGTGGTCATGCACTGCGGCTCGGGCCCCGCGCCCGGCAAACACACCGGGCCGGAGCCGGTGGGGCGGCTCCTCGCCCGGCATCCGCGCCTGCCCCTGATCGTCGCGCACATGGGGATGCCGGAGTACACCGACTTCCTGGACCTGGCCGAGCGGTACGACGAGGTGCGTCTGGACACGACCATGGTGTTCACGGACTTCAGCGAGCGCCTCAGCCCCTTCCCGGCGAACGAACTCGGCCGGCTCGCCGACCTCGGCGATCGGATCCTGCTCGGGTCCGACTTCCCCAACATCCCTTATGGGTACGTCCACCAACTCGAAGCCCTTGAACGGCTCGGGCTGGGTGATGAGTGGTTGCGCGGCGTTTGTCACGAGAACGGGGCGCGGCTCTTCGGGCTGTAGGAACCACCGAACACCACTGCTGCCACGGCCACCATGGCCACCACGACCCACTCCGGGCTCATCACCACGCGTCGGCGGGTCATCGTGCGACCGCACGATGACCCGTGGGGCTCCCGGCGGTTCAGCCGAGCCAGTGTCCGTCACGCATGAGGTCGCGTCCCTGCAGCTCGTTCGCCTCGCGCCAGGCCTGGATGCGCCGCGGCCGGATCAGGAAGTACTGGTAGGGCTCGTCGAGTTCGCGCGGGTCGAAGCCGGTCTTGGCCGCGAACGCGTCGCCTGCCTCCGGTCCCAGGTCGGCGATGTCCACCGGCTCGGCGGTGCCTTCGACGATGACGACGTCGCGCGTCGGCCCGAGGCTGAGGCGCACCCGGCCGTCCGCCACCAGGTTGCGGCCGGTGAGCGAGGCACGCGGCGTCGAGACGAGGAACGCGGTCCCGTCCCAGAGGTACGAGAGGGGGATGAGGTGGACGCCGCCCGGGGAGCCCGACGTCGCGGCCCAGAGATCGACGTCGCCCTCCAGTCGCGCGCGAGTGTCCCGCAGCCTCTCCTCACGCCCGCGCGGCGGCGCTCCTGTCATGTTTCCTCCAGTCGAGTCACTTCGTCAGAGCCATTCCTTCACGGCCGGGCAGGGCAGGCAACAGTGCGCATCAGGGCGTGGGTGTCAGCGATGCGGCATCCCATGCGAATCCGTCCGGGTCGGTGAAGGGCCGGGCAGCGCCGCCGATCGTGAGCCGGTGCGATCCGGTGCCGTCGGGTGAGACGCCGACGTCCTTGGCGAGGGCACGGCGTCTGTACAGCGCCAGCTTGACGGGACTCGTCCCGGCGGCGAACTCGACGTACATGCGGCCGAAGCTCTTCGCGACGGCAAGGCCTTGTTCGACGTAGAACCGCTTGCTCGCGGCCACGTCCGCGACTCCCAGCAGGAGCACGATCTCGTCGAACCGACGGGTGGCAGGGCCGGTGTCCTTCTTCGCCGTGGTCGCGACCTTCCAGATCGTCCCGTCCGGTGCCTGTACGACACCGCCGTAGCCCCAGAGCGACTTCGCGGCAGGCTTCAGCGGCGTGGCGCCGGCGTCGAGGGCGGTGCCGATGAGGCTGTCGACGGTCGCCGGCTGGGACATGGTGAGCGACAGGGTGAACCCGCGGAAGCCGGTCGTGGGTGCCTGCGAGGCCCGCAGACGTATCTGCGTGTCCAGCCCGAAGGCGGCGGTGTAGAAGCGGTGGGCGGCGGTGGGGTCGGCCACGTCGAGGGTGACGGATTCGATGGATGCCATGGCCACAACGCTATGTGCGGTTCGGTGACCGGCGCTTCTTCATTCCTGACCGATCCGGCCGCGGGCCGTGCTCAAGACCGTCAGGCGACGCCGGTGCCACCGGATCGCCGATCGTGCGACTCGCCGGCCAGGTCGTGTGCCACCGGCGCCGGGGTGAACGTCGAGGGAGCCGCCGTCGCCGAGTTCTTCCCCCGGCCGGGCCTGGCACTCGTCCCGATCACCGACATCGAGCCGGTCACGGTGTCCCTGGCCGGCCGGCTCGACCAATCCGGCCCTGGCCGCACTGGAACAGATCGCGACCGGCATCGCCGGGCGGCCGCTCACCGAAACGAACCCGGAAACAGGCCTCCCGGACTCCGCGTCCCACGCCTGAGTCGGCCGACACCTGTAGCCCCGCCCAACCCGCGGGGCCGACCGTCTGCAACGCGCGGCAGCATCGCCCTGTCGTGTCAGCCGGTCGACGTGGCGGCGCCTTCGCTGTTCACCGGTGGGCTGTGGTCCGCCCGTCCCTCGCGTGGTCGGGGCCCAGCATGTCGGGTTCCGGCGTGGACAGAGCCGCCCGGAGGAATCGGCGCAGGACCGGGGAGTCCTCGTCGGGCCGCCAGCAGACCGCGGTCTCCAGTACGGCGGTGTGCCGGCGCAGCGGACGGGCGACGAGGCCCTCCCACATCATCGTGGTGTACTGCGCCGGCAGCAGCGTCACACCGGCACCCGCCTCGACGAGGGCGAGCGCGTGCATCACCGATCCGGCCTCGTGCCGGACCCCGGACGACGCGTCGGCACCCGCCCAGGCGGCTCGCGCGTGCGCGGTGAATCCCTCCCCCGCTCCTTGCGCGATGACCACCCGGTCGTCGCGAACCTCCGCCAGATCGACGCGTTCGGTCGCCGCGGCGGGATGCGATGCGGAGAGAACCGCGACGAGCGGCTCGCGCGCCACCACCGCGACCTCCAGCCCGCGAGCGCGGCCCCGCACGGATCCCGTCCCGCCGGTCGAGCCGGGTTGGACGGGTTCGAGGTGGAGGAGGCCCGCGTGTGCGTCGCGCCGATGGACCCGCTCGACCGCGTCGGAGTCGGACACCTCCGCGAGGACGAAATCCACGCCGGGGCCCAGCGTGGCACTGCTGAGGAGGTGGGACAGCAGTCGCGGTGACACCGTGCGGCCGACCGCGATGCCCAGTCGGCCACGGGTCCCGAGGCCGACGGTGCGCACCATCTCGGTCGTGGTGTTGAGCTCCGCGAACAGCCGCCGCGCGCGTTCGGCCAGCACCCGTCCCGCCGCCGTCAGGTCGACCCCCCGACCGTGCCTGACCACCAGGGCGACTCCGAGCTCCCGTTCCAGAGCCTGCAGCCGTACGGTCAACGGGGGTTGCGTCATGTGCAGGGACGCCGCGGCGCGACTCACCGAGCCTTCGTCGGCAACGGCCAGAAAGCACTCGAGCGCCCGCAGATCCATATCCTGAGCGTATATCAGCCACCCCGACTTCGTATTGGACGTATAGCCGGGTCCCTTCGCATACTCATTGCGTGTGAGTCGAGGCAGAGCAGCCCGGCGGTCCGCTTCCCGTGACACGGAGGCTCGGAGGGCTCCTCGTCGCCCGGCAGGTGGCGACAGGTTCCGAGCGCGGCTCGGTTTCGCGCCCGACATCCAGAGACGAGGCGGCGTGAGCGAGATCGGGAAGACCTCCGACGAGGTCCTGACGACGGACGTGCTGGTGATCGGCAGCGGACCGGCCGGGGCCTCTGCCGCCCTGTTTCTGGCCACCTACGGCGTGGACCACATCGTGGTCACCAAGTACCGCTGGACGGCCAACACCCCGCGGGCGCACATCACGAACCAGCGCACCGTCGAGATCCTTCGCGACCTGGGGATCGAGGACGACATCAAGGCACAGGGCACGCCCGTCTCGCTCATGGGCGACACGGTCTTCTGCACCAGCCTGGGCGGTGACGAGATCGGCCGGGTCCGGACCTGGGGCACGCACCCGGCACGCAAGGCCGACTACACCCTCGCCAGCCCCTCGGAGCACTGCGACCTCCCGCAGACCCTGCTCGAACCGATCCTGATCGGGCACGCCGCCGAGCGCGGCAGCCGGATCCGGTTCGACACGGAGTACCTGTCGCTCGAACAGGACGAGCACGGCGTCACCGTCACCGTGCGAGACAGACTCACCGGGCACGTCTACCGGATTCGCGCGAAGTACGTCATCGGTGCCGACGGCGGCCGCAGCCAGGTGGCGAGCGACATCGGGCTGCCCTTCGAGGGGGAGATGGACCTCGCCGGGAGCATGAACATCGTCTTCCACGCCGACCTGACGGCCTACGTCGAACACCGGCCGAGCGTCCTGTACTGGGTTCTGCAGCCGGGGTCGAACATCGGCGGTATCGGGATGGGCCTGGTGCGCATGGTGCGGCCCTGGGACGAGTGGCTGGTCGTGTGGGGTTACGACATCAACCAACCGCCCCCGCAGGTCGACGACGCCATGGCGACGAAGATCGTGCACGACCTGATCGGTGACGACACGATCCCGGTCACCATCCGCTCCACCTCGCTCTGGGGCAACAACCGGATGTACGCCACGCGCTACCGGGCGGGCCGGGTGTTCTGCTCCGGAGACGCCGTGCACCGGCACCCGCCGTCGAACGGCCTGGGCTCCAACACCTCCATCCAGGACTCGTACAACCTCGCCTGGAAGCTCGCCGCGGTCCTGTCCGGCACGGCGGGCGAAGGCCTCCTCGACAGCTACGACGCCGAGCGGGCACCGGTCGGCAAACAGATCGTGCTCCGGGCGAACAAGTCGATCGCGGAGACCGGCGCGGTCTTCGACGCACTCGGGTTCACCGATACCGACGACCCGGCCGAGCAGATCGCGAACATGCGGGCGCGCGCGGAGGACACACCGCGGGCCGCCGAGCAGCGCGCCGCGTTGCGGGCGGCACTGGAACTGAAGGACTACGAGTTCAACACGCACGGCGTGGAACTCGGCCAGCGCTACCTCTCGCCGGCCGTGATCGGCGACGGTACGCCGGAGCCGGAGTTCACTCGCGACCCCGAGTTGTACTACCACCCGACCACCTGGCCGGGGGCGCGGCTGCCGCACTGTTGGCTCGGCCGCGACGGGCACCGCGTCAGCACCCATGACATCACCGGCAAGGGGCGGTTCGCGGTACTCACCGGCATCTCCGGGCAGGTCTGGGCGAAGGCCGCGGCCGGCGCTGCCCGCTCGCTGGGCATCGAGATCGACGCGCACGTGATCGGGCCCGGTCGCGAGTACACCGACGCCTACGACGACTGGTCACGGCTGCGCGAGGTCGGCGAGTCCGGCTGCGTGCTCGTACGGCCGGACGCACATGTCGGCTGGCGCGCACACAAGCTGCCCGCCGACCCGGAGAAGGATCTCACCGCGGCTCTCGCCCGGCTGCTCGCCCGCGACTGACGCGGGCCGAGCCGGAAAAATGATGGACGCGGGCTGAGACGGACAGTTCGACGCGGGCTGAGACCGAAAGAGGCAGGTCCCGATGACCCAATACTTCTCCTACACAGCGCTCCCCGCCCGGATCGTCTTCGGGCGGGGCACCCTCGGTCAGGTCCGCGAGGAGGTCGAGCGGCTCGGCCGGTCCAGGGTCCTCGTCCTGGCCAGCCCGTCTCTCGCCGCGGCGGGCGACCGGATCGAGAAGGCGCTCGGCCCGCTCGCGGTGGGCCGTTTCGACGGCGCCGCCATGCACACGCCGGTCGCGGTCACCGCGAGGGCACTCGACCTGCTGCGGGACGTCGGGGCGGACTGTGTGGTCGCGGTCGGCGGCGGCTCGACGACCGGGCTGGCGAAGGCCCTCGCCGTCCGCACCCAGGTCGACCAGGTGATCCTGCCGACCACCTATGCCGGCTCGGAGGCCACCCCGGTTCTCGGCGAGACCGAGAACGGGCTCAAGACGACCCGCTCCTCGCCGGACATCCTCCCCGAAACGGTGATCTACGACGTCGAGCTCTCCAGCGGCCTTCCCGTACCGATCGCCGTGACCAGTGCCGTGAACGCGCTCTCCCACGCCGTGGAGGCGCTCTACTCCCCCGACGCCAACCCGGTCGTCGACGGCATGGCTCTGGACGCGGTCGGCCGGCTCGCCCGGGGCCTGCGCGGCCTCGCGGCCGACGCGGGCGATCTCGCCGCGCGATCCGACCTGTTGCGGGGCGCCTGGCTGGCCGGCACCTGCCTGGGCGCGGTGGGAATGGGCCTGCATCACAAGCTCTGTCACACCCTCGGCGGCAGCTTCGGCCTTCCGCACGCGCCGGTCCACACGGTCGTGCTCCCGCACGCCATGGCCTACAACGCGTCCGCGGCGCCCGAAGCCATGCGCCGGATCGCCGAGGCGCTCGGCGCCGCGGACGCGCCGACGGCCGTGTACGACCTGATCGTCGCGGTCGGCGGTCCGACGTCACTGCGCGAGCTCGGCCTGGCGGAGGCCGATCTCGACCGCGCCGCCGAACTCGCGACCGCCGTGCCGTACCCCAATCCCGTCGAGCCGACCCGCGACGGCGTCGCGCGGCTGCTGCGCGACGCCTGGGAGGGCACGCGTCCCGCGGCCAGGGTCGCCGCCGGCCCGCCGGGGCTCGACCGGCTCACCGCGCAGGTCGTGTCGACGTTCGCCGGTACGCCGGATCCGCGGCTGCGCCGGCTGCTGTCGGACCTCGTCACCCGACTCCACGCGTTCGCCGTCGACAACGACCTCACCCAGCAGGAGTGGCAGCGCGGCATCGACTTCCTGACCCGCACCGGGCAGCTCTGCGACGACACCCGGCAGGAGTTCGTGCTGCTGTCCGACACCCTCGGCCTGTCCAGCGTGGTCGACCTGCTGTCCAACTCCCGGACCCCCGAGACCACACCGTCCGCGGTACTCGGCCCCTTCTATGTGGCCGGTCCGCCCGAGCTGCCCCAGGGGACGGACATCGCGCAGGGCCTGCCCGGCACGCCACTCTGGGTGGACGTACTGCTCACCGACACCCACGACACACCCGTGCCGGACGCGATCGTCGACGTCTGGCAGTCCAATGACGACGGGTTCTACGACGTCCAGCTGCCCGAACTCGAAGGACCGGTCCTGCGCGGACGGCTACGGACCGACCGCGACGGCCGCCTGCGGTTCTGGTCGATCCTCCCGTCGGAGTACCCGATCCCGGCCGACGGCCCGGTCGGCGCGATGCTCGGTGCGACCGGGCGGCACCCCTACCGGGCCCCACACCTGCACTTCATGATCGAAGCCGAGGGCTGTCAGCGGCTGATCACCCAGCTGTTCGTCGCGGGCGGCAAGTACCTCGACTCGGACGCCGTGTTCGGAGTCAAGGAGTCGCTCATCGTCGACTTCGCACCACGCGGCGGTCCCACCCCCGACGGCCGGGAGGTGGCCGGGGAGTGGCGTGAACTCGGCTTCACCTTCCGGATCGCACATCGCGCCTCGTGAGAGGAGTGCGGCGGCGAGGCGGAGGTCGGCAGGAGCGCTAGGCGAGACCGCCGTTGCTCATCAGCAGCTGTCCGTTGATCCACTGGCCCTGCGGTGAGCAGAGAAAGTCCACGAGGTGTGCGGTGTCCTGCGGGACGCCGAGGCGGCCCAGCGGTGTCTGGCGACGTACGTACTCGCGCACCTCGTCGGACATCCAGCCGGTGTCCACCGGCCCCGGATTGATGACGTTGGCGGTGACGCCGAGGTGGGCGAGCTCGCGAGCGGCGGCCATGGTGATGCGGTCCAGGGCTCCCTTGCTCGCTCCGTAGGGAAGGTTGCCCACGGTGTGGTCGCTGGTGAGGCTGATGACGCGTCCGGTTCCGGGGACGCCGGTGAAACGTCGAGCGTACTCGCGGATCAGCAGCCAGGTGGCGCGCGCGTTGACCGCGAAGTGGCGGTCGAAGCTCTCGACCGTGGTGTCGAGCAGACCGGAGTCGACCGACTCGCAATGACACATCACCAGGGCGGTGACCCCACCGAGGTGACGCTCGGCCTCGTCGAAGACGCGAGCGGGTGCGTCCGGGTCCGTGAGGTCGGCCTCGACGGCCGCGGTGTCCGCGCCGCGCCCGGTGAGCTCTCGGGTGATCGCGTCAGTCGCTCCCCCCTCGACGCCCCAGGACATGCGCTGGTCATAGGGGGTCCAGTACGTGAAGGCGATGTTCCAGCCCGACGCCGCGAGCTGGCGGGCTATTCCGGCGCCGATACCGACCGTGCGGCCGACGCCGGTCACCAGCGCCAGTGGCCGGGCCCCTCCAAAGCCGTGTTCTTCTCCGGTACTTGTCACAGCACTGGATCGTTCGCGACCGGCACCGACGAGGCAAGCGATTTTGTCCACGCGCGGCGGGACGTGGCAAGGGAGTTGGCCGCGGCGGGAGTTCGGGCGGCATGCGGCCTTGGCTAACCTGCACGGGTGACCACCGACCTGACCTTGCTGCCGCGTGTCGCCCATCGCGGACAGGAAGTCACCGCGCCCCGGCTCCGCGGCCTCCTCGCGCTGCTCGCGGGTGACTTGCGCACCGGGTGCAGCACCGAGCGGCTTGTGGCGGGGCTGTGGCCGGACGAGTTGCCGGAGCGGCCGGGAAAGGCGCTGCAGGTCCTCGTGTCCCGGGTGCGGGCGCAGCTGGGCGCCGACGTCATCGCCGGCACACCGACGGGATACCGGCTCACCCTCACCGAGGATCAGGTCGACAGCTCCGCCCTGCTGCTGCACGCCGCCGCGAGCGCGGACCGGGCCAGGGCCGGGGACCACGCGGGATCGCTGGCCGCGGCCGAGGCCGGGCTCGCGCTGTGGGACGGTGCCCCTGACGTGGCCGGCGACACCGACGACCCCGTGGCCGCGCTGCGCTTCCGGCGCGCCCCCGTCCACGGCACGCTCGTACGCGCGCGGGCGCTCGCGCTGGCCCGCCTTGGACGGCACGCGGAGGCGGCCGGGCCGCTGGCCGTGGCCGCCGCGGAGCATCCGCGCGACGAGGAGGTGCTCGCCGAGCTGTTGCGCTGCGAGGCGGCGACGGCGGGCCCTTCCGCCGCGCTGACGCGGTACGAGGCGTACCGCCGGGAGCTGCGCGATCAGCTCGGCACGAATCCGGGCGCCGGGCTCAAGGCCGTACAGCAGGAGCTGTTGCGCGGCGAGGCGCCGGTGGTCAGGCACGGCGTGCCGCACGAGCCGAACCCGCTCCTCGGCCGGGACAAGGACATCGCTGCGGTGGAGCGGCTGCTGCGCGCCTCCCGCGCCGTCACGGTCGTCGGCCCCGGCGGGCTCGGCAAGACCCGGCTCGCGTACGCCGTCAGCCGCCGGGCCGAGCAGCGCGTGGTGCATTTCGTGGCACTCGCCGGCGTCACCGCGGACGAGGACGTGGCCGTGGAGGTGGCCTCCGCGCTCGGCGCCGGCGAGGGCCGGCACGGCGCCGCCGGCGGCCATGCCTCGGCCGACCCGGTGTCCGGCATCCTCGGCGTGCTCGGCGCCGGGCCCGCGCTGCTGGTGCTCGACAACTGCGAGCAGGTCATCCGGGGCGCCGCCGACCTCGTACGGGCCCTGGTCTCGTCCTCGAAGGACCTGCGGGTGCTCGCCACCAGCCGGGCCCCGCTGGGCCTCACGTCGGAGGCGGTGTACGCGCTGCCGGAGCTCGGTCTCGACACCTCGGTCGAGCTGTTCACGCAGCGGGCCCGGGCCGCCCGGCCCGGCGTGGAGCTGCCACCGGACGCGGTGGCCGAGCTGTGCCGCCATCTCGACGGGCTGCCGCTGGCCGTGGAGCTGGCGGCGGCGCGGGTGCGGGTGCTGGCGGTACCGGACATCGCCCGCCGCCTTCGCGACCGGTTCGCGCTGCTGCGCGGCGGGGCCCGGGACGCACCGGAGCGCCACCGTACGCTGCACGCGGTCGTGGACTGGAGCTGGAACCTCCTCGACGAGGAGGCCAGGGCCGCGCTGCGCCTGCTGTCCGTCTTTCCGGGCGGCTTCTCCGGCGAGGCGGCGGAGCAGGTGCTCGGCGAGGACGCGCTGCTCGTGCTGGAGCAGCTGGCCGATCAGTCGCTGCTCACCGTCGCCGACACCGCGGCCGGCGTGCGGTTCCGGATGCTGGAGACCGTACGGGAGTTCAGCGCGGCCCGGCGCGCGGAGGCGGGCGAGGACGTGGAGGCCGTCGGCCGGTTCCTCGCCTGGGCGCGGGACTTCGGGGTCGCGCACCACGACTGGCTCCTCGGCTCGCAGCCGGGGACCGTCTGGGAGCGGATCAGGGCCGAGCAGGACAACCTCGTGCTGGCCCTGCGGCACGCCCTGGCCCGCACGGACGGCCCCACCACCGCCGCCCTCACCGCCGTTCTGGCCGCCCTGTGGTCCACCGGCTCCAACTACCCCCGCCTCACCGCCCTCGCCGCGGACACCGGCCCGCCACTGTCGCACTACTACCCCGAGCCCGAATACGTCGAAGTCGCCCGCGCCGCCGCGGTGTTGTGCACGGCGAGCCTGTTCATGGGCTTCGGCCCGCACGTCGTACGCCAGCTCGTCACCCTCCGGCGGCTTCCCCCGGCCCCGCCGGACACGCTGCTGCGCGCCATCGCGACAGTGCTGAGCGCGGTCCCCGAGATGCTGCCTCCCGACTACGACGTGCTGCAGAGGCTCTGCGACAGCGAGCGGCCGCTGCTCGCCGGCGTCGCCGAGTGCGTCGCCACCTACGTCTGGGAGTACGAGCAGGACATCGACCGCGCGCTCGCCTCGGCTCGGCGGATCATCGCCGCACTGGCGCCGGTCGGTAATCCGTTCCTGCAGGTCATGGGTCACGCCCGGCTGAGCGAGCTGTACATGCAGACGGAGGAGGGCGATGCCGCGTACGGGCACCTCAAGGCGGCGCTGGAGGCGCTGCCTCGGCTGGGTGACGAGCACGACGCCATCGGCGTCCGCTGGGGCCTCGTCCTCGCCTGTCTGCAGCGCGGCGACCCCGACGAGGCCGAGTACTGGCTGCGGCAGGCGGAGGGCGACAACACCCCGCAGAAGGAGGACTTCTACAGCCCCGACTTCGGCGGGCGCGCCGAGATCGCGCTGGCCCGGGGGCTCACCGAGGTCGGGCTCGGCCTGTGGCGCAACGCCGCGGAGCGGATGCCCGCGGCCGGTTCGCAGGGCGGCGACCCCTTCTTCGACCGGTGGGCGCTGCAGGTCCAGTCGGCGGCGGTGACGGCGCACGCGCACGCCGGCCGTCTCGAGCTGGTCGCGGAGCCGGTCGACCGGCTGCGGCATGAGCTGCGGACGCTGCTCTCCGCGCCGTCCGGCTCGCCCATGGAGCTCCCCGTCTTCGGGACGGTGCTGCACGCGCTCGGCATGGCTGGGCTGGCGTCCGGTGACGTCACCGCCGCACGGATGATCGCGCTGGCCGAACGGCTGCGGGTGCTGCGCGAGTTCCAGCCGACGATGTCGGCGGACCGCGCCCGGCAGGCGGTCGGGGCCGCCGGGGACGCTGCCAGGGCGGCGTACACCGACGCGGTGTCGGAGTACGCCGCCCTGGGGCGGGACGAGTTGCGGGACGCGGCCCGCGCTGTCATGGCGGCTACTTCGGGTCGCGGTTGAACAGTGAGGTCGACCAGCGGTAGCCGAGCGCGGTGAGGCCGACGCACCAGGCGATCGCGATCCACCCGTTGTTGCCGATCTCGGTGCCGAGCAGCAGGCCGCGCAGAGTCTCGATGGCGGGCGTGAAGGGCTGGTACTCGGCGATCGGCTGGAACCAGCCCGGGATGGCGTCGATGGGGACGAAGGCGCTCGAGATGAGCGGGAGGAGGATCAGCGGCGTTGCCATGTTGCCGGCCGCCTCGGGGTTCGGGCTGGCCATGCCCATCCCGACCGCGATCCAGGTGAGCGCCAGGGTGAACAGTGCGATCAGTCCGAACGCCGCCAGCCACTCCAGGGCCGTGGCGTCCGTGGACCGGAAACCGATGGCCACGGCGATGGCACCGACGAGGACCAGGCTGGCGAGCACCTGCAGCACGCTGCCGACGACGTGCCCGACGAGCACGGAGCCGCGGTAGACCGCCATCGTGCGGAAGCGGGCGATGAGGCCCTCGGTCATGTCCATGGAGACGGAGATGGCGGCCCCGATCACGGTGGAGCCGACGGTCATCAGCAGGAGGCCCGGGACGACATAGGCGATGTAGGCGGAGCGGTCCGCGCTGCCGCCACCGATGCCCGCGCTCATCGCGTCGCCGAAGATGTAGACGAAGAGCAGCAGCAGCATGATCGGCGTGAGCAGCAGGTTCAGGGTCATGGACGGGTAGCGCCGCGCGTGCAGCAGGTTGCGGCGCAGCATCGTGTTCGAGTCGCGGAGGGCGAGGGAGAGCCGGTTCGGGCGGGCGGGGGCCAGGGAAGCGCTCATCGGACGGTCTCCTTGGGCTGGTTGGGAACCTTGGTCTCGCCGGTCAGGGCGAAGAACACGTCGTCGAGGTCGGGGGTGTGCACGGTCAGCTCGTCCGCCTCGACGCCGGCCGAGTCCAGCCAGTCGAGGATGGCGCGCAGCTCGCGCTGGCTGCCGTCGCTGGGGATCTGCAGCGACAGCGCCTCGTCGTCCCGGGTGGCCTCGCGCAGGGCGACGGCGGCGGACTGGTACGTGTTCGGGTCGGTGAACCGCAGCCGCACGTGCCCGCCGGGGATGAGCCGCTTCAGCTCGTCGGCGCTGCCCTCGGCGGCGATCTTGCCGTCGTTCAACACCGCGATGCGGTCGGCGAGTTCGTCGGCCTCCTCCAGGTACTGGGTGGTGAGGAAGACGGTGACGCCGTCGGAGACGAGCTCACGGATGATCTGCCACATGTTGTGGCGGCTTCGCGGGTCGAGGCCGGTGGTCGGCTCGTCGAGGAAGATGATCCGCGGGTCGCCGACCAGCGTCATGGCGATGTCGAGGCGGCGCTTCATGCCGCCGGAGTAGGTGGAGACGGGCTTCTTCGCGGCCTCCACCAGGTCGAAACGCTCCAGCAGTTCCGCGGCGGTACGGCGGCCCTCGCTACGGGAGAGGTGGTGCAGGTCCGCCATGAGCAGCATGTTCTCCTCGCCGGTGATCAGCCCGTCGACGGCGGAGAACTGGCCGGTGACGCCGATCGCGGCCCGTACGGCCTGCGGGTGGGTGGCCAGGTCGTGGCCGCCGACGTGCAGGTCCCCGCCGTCGGCGGTGACGAGGGTCGACAGGATCTTCACGGCGGTGGTCTTGCCGGCGCCGTTCGGGCCGAGCAGGGAGAACACGGTGCCGGTGGGCACCTCAAGGTCGATGCCGTCGAGGACCGTCTTGTCCCCATAGGCCTTACGCAGCCCCTTGGCCACGATGGCGGGTGAGTGCGATGTCGTCGTCGTCATGCGGCAGAGATTGCGGCAGGGCGCATTCAACGCGGTTTCACGATGGTTTCAGCGCCCTGGAACCGGGGTTGCCACCGGGGTTGTCCCGGGTGGCTGTGGCGCGCCGGGCCCGCCGGAAAACGAGTTTGCGGCAGGGTCACGTCAATCAATCATGGGGGCATGAGCGAGCAGCCGGCGATCAGCACCTTGACCTTGCGGCACAGAATCCCGGACGACTGGGCGGCGGACCCCTGGGCCGAGGTGCGGCCGCTGATCGACGGCGTGGACCTCCTGAAGGAGGTCCACCCGGACGGGCTGGCACTCAGTTGCCGGCACTGGAGAGGTCCGGCCGAGAGCTGGCCGCTGGCGGTCACGGAGGAGCCTCGCAGGATCATGGTCACCGAGCCGTCCTGCACCGCCGGCTGCTGCGGCGCCCTGTATGTCACCATGCGCCGCGAGGGCGAACGCGTGATCTGGGACTCCTGGGAAAACACCAGCAACATCAATGCTCTGCTGACGGAAATCCGCTTCGATGCCGCCCAGTACGAGGCCGAACTCGCCCGGGCCGCGGCGGATCGTGATTGGGAGGAGCCGCTGGACACCATCGCCCGGCTCCTCGAAGAGACCCTCACGGACAGCGGCTGGTTCGAGCGGTGGGACTGCGTCCTCACGGGAGTCTCGCCACGACGCGAGGAGCCGGACCTCCCCGAGGTACTCACAAGCCCCGAGGGCGTCGATGTCGCATTCCATCAGGCCCGGGGGCGGGACGGCCGCATGGACTACTACGGCTACGAGTTGTTCGTCACCCGCGGCCAGTCCGTGGAGGAGCAGGTGGAACGGTTCGCGGCCCACATCCTGGCCGATGATCCGCGGAAGACCGCTGAACTGCGAGATCACTGAGGAGCAGGGGCGGGGTCGCGCCCGGACGGCCGGCTTCCGCGTCCGCCTGTCCGCCGAAGTGGCCGTCGCATCCGCCACGGCCCCGTACAGACGGGCTGACCATCCTTCGGCGACGTTCCACCGTGACGTCTCCCCCGCCGAGTGAGATCAGGGGCGCGGGCGCAGGTCGGGTGCGGTGGGGGGTCGGCCGGTGAGGTTGGTGATCAGGTCGGTGCACAGGTCGCGGAGTTTGATGTTGCGGTGCTGGGAGGCCGAGCGCAGGGTGTCGAAGGCCTCCTCAGCGGTGCATCGGCGTTGGCCCATGACGACGCCGAGGGCTTGGTCGATGACGCTGCGGTACCGCATGGCGTCCTGGAGCTGGTCGGCGAATTCCTGCGTGTCGGTGATGCGTTGGGCCAGGGCGATGGCGCCGGTGGCCTGCGCGGCGAGTGAACGCAAGGCTGTGAGATCGGCCCGTTCGAACGCGTCGGGCGGGCCCGCGTACATATTGAGCGCACCGGCGGTGTGGGTGTGGGCGGCGATCGGCAGGGAGAGGGAGGAGCGGATCCCGCAGGCGCCGGCGTAGGCGGGATAGTCGCCCCACCGGGACTCCTGGAACATGTCGCTGACGATCAGTTCCTCACCGGTGCGCAGGGCCTGCAGGCAGGGGCCGTCGTCCTGCCCGTACTGCTTCTCGTCCAGTTTGGGGGCCGCGGTGCCGGCGCTGACCACGGTCAGCGGACGGCCGTCGCGTTCCAGGGTCAGTCCCGCGCCCTGGGCGTGGGACAGGTCGAGGGCGGCGTCGGCCAACGTCTGCAGGAAGTCTTCGAGTGAGTCGGTCTCCAGCAGCCACTGGGTGAGGTGGCTGGTGGAGTACGGGTCGTCGGCGCTCATCAGTGGGTTCCTTCGCAAGGCCCGCGGCCTGTCGGTGGGCATCTTGGGGTGCCACGGGGGCCTCGGAGTCCCACGTCCGAAGGAACAGCTCCAGTGCGACCACTGCCTGACGCCGGTGAGGTCGCCGACGCAGCGTGGCCTCCTTCTCCCCGAGTACCACTCTGCCCTCCTGAGAACCTGTGCGTCCGACGGCGAGGATCGCGCCCGGGCGCCTCAGCCCTGCGACACGAGGGCGGTGGGACACGGCACGACGGCCGTCACCGTCTTGCCCGCCGAATGGACCCGGACCCGCACGTCCGCCGACAGTTTCCGCACCACGTGCCAGCCGAATCCGCCCGGTTTCCCCGCGTCCAACGGCACCGGCCGGGGCGGCAGCGGGCTGGCGTCCTGTACCGCCACCGTCACCTTCCCCGGGCCCGCGTCCAACCGGAAACCGGTCACGCCGCCGGCGTGCCGCACCGCGTTGGCGAACAGCTCGGACACCACCAGCAGCACTGCCTCGGCCCCACTCCCGCCGTTCGGCGCGGCCACCGACAGGAAGCCACGGGTCACGTCCCTGGCCTGCTCAGCCGTCCGCACGCTGCCGTCATCGACAGGGTCCTGCTCCTGCTCGGACGCGTACACCATCGCGACCTCCGGAAGTTCGGCACCCAGATGTCTCCGACTGCCCAGAACGGGACACATCACGCATGAAACCAGCCACTGGCTGACATTTGTCGCCCGGAAACGGGCTACCGGCCCGCGTCCACTCCCTCGTGAGTGAGCGAACGCCGTGGGCACGCCGCCATTCCGTTGCCGGGCCGACGTGCGCGGCGACCGCGACAGCGCTGATCGGCCGGCTCAGCGGACTCGGTCGTAGACGAGGGCCAGCGTGCCGTGCTCGCCCGCGGCCTGGCTGACGAGCGTCCACCGGCTCGCGGGCAGGCCGTCGTCGAAGAGGCGCGGCCCGCCGCCGAGGAAGACCGGGAAGACCGTGAGCGCCAGTCGGTCGACCTTGTCGGCCGCCAGCAGCGCCTTGATGACGCTCGCGCTGGAGAGCACGAGAATGTCGCCGCCTTCGGTGGCCTGGAGGTCCGCGACCACCTCGACGGCCGGCTTGTCCACGATCGTCGTCCGCTCCCACGGCGACGTGTCGAGGGTGGTGGAGAGGACCACCTTGTCGGTGTCGACGAGCCACTTCGCGAAGCCCTCGTCGCGCGGGTCGGCACCCTCCATACCGATCACGGTGGGCCAGAAACCGAGGAATCCCTCGGCGTTGACCCGTCCGAGCAGGGCGGTCGTCGCCGGCTCCCACAGGCCGGTCAGGTGGTCGCGGGCGATGTCGGTCACGGCGTACGGCATCACCCACCCCATGTCCAGCGGGTTGTCCGGCGCGGCGTAGTGGCCGTCTAGGGACAGGGCCATGTTGGTGACGACTCGGCGGTCGGCGATCTGCCCTGTCATTTCGTGCTCCCTGTGCCGGTGCTGTCGATGTCGGTGCTGTCGTCGGTGTCGTGCGCGCCCGCGGCGAGGGTCGCGGCGAGCTTGTCGAGGCTCTGGCCGAAGCCGATCTCGATGCCTGCGACGAAGTCCGCGGAGTCGACCGTGCTGTCGGTGATGCGCCAGTGGACGTCGAGGTCCGTGCCCGCGTCGGCGGGACCGAGGACCATGTCGACGTGGGCGGTGAAGGCGAGGAGGCCGTCGGGAAGCAGCGGGGACAGCCGGTAGGCCAGGCGTTCACCGGGGCGTACGTCGTCGACCACTCCCTCCGCGCGCCCGGCGACCGGGGTGGAGTCGTCCGCGTCTTCCACGTCGCGGTACTCCTGGAGGATCCGCCCACCGGCTCGCGCTTCGAAGACGAGCTCGGAGACACGGAGATCTTCGGGGGTCCACCAGCGCGCGAGCAGGACGGCCTCGGTCAGGTGGCGCCAGACCAGCTCGGGGCGCCCTGGGAGCGACCGGTGGAACCTGAACGAGCGGCCGTCGGCCCACCCCGACTCCTCCGCGGCGAGCCGCTCCGCCTGGAGGCTGAGCTCGTAGCGGCCGTATGTCGCGCGCGGGCCGCCGACCTCGTCCGCGGTGTCGGCGAGTCGGCTCAGCACAGCCGCCAGGTCCCGCAGGGGACCAGGCCGGAGTGCGTAGACACGGCGCTGACCGGTGCGCTGGGAGGTCACGACGCCGGCGCGCTCAAGGGTCTGCAGGTGCTTGGTCGTCTGCGGCTGGCGTGCGTCGGCGAGCTGAGCGAGAACGCCGACCGAGCGGGGCCGCTCGGCCAGCAGGCCCACGAGCCGCCAGCGGGCCGGATCGGACAGTGCGGCGAGGAGTGCGTCCATAGAAAGAAGTATTCCCCATGGAGAATATTCGCGTCAAGGAATAGTTGGGGTTCGGTGCGCCCCGGCCATAACCTCGTGCATGGTGACGTCAGATGCCATGCGTATCCACTGTGAGGAGGCGACGGTGCTCGGTAGGGGGATGCGTTTACTCGTGTGCGCCTTGGTCCTGGCCTGCCTGGTGCTCGTCGGCCGCAGTGCACCGAGCGGTGCCCACTTCGCCGGGTCGCTGCCCGCCGAACCCGTCAGGGATGTCGTACCGAACCGGGTCATGACCTGGAACATCTGCAACCCTTGCGAACCGGGCGACGTTGACCGGGCAGCGGAGATCGCCAGGTACGCGCCCCAGGTCATCGGCCTGCAGGAAGCGTGCGCGCGTGACGTCGCGAGGGTCCGCAACTATCTGGAGAGCCGTTACGGGCTGACCTATCACGTCGAGTACGGGACCGTTCTCCGCAACTGGGGCCGCTGCGGCGGAGCGCCGTGGAATCCGGGGGGCTACGGCCAAGCGATCCTCTCGGCGGCACCGATGACCGACCGCGTCAACGTGGAATACCCCGACGGTGGGTCCGAAGACCGCGGGTACATGGCAGTCACCACGACGGTGGGCGACCGGCCCGTCCGGGTCTTCAACACGCACCTTGCCGAACGGCGTCAGGAGACGGTCCGGGCAGCCCAGATCGGCGTACTCGCCGCAGCAGTCGCCCGGCACGACCGCGCGATCGTTCTCGGTGACTTCAACGCCGTGCCGGACGCCCCCGAACTCACCAAGATGTGGGCGCTGGCCTCGGATACGGACCCGCAGTGCCGTCCCTCAGCCACCGGCGACTGCGAAACGACCACGGACTGGCAGAGCAAGTTCGACTACGTCTTCCTGCGAGGCGTCGTCCCGCTCGAGCACCGCGTCCATCCGACCCCGTACTCGGACCACGACCTGGTGCACGCCGATGTGGACACGACCTGAGACCGCGACGTGGCGCTCGGGACCCGCTGCCGCTCAGTCCCGCGACCGGCGCGCGAGCATGCCCCCGCGTTTCAGCGAGCTGGGGACGAGTGAGGTGTCCACGGACGCCACGTCCCGCAGCCAGGGGGCCCCGTGGCGCGGTGATCACCGTCATGGCTGGACCGGCCGTGCGTGCCGTACGGCGTTCAGGAGGCTGTCCCACGAGTCCTGGAACTTCTGGATCCCTTCGGTCTCGAGCACGTGGGCGACGTTGCGCCAGGAGATTCCCAGGCCGGTGAGGACATCGAGGTCGGCGCGCGCCTGCTTGTAGGTCCCGGTGATGGTGTCGCCGGTGATCTCGCCGTGGTCGACAGTGGCGTCGAGCGTGGTCTCCGGCATGGTGTTGACCGTGCCCGGCGCCACCAGACCGGTGACGTACAGGGTGTCGGGACGCGACGGGTCCTTGACGCCCGTCGAGGCCCAGAGAGGGCGCTGCTTGTTCGCCCGCGCCCGGTGGAGGGCGGCCCAGCGGTCGGAGGACCCGCTGGATCCGTCGGCAGAGCCGAACACCTCCTCATATGCCTGGTAGGCGAGGCGGGCGTTGGCCAGGGCTGCTGTGCCGCGGGCCCGCCTGGCCTCGGGACTGCCGATCGCGTCGAGACGCCTGTCGATCTCGGTGTCGACGCGGGACACGAAGAAGGACGCCACGGAGTGGATCCCGGAGAGGTCCAGGCCGCGCTGCTCGGCCTTCTCCAGGCCGGCGAGGTAGGCGTCCATGACCTCGCCGTAGCGCTCCACCGAGAAGATCAGCGTGACGTTCACACTGATACCGAGGCTCACGACCTCGGTGATCGCGGGGAGACCCGCCTTGGTGGCGGGGATCTTGATGAGGGTGTTGGGACGGTCGACCAGCCAGGCGAGCTGCTTGGCCTCGGCGACGGTCGCGGCCGTACCGTGCGCCAGTCGTGGGTCGACCTCGATGGAGACCCAGCCGTCGCGGCCACCGGTGGCGTCGAACACCGGCCGCAGGATGTCGGCCGCCGCCCGGACATCCGCCGTCGTGATCATACGGACCGCCTCGGCGACCGTCACCCCACGCAGCGACAGCTCACGGATCTGGTCCGCGTAGTCGTCGCCCCTGCCGACGGCCTGCTCGAAGATGGTGGGGTTGGTCGTCACGCCGACCACGTGCTTGCGCTTGATCAGTTCGGCGAGGTCGCCGGAGGTGATCCGCCTGCGGGAGAGGTCGTCCAGCCAGATCGCGACGCCTTCCTCGGAGAGGCGCTTGAGCGGGTCGCCGGTCATGGAAGTCGCCTCTCCTACCTGGTGGGGCGTGCTGTCGCGGTCGCCGTCCGGGGCGCAGAGCGCGTCACGAGCTGCGGCGGCCACGTTCTCGGCGGTGAAGCCGAACTCGCGGAAGAGCACCTTGCCGTCGGCCGAAGCACCGAAGTGCTCCAGGGAGACGATGCGCCCGGCGTCGCCCACGTACTTGTGCCAGGTGAGACCGATGCCGGCCTCGACCGCGACGCGGGCCTTCACGGACGGCGGCAGGACGCTCTCGCGGTACTCCCGCGGCTGCTCCTCGAACCACTCCACGGACGGCATCGACACCACCCGGGTGCCGACCCCCTCGGCCTCCAACTGCTCGCGCGCCTCGACGGCCACGTGCACCTCGGAACCGGTCGCGATCAGGACGACCTCGGGAGTCTCGGTGGAGGCCTCGAACAGGACGTAACCGCCGCGAGCGGCAGCCGGGTTCGGCGCGTACGTCGGCACGCTCTGGCGGGTGAGCGCGAGGCCGTGCGGGGCGGGGTTGGTGGCGTGCCGCTTGAGGATCTCGGCCCAGGCGATCGCGGTCTCGTTGGCGTCGGCCGGGCGGACCACGTTCAGGCCCGGGATGGCACGCAGGGACGCGAGGTGTTCGACGGGCTGGTGGGTGGGGCCGTCCTCGCCCAGGCCGATGGAGTCGTGCGTCCACACGTACGTCACCGGCAGCTGCATCAGCGCGGACAGGCGCACGGCGTTGCGCATGTAGTCGGAGAAGACGAGGAAGGTGCCGCCGTAGATGCGGGTGTTGCCGTGCAGGGCGATGCCGTTCA
>NZ_JBXEJE010000071.1:0-34857 GCF_056820935.1 Streptomyces sp. Q2 | reverse complement strand
AGCCGGCCGGGATCGCACCGGCGCCGTGGGTGGCGCCGGCCAGGGCGCCCGCCACCGCCGCCGTGGTGTCGGCGTCGCGGCCCATGTTGACGGCGGTGAGCACCGCCTGGACGAAGTCGCCGTCGGCGGCCGCGTAGGCGCCGAAGGCGAGGGCGACCGCCTCGGGGGCCAGGTCGGTCCAGGGGTAGCCGCCGACGACGACCGCCGAGCGGACCGCTCGTTCGCCGCGGTGGGCCACCGCCACCGCGCGGCGCAGCGAGCGGGCCGTCCACGAGTCGTCGGGCACGACCGCCAGGGCCGAGGTGACCACGGCGATCGTCGGTGCTCCGGCCATCGCCGCCGCGACACCCGCCGCCACCGCCTGGCCGCCGTAGATGCCCTCGCCGTCGTGGCTCACCGAGCCGTCGATCGCCACCAGGCGGGCCGCCTCGGCGGGGCGGCCGCAGGCGAAGACGCCGAAGGGGGCCGCGCGCATGGCCAGGCCGTCGCTCCAGGCGTGGCGGTGCTGGGCGGAGATGGGGGCCGCGAGGCCGCGGCGCAGGTTCTCCAGCGTGCCGCGTTCGCTGAAACCCGCGCCTCGGAAGGGGCCTTCGTCGCGGTCCGCGATCCACTCGTGCCAGGCC
The DNA here is from genome assembly GCF_056820935.1 of Streptomyces sp. Q2. Lineage (NCBI taxonomy): Bacteria > Bacillati > Actinomycetota > Actinomycetes > Kitasatosporales > Streptomycetaceae > Streptomyces > Streptomyces sp. Q2. The sequence goes on along the minus strand of NZ_JBXEJE010000071.1, from coordinate 34,234 downwards.
GCCTCGACGTGGGCCGGGGTGAGGGCGGAGCCGTGCCGGGCCAGCAGGAGGCCGGAGAAGATCGCGTACTCGGTGTCGTCCGTGCCGGACGGGTTGTCCGCGACGTAGCCGGTGATACGGCCCCAGCGGGCGCGGATCTCGGAGGGCTTCATGTTCTCCGCCGGAGCCCCGAGGGCGTCTCCCACGGCCAGGCCGAGCAGGGCGCCGCGGGCCCGGTCGCGGAGTTCGGCGGCGTCGCCGGGCGCCGGGACCGGGGGAATGCAGGCGATCGATGCCATACGCGGCCTCTCCTCCGAGGGCTCCGCGCAGGGGGCGGAGCCCTTTGCGGATGTGTGCCACCGCAGCGGTTCGCCAGAGCCTCGGTGGCCTCAGCATCACCCGGTCGACATTTGTGCACCACCTCGATCGAATGAGCGTCGGAAGGTAAAACCGCAGGTTAGCCCAGCCTTTCCTTGCTGGCGGGCGGGAATTCGGGAGCGTAGTCTCCTTGTTGTCGAAAACTAGAAGAAGTCCAAAGAAGCCCGAAGAAGCTCTCCCTGGGGGACCGCATGGCCATCATCGAAACCGAGGCGTCACTGCACGAGGCGCACCGCGACAACCACACCCACCGGGATGTGAACGGCGGCTGGCTCAGGCCCGCCGTCTTCGGCGCGATGGACGGCCTGGTCTCCAACCTCGCCCTCATGACCGGTGTCGCGGGCGGATCGGTCGGCCGGCAGACCATCGTCATCACCGGGCTCGCGGGGCTCGCCGCAGGCGCCTTCTCCATGGCCGCCGGTGAGTACACCTCGGTCGCCTCGCAGCGCGAACTCGTCGAGGCCGAGCTGGACGTGGAGCGCCGGGAGCTGAGAAAGCACCCGAAGGACGAGGAGGCCGAACTCGCGGCCCTGTACGAAGGGCGAGGGGTCGAGCCGGAGCTGGCCCGGGAAGTGGCCCGGCAGCTGTCCCGCGACCCGGAGCAGGCGCTGGAGATACACGCCCGCGAGGAACTGGGCATCGATCCCGGGGACCTGCCCTCGCCGCTGGTCGCCGCCGTGTCCTCGTTCGGGGCGTTCGCGCTGGGCGCCCTGCTCCCCGTACTGCCGTATCTGCTCGGCGCCACCGACCTGTGGCCCGCCGTACTGCTCGCGCTCTTCGGGCTCTTCGCTTGCGGCGCGGTCGTGGCCAGGGTGACGGCGCGGACCTGGTGGTTCAGCGGGCTGCGGCAGCTCGCTCTCGGGGGTGCGGCGGCCGGTGTGACGTACGCCCTGGGCAGCTTGTTCGGAACGGTCGTAGGATAGGTCGGCTGCAAGTTATGCGATGGGCCGCATAAGTAGCCGTTACTCGCTGGTTTCGAATGCTTAACCACCGGGCATGAGCCGTAAGCGCTGTGGGCAATGAGGCCCGCGGCGCACCCGCGGGGTGGGCGACGACGCTCTCTCCGCCCCCTCGGGTCGACGGACATCGATCTGTCCGCTTCGATCCCCAAATACCTTGCGCCGCCGAGCGCGGTACCCCCGCCGCGACCCTGCGGCGTCCGCATGTTGGAACGGAGTATCCGGTTCCCGAGATCCGCTCCATCATGTAACCTGCACGAAATTTTGCACTCACGCAGAGGGCCAACGTCGTCCCTCGGCAATCTGCATATGCCACATGACGACGACGGGAGAGCCGATGCGTACGCCGCGCCAGCCGTCCCAGCACTCCACGAATGGCCAGAAGCGGTCGTTCATGGATGCTCGCCCTGCTGCGCAGGGTATGTACGACCCCCGCAACGAGCACGACGCCTGTGGCGTCGGCTTTGTGGCCACCCTCACCGGCGAGGCGAGCCACGCGCTGGTCGAGCAGGCGCTGACTGTTCTGCGCAACCTGGAACACCGCGGTGCCACCGGCTCCGAGCCCGACTCGGGTGACGGGGCGGGCATCCTGTCCCAGGTGCCGGACGCCTTCTTCCGTGAGGTGGCCGAATTCGAGCTGCCCGCTGCCGGCGCGTACGCGGTCGGTATCGCCTTCCTGCCCGAGGACGGCGCCGAAGAAGCCGTCTCACGCATCGAGACGATCGCCGCGGAGGAGGGCCTGACGGTCCTCGGCTGGCGCGACGTGCCGGTCGCCCCCGAACTGCTCGGCGCCACCGCCCGTTCGACGATGCCCGCCTTCCGGCAGATCTTCGTCGCGGACGGTTCCTCGACGGACATCACCCTCGACCGCAAGGCGTTCGTGCTGCGCAAGCGCGCCGAGCGCGAGGTCGACGTGTACTTCCCGTCGCTGTCCGCGCGGACGATCGTCTACAAGGGCATGCTGACCACCGGCCAGCTGGAGCCCTTCTTCCCGGACCTGTCCGACCGCCGCTTCGCGTCGGCCATCGCGCTGGTCCACTCGCGCTTCTCGACGAACACCTTCCCGAGCTGGCCGCTCGCGCACCCGTACCGCTTCGTCGCGCACAACGGTGAGATCAACACGGTCAAGGGCAACCGCAACTGGATGGCGGCCCGCGAGTCCCAGATCGTCTCCGACCTGTTCGGAGGCCAGGACACGATCGACCGGGTCTTCCCGATCTGCACGCCGGACGCCTCCGACTCCGCGTCCTTCGACGAGGTCCTGGAACTCCTGCACCTGGGCGGCCGTTCACTGCCGCACTCCGTGCTGATGATGATCCCGGAGGCGTGGGAGAACCACGACTCCATGGACCCGGCCCGGCGCGCCTTCTACCAGTTCCACGCCACGATGATGGAGCCCTGGGACGGCCCGGCCTGCGTCACCTTCACCGACGGCAAGCAGGTCGGCGCGGTCCTCGACCGCAACGGTCTGCGCCCCGGCCGCTACTGGGTCACCGACGACGGCCTCGTCGTCCTCGGCTCCGAGGTCGGCGTCCTCGACATCGACCCGGCCAGGGTCGTGCGCAAGGGCCGCCTGCAGCCCGGCCGCATGTTCCTCGTCGACACCGTCGAGCACCGCATCATCGAGGACGACGAGATCAAGGCCCAGCTCGCCGCCGAGAAGCCGTACGCGGAGTGGCTGGAAGCCGGCGAGATCGAGCTGTCCGACCTGCCCGAGCGCGAGCACATCGTGCACACGCACGCCTCGGTCACCCGCCGCCAGCAGACCTTCGGCTACACCGAGGAGGAGCTGCGCGTCATCCTCGCGCCGATGGCCAAGGCCGGTGCCGAGCCGATCGGTTCGATGGGCACCGACTCGCCGATCGCCGCACTGAGCGAGCGTCCGCGACTGCTCTTCGACTACTTCACCCAGCTGTTCGCGCAGGTCACCAACCCGCCGCTGGACGCCATCCGGGAAGAGCTGGTCACCAGCCTGCGCTCGTCCCTCGGCCCGCAGGGCAACCTGCTGGAGCCGACCGCCGCGTCCTGTCGCAGCGTGCTGCTGCCCTTCCCGGTCATCGACAACGACGAGCTCGCCAAGCTCATCCACATCAACGCCGACGGCGACATGCCCGGCATGAAGGCCGCGACCCTGTCCGGCCTGTACCGGGTCTCCGGCGGCGGCGAAGCCCTCGCCGCCCGCCTGGACGACATCTGCGCCGAGGCCGACGCCGCCATCGACAACGGCGCCCGCCTCATCGTCCTGTCGGACCGCCACTCGGACGCCGAGCACGCGCCGATCCCGTCGCTGCTGCTCACCGCGGCCGTCCACCACCACCTCATCCGCACCAAGCAGCGCACCCAGGTGGGTCTGCTGGTCGAGGCCGGTGACGTCCGCGAGGTCCACCACGTCGCCCTGCTGATCGGCTTCGGCGCCGCGGCCGTGAACCCGTACCTGGCCATGGAGTCCGTCGAGGACCTGGTCCGCGCGGGCACCTTCCTGTCGGACATCGAGGCCGAGCAGGCCATCCGCAACCTGATCTACGCCCTCGGCAAGGGCGTCCTGAAGGTCATGTCCAAGATGGGCATCTCGACCGTCGCCTCCTACCGCGGCGCCCAGGTCTTCGAAGCGGTCGGCCTGGACGAGCAGTTCGTCACCAAGTACTTCAGCGGTACGGCCACCAAGATCGGCGGCGTCGGCATCGACGTCATCGCCAAGGAGGTCGCCGCCCGCCACGCCAAGGCGTACCCGGCCAGCGGCATCGCGCCGGCCCACCGCGCGCTGGAGATAGGCGGCGAGTACCAGTGGCGTCGCGAGGGCGAGCCGCACCTGTTCGACCCGGAGACCGTCTTCCGCCTCCAGCACTCCACGCGCAGCGGCCGGTACGACATCTTCAAGAAGTACACCGAGCGCGTGAACGAGCAGTCCGAGCGCCTGATGACGCTGCGCGGCCTGTTCGGCTTCACCTCCGACCGCCAGCCGATCTCCATCGACGAGGTCGAGCCGGTCACCGAGATCGTCAAGCGGTTCTCGACGGGCGCCATGTCGTATGGCTCCATCTCGAAGGAAGCCCACGAGACGCTCGCCATCGCCATGAACCAGCTGGGCGGCAAGTCCAACACCGGTGAGGGCGGCGAGGACGCGGACCGGCTCTACGACCCGGCCCGCCGCTCCTCGATCAAGCAGGTCGCCTCCGGCCGCTTCGGCGTGACCTCGGAGTACCTGGTCAACGCGGACGACATCCAGATCAAGATGGCCCAGGGCGCCAAGCCCGGCGAGGGCGGCCAGCTGCCCGGCCACAAGGTCTACCCGTGGGTCGCCAAGACCCGTCACTCCACCCCGGGTGTCGGTCTGATCTCCCCGCCGCCGCACCACGACATCTACTCCATCGAGGACCTGGCCCAGCTGATCCACGACCTGAAGAACGCGAACCCGCAGGCGCGGATTCACGTGAAGCTGGTCTCCGAGGTCGGCGTCGGCACGGTCGCGGCGGGTGTGTCGAAGGCGCACGCGGACGTGGTGCTCATCTCCGGCCACGACGGCGGCACGGGCGCCTCCCCGCTCACCTCGCTGAAGCACGCGGGCGGTCCCTGGGAGCTCGGTCTCGCCGAGACCCAGCAGACGCTGCTGCTCAACGGCCTGCGCGACCGCATCGTCGTGCAGACCGACGGCCAGCTCAAGACCGGCCGTGACGTCGTCATCGCCGCGCTGCTCGGCGCCGAGGAGTTCGGTTTCGCGACCGCGCCGCTCGTCGTCTCCGGCTGCGTCATGATGCGCGTCTGCCACCTGGACACCTGCCCGGTCGGCATCGCCACCCAGAACCCGGTCCTGCGCGACCGGTTCACCGGCAAGGCCGAGTACGTGGTGAACTTCTTCCAGTTCATCGCCGAGGAGGTCCGCGAGATCCTCGCCGAGCTGGGCTTCCGCTCCATCGAGGAGGCCGTCGGCCACGCCGAGACCCTCGACGTGACCCGCGCGGTCGACCACTGGAAGGCGCAGGGCCTGGACCTGTCCCCGCTCTTCTACGTGCCTCAGCTGCCCGAGGGTGCCCCGCTGCACCAGGTCATCCAGCAGGACCACGGCCTGGAGAAGGCGCTCGACAACGAGCTGATCAAGCTCGCCGGCGACGCCCTGGCCGCGGACTCCGCGACCGACGCCCAGCCGGTGCGCGCCCAGGTCGCGATCCGCAACATCAACCGCACGGTCGGCACCATGCTCGGCCACGAGGTGACCAAGAAGTTCGGTGGCGCGGGCCTGCCCGACGACACCATCGACATCACCTTCACGGGCTCCGCCGGCCAGTCCTTCGGCGCCTTCCTCCCGCGCGGCGTCACGCTGCGCCTGGAGGGCGACGCCAACGACTACGTCGGCAAGGGCCTCTCCGGCGGCCGGGTGATCGTCCGTCCCGACCGGGGCGCCGACCACCTCGCCGAGTTCTCGACCATCGCGGGCAACACCATCGCGTACGGCGCGACCGGCGGCGAGCTCTTCCTGCGCGGTCGCACCGGCGAGCGGTTCTGCGTCCGCAACTCCGGCGCCACCGTCGTCTCCGAGGGCGTGGGCGACCACGGCTGCGAGTACATGACCGGCGGTCACGCGGTGGTGCTGGGCGAGACGGGCCGCAACTTCGCGGCCGGCATGTCCGGCGGTGTCGCGTACGTCATCGACCTGAACCGCGACAACGTCAACATCGGCAACGTGGACGCGATCGAGGCACTGGACGACACCGACAAGCAGTGGCTGCACGACGTGGTGCGCCGCCACGCCGAGGAGACCGCCTCGACGGTCGCCGAGAAGCTGCTCGTCGACTGGGACGTCTCCGTGGAGCGCTTCAGCAAGATCATCCCCAGCACGTACAAGGCAGTGCTCGCCGCCAAGGACGCCGCCGAGCGAGCGGGTCTCACCGAGACCGAGATCACCGAGAAGATGATGGAGGCGGCGATCAATGGCTGACCCGAAGGGCTTTCTGAACCACGGGCGCGAGGTCGCCAAGTCCCGCCCCGTCGACGTCCGTCTGAAGGACTGGAACGAGGTCTACGTTCCCGGTTCACTGCTGCCGATCATCAGCAAGCAGGCCAGCCGGTGCATGGACTGCGGCATCCCGTTCTGTCACAACGGCTGTCCGCTGGGGAACCTGATTCCCGAGTGGAACGACTACGCCTACCGCGAGGACTGGGCGAACGCCTCCGAGCGGCTGCACGCCACGAACAACTTCCCGGAGTTCACGGGCCGGCTGTGCCCCGCTCCCTGCGAGTCGGCGTGTGTGCTCGGCATCAACCAGCCGCCGGTGACCATCAAGAACGTCGAGGTCTCGATCATCGACAAGGCGTGGGAGACCGGTGACGTCGCCCCGCAGGCGCCCGAGCGCCTGTCGGGCAAGACGGTCGCGGTCATCGGCTCGGGCCCGGCCGGTCTGGCCGCCGCCCAGCAGCTGACCCGGGCCGGCCACACCGTCGCCGTCTACGAGCGCGCGGACCGCATCGGAGGCCTCCTCCGGTACGGCATCCCCGAGTTCAAGATGGAGAAGCGGCACATCAACCGCCGTATCGAGCAGATGCGCGCGGAGGGCACCCGCTTCCGCACCGGCATCGAGATCGGCCGCGACCTCAAGGCGACCGACCTGAAGAAGCGGTACGACGCGATCGTCATCGCCGCCGGTGCGACGACCGCGCGCGACCTGCCGGTCCCGGGCCGCGAGCTCAAGGGCATCTACCAGGCCATGGAGTACCTGCCCCTGGCCAACAAGGTGCAGGAGGGCGACTTCGTGGCGCCCCCGATCTCGGCCGAGGGCAAGCACGTGGTCGTGATCGGCGGCGGTGACACCGGCGCCGACTGCGTGGGCACCGCCCACCGCCAGGGCGCGGCCTCCGTCACGCAGCTGGAGATCATGCCCCGCCCGAACGAGGACCGGAACCCGGTCTCCCAGCCGTGGCCGACCTTCCCGATGCTCTACAAGGTCACCTCCGCGCACGAGGAGGGCGGCGAGCGGGTCTACTCCGTCTCCACCACCCACTTCGAGGGCGACGAGGACGGCAACGTCCAGTGGCTGCACCTCAGCGAGGTCGAGTTCGTCGAGGGCAAGCTGACCCCGAAGCCGGGCACGGAGCGCAAGATCCCCGCCCAGCTGGTCACCCTCGCCATGGGCTTCACCGGCACCGACCGCGAGAACGGCCTGGTCGACCAGTTCGGCCTGGAGCTCGACGAGCGCGGCAACATCGCCCGCGACGCCGACTTCCAGACCAACGTGCCGGGCGTGTACGTCGCCGGTGACGCCGGCCGCGGCCAGTCGCTCATCGTCTGGGCGATCGCGGAGGGCCGCTCCGCCGCGCGTGGCGTGGACCGGTTCCTGACCGGTACCAGTGAGCTGCACGCCCCGATCCGCCCGACGGACCGCTCGCTGANCAGTCGCTCATCGTCTGGGCGATCGCGGAGGGCCGCTCCGCCGCGCGTGGCGTGGACCGGTTCCTGACCGGTACCAGTGAGCTGCACGCCCCGATCCGCCCGACGGACCGCTCGCTGATGGTCTGACGACCTCGGCCACCCAAAGCGTCCCGTACAAAGGCGTACGGAACACGAGACGGCGCCTGCCCCAGTCCCCGACCGGACAGGGGCTGGCGCCGCCGCATGTGCGGGTGACTCTCCCCGCTCACTCGTCCGCTCGCACCGTTGGCCCAAGGGTGACCGTCGTGTCAGTCTGAATGGGATCCGACGGGGAGGCGACGCGTATGGACGGCGTACGACCGGTGGATGAGACAAGGGGTTCCGCACGCTCCCGCAGGGAGCCCCCCGCCAGGGGCGAGAAGCTCGCCGACTGGGCGGACGGGCGGCTCGGGCTCTACGGGCTGGCCAAGGCCAACATGCGCAAGGTGTTCCCGGACCACTGGTCGTTCATGCTGGGCGAGGTCTGCCTCTACAGCTTCCTCGTCCTGATCCTCACCGGTGTCTACCTCACCCTGTTCTTCGATCCGAGCACCAGCGAAGTCGTCTACAACGGCTCCTACGAACCGCTCAACGGCGTCCTGATGACCCGGGCCTACGAATCCACGCTCGACATCAGCTTCGACGTGCGCGGCGGGCTGCTCATCCGGCAGATCCACCACTGGGCCGCACTGGTCTTCGTCACCGGCATGCTGGTGCACATGATGCGGGTGTTCTTCACCGGCGCCTTCCGCAAGCCGCGCGAGGTCAACTGGGTGTTCGGCTGGTCCCTGCTGTTCCTCGGCATCGTCACCGGCCTGACCGGCTACTCGCTCCCCGACGACCTGCTGTCCGGCACCGGTCTGCGCTTCGCACACGGCGCGATCCTGTCCGTACCGATCGTGGGAACGTACCTGGCGTTCTTCCTCTTCGGCGGGGAATTCCCCGGGGAGGACTTCATCGCGCGGCTGTACCCCGTCCACATCCTGCTGCTGCCCGGGATCATGCTCGGCCTGGTGGTCGCCCATCTGATCCTGGTCTTCTACCACAAGCACACGCAGTACCCGGGGCCCGGCCGCGACAACAGGTCCGTCGTCGGCATGCCCTTCCTGCCGGTCTACATGGCGAAGGCGGGCGGCTTCTTCTTCCTGGTCTTCGGCATGCTGGCGCTCATCGGCGGCATCGCACAGATCAACCCCGTATGGGCCTTCGGACCCTACCGACCGGACCTGGTGACCACCGGCGCCCAGCCCGACTGGTATCTGGGCTTCTCCGAGGGCCTGATCCGGGTGATGCCGGGATGGGAGATCAACTTCTGGGGTCACACCCTGGCGCCGGGCGTCTTCATCCCCTTCACCCTCTTCCCGCTGATCCTGCTCGCCATCGGCCTGTACCCGTTCATCGAGGCGTGGATCACCGGCGACAAACGCGAGCACCACATCCTGGACCGGCCGCGCAACATGCCCGTGCGCACCGGTCTCGGCGCCGCCTGGCTGAGCCTGTACGCGGTGCTGCTGATCGGCGGCGGCAACGACATCGTGGCCACGCATCTGCATCTGTCCATCAACGCGATCACCTGGTTCGTGCGCATCTCCGTGTTCGTGATGCCGGTCCTCGCCTTCACGGTGACGAAACGGATCTGTCTCGGGCTCCAGCGCCGCGACCGGGACAAGGTGCTGCACGGCAGGGAGTCCGGCACGGTCAAACGGCTCCCGCACGGGGAGTACGTCGAGGTCCACGAGCCCGTCTCGCAGGCGCAGCTGTTCACGCTCACCCAGCACGAGCAGGAGCCGCCGTACGAGGTCGGGCCGCGCGTCGACGCGGGCGGTGTACGGCGGCCGGTCAAGGTCTCCCACCGGATGCGGGCGCGGTTCGCCAGGGCGATGTTCGGGCCCGGGAAGCGGATCACGAAACCCACGGCCGAGGAGTACCGGGAGCTCACGAGCGGCGATCGCCATCACTGAACAGGACGGCTGCCCGGCACTCGTCGGGGCTTCCCCAGGCGGTGCGCAGGGCGCGGGCCTTGGTGAGCCAGAGCGACAGGTCGCACTCCGCCGTGTAGCCGATCGCACCGTGCAGTTGCAGGGCCGTGCGAGCGGCGGTGTACGCCGCCTCACAGGCCGTGACCTTCGCCGCGGCCACGTCCCGCTCGGTCATCGTCAGGGCGGCGCCGAAGAGCAGGGGGCGCGCGAACTCCAGCGCGATCTTGGCGTCGGCCAGGCGGTGCTTGACCGCTTGGAACGAGCCGACGGGGACGCCGAACTGGGTGCGCTGCCTGACATACGCGACGGTTCTGTCGAGCAGGGCGAGGCCGACGCCGAGGGCCTGGGCGGCGGTGGCCAGGCGGGCCCAGGTGCGGGCGAGGGCGGTGGCCGTGGTGACCTGCGGGCCGGTGGCGAGGAGTTCTCCTCCGGGCGGTGCAGGGAAGAGCCGACGGGCGGGGTCGAGGGAGGGGCGCGGGGCACCGGGCGCGGGGGCCAGGCGCAGCTCGCTCGCGCCCGACACCGCCAGCCGTACGTCGGCCACGTCCGCGTCCAGCGCGTACGGTCCCACCGCCAGCGTCGCCGTCGACTCGCCCGAAGCCAGCGCCGGCAGCAGGCGTTCGGCCGGGCCCGCGTCGTCCAGTCCGGCGAGCAGCACGGCCGCCGCCACCGTTTCCACCAACGGCCCCGGCACCGCGTGCCGCCCCAAGGCCAGGAAGGCGACGGCGACCTCCACGGGACGGGGGCCCAGCCCGTCGTACGCCTCCGGGACCGCCAGCGCGAACACGCCCGCCTCCGCGACACGGCGCCACAGCGCACGGCCGCTCGCGTGCTCGCCCCGGCTCCAGTCCCGGACCACCGAAGGGGTGTCCTCGCCGGTCAGCATCGCGTCCAGCGCGTCGGCGAAGGCGCGCTGCTCGGGGTCCAGGAGGAAGCGCATCAGCGGCGCCCCTTCGGCAGGCCCAGCAGGCGTTCGGCGACGATGTCGCGCTGGATCTCGTTGGTTCCGGCGTAGATCGGGCCGGCGAGGGAGAAGACGTACCCCTCGGACCAGCCCGTGTCGGACAGCTCGCCCTCCGGCCCCAGGAGATCGAGTGCCGTCTCGTGCAGGGCGATGTCGTACTCGGACCAGAAGACCTTGTTCACGCTGGACTCGGGGCCGATCGACTCGCCGTCGAGGAACCGGGAGGCGGCGGCATAGGTGAAGAGCTGGTAGGCGCGGGCACCGATGAGGGCGTCGGCCACGCGGTGGCCGGCGCTCGGTGGGCTGCCCTGTGCCTGCCAGAGCTCGGACAGCCGGGCGGCGCTCGCCAGGAAGCGGCCGGGGGAGCGCAGGGTCAGGCCGCGTTCGTTGCCCGCTGTCGACATGGCGACGCGCCAGCCCTGCCCGGGCTCGCCGATCACGTCCTCGTCCGGCACGAACACCTCGTCCAGGAAGAGTTCCGCGAAGGCCGGTTTTCCGTCGAGGCGGCCGATCGGGCGGACCGTGACGCCCGGGGCGCGCAGGTCGAACATCAGGTAGGTGAGGCCCTGGTGCGGCTTCGGGGTGCCGGGCTCGCTGCGGAACAGGCCGAACGCGCGGTCCGCGAAGGCCGCGCGCGAGGACCAGGTCTTCTGCCCGCTCAGCAGCCAGCCGCCGTCCGTACGGACCGCCCTCGACCGCAGGGACGCCAGGTCCGAACCCGCCTCCGGCTCCGACCAGGCCTGCGCCCAGACCACCTCGCCACAGGCCATCGGAGGGAGCACACGCGCGCGTTGCTCCTCGGTGCCGTGGTCGAAGAGGGTCGGGGCGAGGAGGTTGATCCCGTTCTGGCCGACCCTTCCCGGCGCGCCCGCCGCGTAGTACTCCTCCTCGAAGACCAGCCACCGGATCAGGCCCGCGTCCCGTCCGCCGTAGGCCGTCGGCCAGTTCACCACCGACCAGCGGTCCGCGGCGAGTTCGGCCTCCCACGAGCGGTGCGCCGCGAAACCCTCCTCGGTCTCCAGGGACGGGAGGGGAACGGACGGCACGTGCGCGTGCAGCCAGGCCCGGGCCTCGGCGCGGAACGCCTCGTCGGCGGGGGAGTGGGCCAGGTCCACGGTCACCCTCCTTCCCTAACAAGTGTTTGGTAGGTTAGCGTGCTGTCATGACGAACGTCGAGGCTCCCGCGTACGTTCCCGGGCACGGCCTGCTCGGCGGGCGCACGGCCGTCATCACCGCGGCGGCCGGCGCGGGGATCGGCGGGGCGACCGCGCGCCGCTTCCTGGAGGAAGGGGCGCGCGTGCTGATCAGCGACGCGCACACGCGGCGACTGAAGGAGCACGAGAGCGAGCTGAGCCGCCAATTCCCGGGGGCGGTGGCGGCGCTTGCCTGCGATGTCACCGACGAGGCACAGGTGCGGGCCCTGTTCGACGCCGCCGTACAGGAGCACGGACGACTGGACGTCGTCGTCAACAACGCTGGCCTCGGCGGGACTTCGCCGCTCGTCGACATGACCGACGAGCAGTGGTCGACGGTGCTGGACGTGACCTTGAACGGCACGTTCCGGTGCCTGAGAGCAGCCCTTCGCCTCATGAGAGACACCGGAGGCGTGATCGTCAACAACGCCTCCGTGGTCGGCTGGCGCGCCCAGGCCGGGCAGGCGCACTACGCCGCCGCCAAGGCTGGAGTGATGGCACTGACCCGATGCGCGGCGGTCGAGGCGGCCGCGTACGGAGTGCGGGTCAACGCCGTGGCACCGAGCCTCGCCATGCATCCGCACCTGGTGAAGGTGACCACCCCCGAACTGCTGGAGGAGCTGACCTCGCGCGAGGCCTTCGGGCGGTACGCCGAGCCCTGGGAGGTGGCCAACGTGATCGTGTTCCTGGCGTCGGACTACTCCTCGTACATGACGGGAGAGGTCGTCCCGGTCAGCAGCCAGCACGCCTGAGGACCGGAGCAGACCACAATGGACCCGTGCCGACCAAGAAGAAGCCCCAGGTGACCGCCACAGAGCCCGCCGCGGCTACCGCCGCCCGCGACCGCCGCCGCGAACTCCTCGACACCGCCGCCGAGGTCTTCGCCGAGCAGGGCTACAACGCCACCACCGTCCGCAAGATCGCGGACCACGCGGGCATGCTCGCGGGCAGCCTCTACTACCACTTCGACTCCAAGGAGTCGATGCTCGAAGAGATCCTGCGGACCTTCCTCGACGAGCTGTGGGACGGCTACGACACCGTCCTGGAAGGCGAGTCGGGGCCGCGCGAGACCCTCGAAGCCCTGGTCACCGAGTCGTTCCGGGAGATCGACCGGCACCGCGCCGCCGTCGCGATCTACCAGAAGGAGAGCAGACAGCTCGTCACGCAGGACCGGTTCGCGTTCCTCGCCGAGTCGCAGCGCAGGTTCGAGAAGGCGTGGCTGTCCACGCTGGAACGCGGGGTCGCCGCCGAGGTGTTCCGGGCCGACCTCGACGTCCGCCTCACCTACCGGTTCGTGCGCGACACCGTGTGGGTCGCCGCGTCCTGGTACCGGCCCGGCGGACAGCACAGCCCGGAGGAGATCGCCCGGCAGTACCTGTCGATGGTGCTGGACGGGATCGCCGTACGCGAATAGCCCCCATCTGTGAGGGAGTTGCCATGGCCGAGGCCTACATCGTCGAAGCGGTCCGCACGCCCGTCGGGCGGCGCGGGGGAGGACTGAGCGGGGTCCACCCGGCCGATCTCGGCGCACACGTGCTGAAGGCACTGGTCGCGCGCTCCGGTGTCGACCCGGCCGCGGTCGAGGACGTCGTCTTCGGCTGCCTGGACGCCGTGGGCCCGCAGGCCGGGGACATCGCGCGGACCTGCTGGCTGGCGGCCGGGCTGCCCGAGGAGGTGCCGGGGGTGACGGTGGACCGGCAGTGCGGCTCCTCGCAGCAGGCGGTGCACTTCGCCGCGCAGGCCGTGCTGTCCGGGACGCAGGACCTCGTCGTCGCCGGCGGTGTGCAGAACATGTCGCAGATACCGATCGCCTTCGCGACCCGGCAGGCCGCCGAGCCCCTGGGCTTCACGGAGGGTCCCTTCGCGGGCAGCGAGGGCTGGCGGGCGCGGTACGGGGACCGGGCGGTGAACCAGTTCGCCGGCGCCGAGATGATCGCCGCCAAGTGGGCCATCAGCAGGCAGGACCAGGAGGAGTTCGCGCTGCGGTCGCACCGGCGGGCCCTGCGGGCCGTCGACGAGGGACGCTTCGAGCGGGAGATCGTGGCCTACGGCCAGGCCGCCGTCGACGAGGGCCCACGCCGGGACACCTCGCTGGAGAAGATGGCCGCGCTGAAGCCGGTCATCGACGGCGGCACGGTCACCGCGGCCTGCTCCTCGCAGGTCTCCGACGGCGCGGCCGCCATGCTGCTCGCCTCACAGCGGGCGGTGCACGAGCACGGGCTGCGTCCCCGCGCGCGCGTGCACCACCTCTCCGTGCGCGGCGAGGACCCCATCCGCATGCTGACCGCGCCCATCCCGGCCACCGCCCACGCCCTGAAGAAGACCGGCCTGTCCCTCGACGACATCGACCTCGTCGAGATCAACGAGGCCTTCGCCCCGGTCGTCCTGGCCTGGATGAAGGAGACCGGCGCCGACCCCGACAAGGTCAACGTCAACGGCGGTGCGATCGCTCTCGGCCATCCGCTGGGCGCGACGGGCGTCAAGCTGATGACGACCCTGCTGCACGAACTGGAGCGCACCGGAGGCCGGTTCGGCCTGCAGACCATGTGCGAGGGCGGCGGTCAGGCGAATGTCACGATCATCGAGCGGCTCTGAGGAGGGCGGCTCTGCGGAGAGCGGCCACCGGGAGAGCGGCGCGGGCCCGGCCGCCCACGCCGGCGGACGGAATCCGGCGCAGGCTCCCGAAGCCTGGCAGCCCCTGGGGCCGAGCAGTGCGAGGGAGCCGTCCGGGGGTCGTGCCCATGGGCGAGGGCGGCGGGAAGGCCAACGTGACGATCATCGAGAGGCTGTGACCCTCACGGGGACGTCCGCAGCCGTTCCCGTACCTCCTCCGCCTCCTTCATGATCCGTTCCACCAGCTCCGCGCACGACGGCAGGTCGTCGATCACCCCGGCGACCTGCCCCGCGGCCATGACTCCGAGATCCGTACGGCCGTCCACCATCGCCGACCTCAGCAGCATCGGCGTGTTCGCGGCGAGCAGGACCTGGCTCCAGGTCAGGTCCTTGCCGTGCTTCATGGCGAGCCCGTCGCGGACCAGCCGGCGCCAGGTCAGTCCGGACAGCTCGCGGAAGCCCGCCGCTCTTCGCACGGCCTGGAGCAGGGCCCGCGTGCGGCCGGCGTGCTCCAGGGCCTCGACCAGTTCCGTACGGAGCATGCGGTGCGGCAGGCCGTCGACCGCCCGCGTCACCGTCACGTCCCGGACCGTCGCCGCCAGATAGCGCGCCTTCACCGCGTCCGGCACCGTCGAGTCCGAGGTGAGCAGGAACCGTGTGCCCATGGCGACGCCCGCCGCGCCGTAGGCCAGCGCCGCGACCAGGCCCCGCCCGTCGTGGAAACCGCCCGCCGCCACGACCGGTATGTCGACGGCGTCCACCACCTGCGGCAACAGCACGGTCGTCGCCACCTCTCCGGTGTGCCCGCCGCCCTCGCCGCCCTGCACGATCACCGCGTCCGCGCCCCACGCCGCGACCTTCTCGGCATGCCGCCGGGCGCCCACGGAGGGAATGACGACGACGCCCGCCGCCTTGAGCTCGGCGATCAGCTCGGGGGAGGGCGCGAGGGCGAAGGACGCGACCCGTACGCCCTCGTCGACGATGATCCGTACCCGGTCGCCTGCGTCCCCGGCGTCCGCGCGCAGATTCACCCCGAACGGCTGGTCCGTACGGGACTTGACCTCCCGTACGGCGTCCCGCAGCCGGTCGAGGGTCATCGTCGCGGAGGCCAGGATGCCGAGCGCGCCCGCGTCTGCCGACGCGGAGACCAGACGGGGGCCCGCCACCCAGCCCATGCCGGTCTGCACGAGCGGATGCCGGACGCCGACCAGTCGGGTGAGGGCGGTCTCCATCAGCCGGCCTCCCGGTCCGGCACCTCACGGGTGCGGGCGCTCTCCGGGTCGATCACCTCGCGGATCAACTCCAGTTCACGGGGCGTCGGTTCACGGGTGTACGGCACCTCGTCCGGCACGGTCAGTTCGAAGCCGGTGGCCTGTCCGACCTGGTCCACGGTGACGCCCGGGTGCAGCGAGGCCAGCCGCATCGAGTGGTCGGGGGTGGCGAAGTCGAAGACACCGAGGTCGGTGACGACCCGGGGGAGGCGGTGGAAGCGGGCCGTTACCGGATGCTCGGCGGCACGGTCGTATCCCACCCCGCACACCATGTCGACGCGCTCGACGAAGACCCGCCGGGAGTGCCGCGGGATCCAGTAACTGGTCGGGTTGTTCAGGGTGTTGACCGGGGCTCCCCGCACCCCGAGCAGCTGCCGCTTCGGCCGCGCCCAGTCGCCGACGCAGGAGATGTTCTGGTTGCCGTAGCGGTCGATCTGGCTCGCGCCCATCATCACGTGCCGCCGCCCGCCGGTGACCAGGGTGAGGTGTTGGCGGTAGGGCAGCCAGCCCTCGACGGTGCCGTCCGGGGCGACGAGCGTGGCTTCGCCGTCGGTCAGCAGCAGGTCGGGGGCGAAGGTGCGCTTGGCGAGGCGGGCGCCGACGGAGGGGATCAGGCCCATGGGGCTCGCCAGGATCTCGCCCGCGTCCCGCCAGGCCTCGGCACAGGCGATCACGCAGTACTCGGCACGGGTGACGGCGGTCATGTCCCCTCCCTGATTTCCCCGACTGCCTTCTGGTAGGCGTGCTCCTCCCCGTCGAGGAACCGCGCCGCGAACTGAGCCCACGGCGTGGTGGCGTACCGCTTCTGGAACGCCTCGTCCCGGCCGTAGTCGGGGGCGCAGGACGTGAAGTGGGCGCCGTTCGGGGCCTCGACGACGCCCGTGACCGTGTGGCGTTTGATCAGCAGTGTCTGGGGGGCGGCTTCCTTCGTCAGCTCGGCCGTGTCCACGATCCGCTCGCACGACACGTACGCCGCGTCGGCCGCCTCGCAGAACAGGTCGTCGAAGTACGGGTCCGGGCCGAGGTACTGGCCGTTGCCCAGCCGGTCCGCGCGGTTCATGTGGACGAGGGCCGCGTCCAGGCGCAGCGCGGGCATGGCCACGAACGTCTCCCCGTCCTCGTAGGGCGAAGTGACCGTCCGTAAGCCGGGGTTGACCCGCATCACGTCCGAGCCGAGACCGGCCCGCACCGGCAGGAACGGCAGGCGGTTGGCGGCCGCGTGCAGCCCCCACATGAACATCGCCTCGTCGATCTCCATCAGCTCGAAGCCGCCCCGCTCGCGTGCCGTCCGGTAGTGGGGTTCCAGGGGGATCGAGTCGAGGGTCACGAAGGCGGTGACGAGCTTGCGGATCCGTCCGGCGGCGGCGAGCAGGCCGACGTCCGGGCCGCCGTACGAGACGACGGTGAGGTCGCTGATGCCGGTGCGGAGCAGGGCTCGTACCAGTGCCATCGGTTTGCGGCGTGAGCCCCAGCCGCCGATGCCGAGGGTCATTCCGCTCTCCAGGCGGCCGACGGCCTCCTGGGCCGACATGGTCTTGTCGCTCATCGGGCGGCCTCCTTGCCGAAGGAGTCGCGGACCCGGCCGGCGACCCCGCTGAGGTTGGCCTCGTAGGTGAAGCCCTGTTCGAAGCGGTAGCCGCGGCGCACGTCGACGGGGTCGATGCCGTTGATGGCCGCCTTGGCCAGCCGGATGAGGTGGCCGTCCTTGGCGGCGATCTCGCGGGCCAGATCGAGGGCTGCTTCGCGTAGTTGCGTGCGCGGGACGACCCGCCACACCGAGCCGTGCGCGTGCAGCTCGGCCGCGGTCGCGGTGCGCGAGGTGTAGTACAGGGCGCGCATCAGGTGCTGCGGGACCAGCCGGGACAGGTGGGTGGCCGCGCCGAGCGCGCCGCGGTCCAGCTCGGGCAGGCCGAAGACCGCGTCCTCGCTCGCCACGATCGCGTCCGCGTTCCCCACCAGGCCGATCCCGCCGCCCAGACAGAAGCCCTGTACGGCCGCGACGACCGGCACCTCGCACTCGTACACCGCCGCGAACGCCTCGAAACAGCCGCGGTTCGCGCCGATCAGCGCCTGCGGCCCCTGCGCCTGTATCTCCTTGATGTCCACACCCGCGTTGAAACCGCGCCCCTCGGCGGTCAGCACCACGCACCGGATCCGGGGGTCCCGGCCGGCCGCGCGGACGGCGTCGGCCAGTGCGAACCAGCCCTGCACCGGCAGGGCGTTCACCGGCGGGAAGTCGACCGTGACGACGGCTATGCCAGAGGTTTCGGGCCCTTTTTCCGGGGACGAGGTGGAGACACCCATGGACGCATCAGCTACCTTTCCACCAAACGTTTGTTAGGTGAAGGGTAGCGGCGAATGGAGCTGAACGGGAAGGTCGCGGTAGTCACCGGCGGTACCCGCGGCGTCGGCGCCGGCATCGCGTGGGCCTTGGCGGAGGTGGGTGCGGAGGTCGTGGTCTGCGCGCGCCGGCCGCCGGAAGTCCCGGTGCCGAAGACCAGGTTCGTCCCGCTGGACGTCCGGGACGGCGAGTCCGTACGGCGGTTCTTCGCCGAGTTGCCCCGTGTCGATGTCCTGGTCAACAACGCCGGCGGCGCCCCGTACCGCCCGCTCGCGCGGGCCGAGCCCGAACGGCACCGGCGCGTCGTCGAGTTGAACCTCCTCGCCCCGCTGACCGTGTCCCTCGCCGCGTACGACCACCTCAAGCGTGCCCGGGGCTCGATCGTGATGATCGGCAGTGTCAGCGGCAGCCGCCCCTCGCCCGGCACGGCGGCGTACGGGGCGGCCAAGGCCGGCCTGGAACACCTGGCCCGCTCGATGGCCGTCGAATGGGCGCCGGAGATCCGGGTGAACACTCTCGTCGTCGGCATGGTCCGCACCGAGCTGTCCCACCTCCACTACGGCGGGCCCGACGGCATCGCCGCCGTCGCCCGCACCGTCCCCGTGGGCCGGCTGGCCGAACCCTCCGACGTCGGCGCCGCCGCGGTCTTCCTCGCGTCCGACGCCGCCGCGTACGTCAGCGGCGCCTCACTGCTCGTCCACGGGGGCGGGGAGCGTCCCGCCTTCCTCGATGCCGCAACCGCCGGCAACCGTCGACAAGGAGAGCCGAGATGAGTGCACGGCCGCTGTGCGAGGGACGCGTCGTCATCGTCACGGGCGCCGGCCGCGGGCTCGGTCGCGCGCACGCCCTGGCGTACGCCGCCGAGGGCGCCCGGATCGTCGTCAACGACCTCGGCGTCGGCCTCGACGGCACGCCGGGTGCCGACAACCCGGCCCGTCGAGTCGCCGACGAGATCCGCGCGGCCGGCGGTGACGCGACAGCCCACGGCGGCGACATCGCCACGACCGAGGGCGCGGCCTCCCTCATACGCGCCGCCCTGGACACGTACGGCCGTCTCGACACCCTCGTCAACAACGCCGGGTTCCTGCGCGACCGCATGCTGGTCAACCTCGACGAGGACGACTGGGACGCGGTCGTACGCGTTCATCTGAAGGGGCACTTCCTGCCGCTCAAGCACGCGGCGGCGCACTGGCGGGCGGAGGCGAAGGCGGGGCGGGCGCCGGTGGCGAGGGTCGTCAACACCAGCAGCGGAGCGGGGTTGTCGGGGTCGGTCGGACAGGGGAACTACAGCGCCGCGAAGGCCGGCATCGTCGGGCTGACGCTGGTCGCGGCGGCGGAGTTGGGCCGGTACGGCGTGCAGGTCAACGCGATCGCCCCGGCCGCCCGGACCCGGATGACGCAGGAAACCTTCGCGGAGGCGATGGCGACCCCCGCGGGCGGCTTCGACGCGATGGCCCCCGAGAACGTGTCGCCGCTGGTGGTGTGGCTCGGCTCGCCCGCGAGCGCGGGCGTCACCGGCCGGGTCTTCGAGGCCGAGGGCGGCCGGATCACCGTCATGGAGGGCTGGCGCCCGGGGCCGAGCGCCGACCGGGGCGCACGGTGGACACCGTCCGAGGCGGGAGACGCGACGCTGAAACTCCTGGCCGAGGCGGAGGTTCCGGGGGCGGTGTACGGGGCGGGGTAGGGCCGCCGGAGCCGGGTGGGGCAGGGCAGGTCGGGACAGCCGCCCGGGAGCACCCCGATGGAGCGGCTGGGCGCGGACGGCCCCGGCTGCGCGGCGGCTCGGACGGCCCGGCACCCCCGGCAGGACGCCGCGCGTCCGCACCGCGTCCTGTCGCCCGTCTCCCACGCCGGCGCTCATGGCCGACGCATCACGGCCCGTCGGTGGTCGGCCCAGGGGCGGCTGCGGCCCGGTTCCGCCGTGTGTCCGGCGTCGTCCGTCCCTCGTCGGGTTTCCCGGCGCCACCGGCTTCGGCGGCTCGGTCGTCGTGACTGGGTTCGGCGGCCGGGTGGTCGTCATGGCCGGCGCATCACGGCCCGTCGGTGGTCGGCCCAGGGGCGGCTGCGGCCCGGTTCCGCCGTGTGTCCGGCGTCGTCCGTCCCTCGTCGGGTTTCCCGGCGCCACCGGCTTCGGCGGCTCGGTCGTCGTGACTGGGTTCGGCGGCCGGGTGGTCGTCATGGCCGGCGCATCACGGCCCGTCGGTGGTCGGCCCAGGGGCGGCTGCGGCCCGGTTCCGCCGTGTGTCCGGCGTCGTCCGTCCCTCGTCGGGTTTCCCGGCGCCACCGGCTTCGGCGGCTCGGTCGTCGTGACTGGGTTCGGCGGCCGGGTGGTCGTCATGGCCGGCGCATCACGGCCCGTCGGTGGTCGGCCCAGGGGCGGCTGCGGCCCGGTTCCGCCGTGTGTCCGGCGTCGTCCGTCCCTCGTCGGGTTTCCCGGCGCCACCGGCTTCGGCGGCTCGGTCGTCGTGACTGGGTTCGGCGGCCGGGTGGTCGTCATGGCCGGCGCATCACGGCCCGTCGGTGGTCGGCCCAGGGGCGGCTGCGGCCCGGTTCCGCCGTGTGTCCGGCGTCGTCCGTCCCTCGTCGGGTTTCCCGGCGCCACCGGCTTCGGCGGCTCGGTCGTCGTGACTGGGTTCGGCGGCCGGGTGGTCGTCATGGCCGGCGCATCACGGCCCGTCGGTGGTCGGCCCAGGGGCGGCTGCGGCCCGGTTCCGCCGTGTGTCCGGCGTCGTCCGTCCCTCGTCGGGTTTCCCGGCGCCACCGGCTTCGGCGGCTCGGTCGTCGTGACTGGGTTCGGCGGCCGGGCGGTCGTCACGGCCGAACGCCTCACGGCCAGTCGGTCGTCGGCCCAGGGTGCGGAAGCCCGGCCCTACCGCGTGCCCCGCGTCAACCGCTCCCCGTCGGATCCCCGGGCGCCACCAGCCCCGTCTCGTACGCGAGGACGACCGCCTGGACGCGGTCGCGGAGGTCCAGTTTCGACAGGATGCGGCCGATGTGGGTCTTGACCGTGGTGGGGCTGAGGAACAGCCGGTCGGCGAGTTCGGCGTTGCTCAGGCCCGTCGCGAGGAGCCGCAGTACCTCCAGCTCGCGGGGGGTGAGGTCGGACAGGTCGCGGGGGAGGGTGGCCGGCCGGGCCTCCTCGCGGTGGGCGAAGCGTTCGATCAGGCGGCGGGTGATGGCGGGAGCGAGCAGGGCGTCGCCGGACTGCACGAGGCGTACGGCGGCCACCAGATGTTCGGGGGTGACATCCTTGAGCAGGAAGCCGCTGGCCCCGGCGGTGAGCGCTGCGTAGACGTAGTGGTCGAGGTCGTAGGTGGTCAGGATGATGACGCGCAGGCCGGCCGGGTCACTGTCGGCGAGGATGCGCCGGGTGGCCTCGATGCCGTCCATCCGGGGCATCCGGATGTCCATGAGGACCACGTCGGGCCGGGTGCGCCGGACCGCGGCGACCGCCTCCGCCCCGTCGGCCGCCTCGGCCGTCACCTCGATGCCGTCCGCTGCCAGGATCATCCCGAAACCGGTCCGTACGAGTGCCTGGTCGTCGGCGATGACGGCGCGCAGCGCCGGCGGCCGGTTCACGCCGCCCGCCAGGGGATCCGGGCCGTGATCCGGTAGCCGCCGGCGAGGGTGGGGCCTGCCGTCAGCTCACCGCCGTAGACCGCGAGGCGTTCACGCAGCCCGATCAGCCCGCGGCCGTTGCCGTCCACGGACGAGGAGTCGCGGACGGCGCCGGTGTCGGTGACCTCGATCTCCAGAGTGTCGCCGGTGTAGCCGATCGTGACGCCGGCGTCGGCGCCGGGCGCGTGCTTGATCGTGTTGGTCAGCGCCTCCTGCACCACGCGGTACGCCGCCAGATCCACCCCGGGCGGCAGCGGCTGCGGTGGCAGTGACACGGCGACGCCCACCGGGGTTCCGGCGGCGCGCACCCGCTCGATCAGCGCGTCGAGCTGCCCGAGGCCGGGCTGCGGCTCCAGACCGTCGACGGGAGTGTCGGTGCCGCCGAGGTCCGGGGCCGCCAACAGGCCCATCACATGGCGCAGTTCGGCCATCGCGGCCCTGCCGCCGGCCTCCACCGCCAGCAGCGCTTCCTTGGACCGCTCCGGTGCCGCGTCCATCACCTTGCGGGCCGCCCCCGCCTGGATGACCATCACGCTCACATTGTGGGTCACCACGTCGTGCAACTCGGCGGCGATCCGCGCCCGTTCCTCCTCGACCGCCCGGCGCATGTCCTCCTCCTGAGCCCGCTGCAGCTCGGCGAACCGGTCGCGGCCGGCTGCCAGGCGCCGCTGCCAGAACCGGACCGTCCCGGCCAGCACCCCGGCGGCCAGCAGCACGACCACGGGACTCGACCACCCCGGCAGGATCGGATCCGTCTGCCGGAACGCCAAGCCGGCCGGCACGGCGGCGACGACCAGACAGGCCGGCGCCAGTGTCCGGTACCGACTGTGCTTCACCGCGCTGTAGGCGCCGATGACACAGGTCAGCACGGTGATCCAGGTGGCACGGTCCCCGATGCCCAGCGCCGCTACCAGCACCATCGCGAACACGGCCAGCGGATACCGGCGCCGGGCCGCGAGCGGCAGCGCCGACAGCAGCACGAGCGGCCAGGGCGGAGCGGAGATCTCGTCCTCCACGACCGGTGTCCCAGGCGTCGGTGGATAGGGCGGGATGGGCACCCCGTACTCGTCCCTCGGCACGACGAACGCCGGTCCGTCACCGGGGTACCGCGCCGCCACGACCAGCGCCACCACCGTCAGGACGACCGCCAGCACCACGTCGGCGCGCATCGCGCGCCGTGACAGCGGGGCGCCCTTCGCCTCCGGCCGCAGCGCGTCACGCAGTTGCCGGCGCCACCCGGGCCGCTCCTCCGTGTCCATCGGCTCATTGTGTGGCCGATGCGCGCAGGCCGCGTCCGCCTGGACGACCAGGTCGGCCAAGGCGCCGTCCCGCAGGCGTACTTCGCAGGGATGACCCCGCGCACGGGTCCTCCGCGGGGAGGGCCGCATGTCGGTGCCGCGGCCGACGCGCTCGACGAGGCCCCGCCCCTAGGTTCGCCGGGACCCCGACACCTTCGCGGGGACCCCGACACCTTCGCCGGGACCCGACCGGGCACGAGCGACCGTAAGGACGGACGACTCCCATGACCTCCCTGGCACCGACGACTCCCCTGGCCCCCACGACCCACGTGATCGAACTGGCGGGCGTGGCCAAACGCTACGACAGCGCCGGCGCACCCGTCCTCGGACCGCTCGACCTCGCGGTCGCGCAGGGCGAGGCCCTCGCCGTCACGGGCCCCTCCGGCAGCGGCAAGTCCACGCTGCTGAACCTCGTCGCCGGCCTGGACCGGCCGACCGAGGGCACGGTGACCGTCGCCGGGCGGCGTATCGACCACCTGAGCGAGCACGCCCTGGCCCGCTACCGCCGTGAACGGATCGGCATGGTCTTCCAGTTCTTCAACCTGCTCGACGACCTCACCGTCGCCGACAACATCCAGCTCCCTGCCCAGTTGACCGGCACCACGCGCCGCCAGGCCACAAGCCGCGCCGGCGAGCTCATGGAACTGCTCGGCATCCAGAAGCACGCCCACGCCTACCCGGGCCGCCTGTCCGGCGGCGAACGCCAACGGGTCGCGGTCGCCCGCGCCCTGGTCAACCGGCCCGCGCTGCTGCTCGCCGACGAGCCGACCGGAGCCCTCGACACCGCGTCGGGCCAGGACGTACGGGACCTGCTGGTCGATCTGCACCGCGGCGGCCAGACCATCGTGCTGGTCACCCACGACCTCGCGCTGGCCCGGGCCTGCGCGAGCCGCACGATCCACCTGGTGGACGGCCATCTCGCCCTCGACACCACGGTGGAGGCCGTCCGATGAGCGGTTTCGGTGGCGGGGCGCTCGCCCGGGTCGTCCGCTCCGGGGTGGGCCGGCGGCGGGTGCAGACCGTGGTGATCGCCGTGGCGTTGATGATGGCCGTGGCCTCGGCCGTGGTCGCCGGATCGCTGATGGTCGCCGCGGACGCGCCCTTCGACAAGGCCTTCGCCCGCCAGAGCGGTGCCCACATCACCGCGGAGTACGACCCGGCGAAGGCGACCACGGCACAGCTCGAGGCCACCGGCCGCCTGGACGGCGTCACCGCGACCGCGGGACCGTACCCCGTCACGACGATCCGCGCCGTGGACGAGCGCGGCGGCCACCTGCAACCGCCCCTCACCCTGGCCGGGCGGTCCGCCCCGCACGCCGACGTGGACGACCTGGACCTGTCCTCGGGCCGTTGGGCGAGGAAGCCGGGGGAGATCGTCCTCACCGCTCAGGTCGCCGGCCCCGCCTTCGAGCTCGGCACGAAACTGAGGACCTCGGACGCCGCCGACGCCCCCACCCTGACCGTCGTCGGCGTCGCCGTCTCGGCCGCCCGGACCGCCGATGCCTGGGCGACCCCCGCCCAGGTCACGGCACTGGCCTCGAAGGACACCCCGGTCGCCGACCAGATGCTCTACCGCCTCGACTCCGCCGACACCAGCGGCCAGATCGCCGCCGCCCGCAAGAAGCTCACCGTCGCCGTACCAGAAGGGGCGCTCCTCGGCACCCGGTCCTACCTGGACACCAAGCGTGCCGCCGACGCGGGCGCGGCGCCCACCATCCCGTTCCTCATCGCGTTCGGCGTGCTCGGCATCGCGATGTCGCTGATCATCGTCGGCAGTGTGGTCAGCGGCGCGGTCGGCACCAGCCTGCGCAGGATCGGCATCCTGAAGGCCATCGGCTTCACGCCGCGCGAGGTCGTGCGCGCCTACGTCGCCCAGGCACTCATCCCGGCGGCCGTCGGCATCGCCCTCGGCGTCGTCCTCGGAAACCTCCTGGCCGTACCGCTGCTGGACAACACCGAGCAGGTGTACGGCACCGCCTCCCTGACAGTGGCCTGGTGGGTGGACGTCGTCGTACCCGCCGCCGCGCTGCTGGTCGTCGGCATCGCGGCGCTGATCCCCGCGCTGCGGGCCGGACGGCTGCGCACGGTCGAGGCCATCGCGGTCGGCCGCGCGCCCCGCACCGGACGCGGCCAGTGGGCACACCGGGCGGCGGGCCGGCTGCCGCTGCCCCGCGCGGTGACCTACGGCCTCGCCGCACCCTTCGCCCACCCGGTCCGCACCGCCGCCATGCTGCTCGCGGTGGCCTTCGGCACGGTCGCGGCGACCTTCGCGCTGGGCCTGACCTCGTCCCTGAACGCGGTGGGCGAGGCACAGGATCCCGAGAACCGCGCCGCGGTCACCGTCTTCACCGGCGCCGGCGGACCGCCCGTCGCCCACGGACCCGCCCCCGCGGCGGGCACCGCCGAGCTCCCGGCCGCCGCCGACCCGGCACGCGTGCGTGCCGCCATCGAGGCGCAGGCCGGCACGGCCGCCTACTACGGCAAGACCCAGGCGGACGTCACCGTCGGCGGGGTCTCCGGCATCGTCCGGGCCAGCCTTTACCAGGGCGACTCCCGCTCCGGCGCCTACGACATGATCTCCGGCCACTGGATCAGCGGCCGGGGGCAGGTCGTCGTGCCCTCGGGCTTCCTGGAGAAGACCGGCACCGAGGTCGGCGACACCGTACGGGTGACCCACCAGGGACGCGCGCAGACCCTGCGCATCGTCGGCGAGGCCTTCGACACCTCCGACGACAACCTGGAGGTCCACGCGAACCTCGCCGACTTCCCGGCGGCCGAACCCGGCGTGTTCCTCGTCGAGGTGAAGCCGGGCGTCACGGCCACCGACTACGCCCGTAACCTCGCGGCGACGGTCAGGCCCCTGGGCGCCGACGCGAGCGCCAACTCCCCCTCGGGGCAGGACAACATGGTCCTCATCCTGAACGCGATGGCCGCGCTGCTCACGCTCATGCTGGTCTCCGTCGCGGGACTGGGCGTGCTCAACTCCGTGGTCCTCGACACCCGCGAGCGCGTCCACGACCTGGGCGTGTGCAAGGCGCTCGGCATGTCGCCACGCCAGACCGTGGGCCTCGTCCTGGCCTCGGTGGCCGGGATCGGCGTACTTGGCGCACTGCTCGGCGTACCGGCCGGATTCGCCCTGCACGCCTACGTACTGCCGGTCATGGGACACGCGGCGGGCACCGACCTGCCGCCGTCGGTCCTCGACGTGTACGACACCGCGCGGCTGGCGCTGCTGGGGCTGGCCGGCGTCACCATCGCCCTGCTGGGCGCGCTGCTCCCGGCTGGCTGGGCGGCGAGGACCCGCACGGCGACGGCTCTGCGGACCGAGTAGGGGAGCTGTCTCTTGCTGCCTCCTGGTGCCTCCTGCTGTGTCCTGTTGTTTCCGGAGGCACCGGCTCGCTACGTGTCGCACTCCAGCACCGACCTGCACAACGAACACCGGGCCCGCACCCGCCCCCGCACCGGCACCCTGATCCGCTGGTGGCAGGTCGGGCAGGGGAAGGAGACCCGCAGGTGGCCGCCGCTGTCCGGGCTGAAGGTGTAGGGGACGCCCGGCTGGGGACCGGGCGCGTGCCGCCGGTCGCGGACGTAGCGGCGGCGCCCCGCCCAGCCGGCGGCCGTGAGCGGGGGCTGCTGCTCGTCCTCGCGGGCCCTTGCCCTGCCCTTGGCGTACGCCGTGTAGGCCTGCGGGCTGGTGAACCACACCGACGGGTCCTCACCGAAGACCAGGGCACGCTTGGCGAGGACGTAACCGAACTCCTCGGGGGTGAGGTAGCCGAGCTTCTGCGAGGACGAGGCGTCCTCCCGGTACGCGTCGAGGAGCAGCCAGCCGGCACCCAGGTAGGCAGCCGCGGTGTCGGTGAGGATCTCGTTGTCCCGGGTGCCGGGGAACGACAGGTCCAGGCGGTGCAGATAGACGTGCATCACCTCGTGGGCGAGGGCCGCGCCGATGTCCCGGCGGTGGGTGCGGAACCGGTCGTTCAGCTCGACGAAGTACTCCGGACCGGCGGTGAGTTCGACGTTCGCCGCATGCGTCATCTCCCGGAAACTGACGACCATCCGGGCATCCGGCAGCCGATAGTGCCGCACCAGCTCGCGGGCGACCCGCTGCGTCCCCAGATACAGGTCGTCGGTGTCGCAGAACGCCACGTCGACCGGGGGCACGCTGGCCCCGAACGTCTGGATGGTGTCGTACGACAGCCGCCTGTACAGCGCGGTGACCGCGGCCCGCACCGTCTCCAGATGCGGGTAGCCGTGCTCGACCGGTCCGTCGTTCGCCACGCCCGTACCCCCAAGAGGCCGTGAACCCGGTTCCACTCTACGAGGCTCCTGGCGGAAAATCCCTGGTCGGATCCAGCCCCCTGGCATACTCCGGCCGTGACCACCGAACAAGGATCCGAGACCGCCGCCTCCCTGAGCGTGGGCGGCAAGGACGAAACCCTTCAGCAGCGCCTCGACGACGAACTCACCGCCTTCAACGCCGAGGCGACCGGCGCCGGCACCCCGCAGCCGCTCACCGTCCGCCTGGACGACGCCGCCGGCGAACTCGTCGGCGGGCTCACCGCCTGGATCTGGGGCAGTTGCTGTGCCGTCGACATGCTGTGGGTGCGCGCGGACCAGCGGCACGCCGGCTGGGGGAGCCGGCTCATGCGGGCGGCCGAGGCGGAGGCGGTGCGGCGGGGCTGCACCGAGATGATCGTGTCCTCCTTCACCTTCCAGGCGCCCAACTTCTACCGAGGGCTCGGGTTCCGCGAGACGGGCCGCACCGAAGGCATCCCCGGCGGGCACCAGGACGTGCACCTCCACAAGGTCATCGGCTCCTGAGCAGCGGCCCCGGCCCGGCCGGCGCCCCCTCGAACTCCAGCACCCACACCTCGTTCACCCCCTCCCGCAGCACCGGCCCCGGCACGTACAGCGACCGCTGGGGACCCGCCGCCCAGTACCGGCCCAGGTTGAAGCCGTTGATCCACACGAAGCCACGGGTCCAGCCCGGCAGGTCCAGGCAGGCGTCCCCGGCGCCGCGGACCTCGACCGTTGCCCGGTACAGCCCGGGCACCGAGTCGCGGGGGAGCGACTGGAAGGCGATGCCCTCGATGTCGTCCAGGGCGTCCAGGCGCAGCCCGCGCGCGCGTACCCCGTGCAGAAACTGGCGCTCGTGCAGGAGACCACCGGTGACGCCCTTGGGCTCGCCCGTCCGCGGACCGTAATTGACCCTCCCCAGGGACTCCACCCACAGCTCCACGCGCGCGTACCCCGCGACGGGCTCCTCGAGACGGTCGTCGTCCTCGGTGAGCACGCCGGCCCGCTCCCCGTCGACGTACACCACGGCCAGATCCCGCAGCCCGCGCGCGGTCAGCGGATACGGCCGCCGCGGCCCCGGCACCGTCACCTCGTAGCGCACCAGCCCCCGGTCCACGTCCAGCTCCTCGAAGGTCGGGGGCACGGGCCGGACGCGCTCGGGTCCCCCGCGCGCGTCGAGTACGGCCGACAGGGACGCCCAACCGGTCAGACGCACCTCGGCCGGCCCACGCAACGCCGGCGGCGCGGGCGGAGGCGCGGGCGGCGGACCGTCGGCGTACTCGGCGAGGACCTCACGCAGCCGCCAGAACTTCTCCGTGGGCGCGCCGAACTCGTCGACCGGCGCGTCGTAGTCGTACGACGTCACGTCCGGCTCGAGCGGCCCGTCGTGCATCACGCCGCCACCCCGGTTGGCACCCGCCCAGCCCGCGAAACTGGTGCCGCCGTGCGCCATGTACAGGTTGACCGACGCCCCGCACTCCAGGATCTCCCGCAGCGTCGCCGCGGCCTCGACGGGATCCCGTAGGACGTGCTCGCCGCCCCAGTGGTCGAACCACCCGCACCAGAACTCCATGCACATCAACGGCCCGCCCTGCCGCCCGCCCGAGCGGTGCCGGCGCAGCGACTCGAACGCCCCGCGCGCGTCGGAGCCGAAGTTGACCGTGGCGAGCACACCGGGAACCGAACCGCCGCTGAGCATGTGGTCCTCCGGACCGTCCGACGTGCACAGCGGGACCGTCACCCCCTGCGACCGCAGCAGGTCCGCCAGGCGGCCCAGGTAGTCCGCGTCCGAGCCGTAACTGCCGTACTCGTTCTCCACCTGCACCATGACCACCGGGCCGCCCCGGTCGGCCTGCCGGGACACCACCTCCGGCAGCAGCCGCCGAAACCAGTCCTCCACAGGCCGCAGAAAACGCTCGTCACGCGTGCGCAAACGCCCCGTCAGCCAATGCGGCAGCCCGCCGTTCTCCCACTCGGCACAGATGTACGGCCCCGGCCGCACGATCGCCCACAAGCCCGCCTGACGCGCCGCGTCCAGGAACCGGCCCACCGCCTCGACGTCACGGAAGTCACCCGGCGCCGGCTCGTGCAGGTTCCACGGCACGTACGTCTCCACACAGTTCAGGCCCAGCGCCCGCAGCATCGCCAGCCGGTGCCCCCACTGCCCCTCGTGCACCCGGAAGTAGTGCAGCGCACCGGACAACAGCCGCACCGGCCGCCCGTCCAGCAGGAAATCCGTGTCCCCCACGGCGAACTCGCTCATGCGCCCCACCCTCACCCCCTGGCGTCGATCACGTCCATGGACAAAGATCGACGCTGCTTGGACACACGTACGACCGCCGGAGGACCGCGGATGTACCACACCTGGATGCGGTTCCTCACGCCCGGCCCCGCCCACCACCGGCTCGGCCTCGTCTGCCTCGGCGTCGGCCTCCAGTACGGCGCCCTGCCCACCGTCGGCCCCCGCACCCTCGACAGCCACGTCGCCGTCGTCATCAGCGCCGGCAGCGGCTGGTACCTGACCCCCGACGGGCGCCGCACCACCGTCACCGCACCCGCTCTGCTGTGGCTCACCCCGGGCGTCCCGCACCACTACGCACCCGACCCCGGCGCCGGCTGGGACGAGGGCTTCGTCGGCTTCACCGGACCTGCCACCGCCACGTACACCGAACTCGGCTACATCGAACCCGACCGACCCGTCGTGCCTCTCTCGGACGCCACCGGCCCCCGTGCCGTCATCACCCGCATCGCCCGCGCCGCCCGCCGCGACAACCCCCTCCTGGAGGTGGAGACCGGCGCCGCCGTCCACGAACTCCTCGTCGCCCTGCGCCGCGCCCGCGCCGACCTCGCACCCGACGGCGACCACGTCCTCAAGGCCCTCGCCCGCGACGCGTGTCTGCCGCTGTCGGTCGCCGACCACGCCACCCGGCACGGCATGACCACCGCCGAACTGCGCACCGCCGTCCGCCGCGGCGCCGGCTGCAGCCCCAAGGACTACCTGCTCGGCATCCGCCTCGGCCGCGCCAAGGAACTCCTCGCCGCCACCGAACTGCCCGTCGCCGCCGTCGCCCGCCGCGTCGGCTACGACGATCCGGCCTACTTCTCCCGCCTGTTCACCCGCCGCGTCGGCATGGCCCCCGTCCGCTTCCGCGCCCAGGAGAGCCGCGTGGTTCCGGGCGGCTGGAGCAACCAGGTCCCCGACCCCGACGATCCACCCATGATCGACCGCCCCCACGCCACGTAGGCTGATCCGTCATGACCACCCGCAACACCCAGACCCCGGACGTCGACCCCGCCGTCCGCGAGGAACTCGCCCGGCTGCGCGACAGCATCGACAACATCGACGCGGCCGTCGTCCACATGCTCGCCGAACGCTTCAAGTGCACCCAGCAGGTCGGCCACCTCAAGGCCAGACACCAGCTGCCGCCCGCCGACGCGGACCGCGAGGCCCGGCAGATCGAACGCCTGCGCACCCTCGCCGAGAACGCCAAACTCGACCCGGCCTTCGCCGAGAAGTTCCTGAACTTCATCATCGCCGAAGTGATCAGGCACCACGAGCGCATCGCCGAGGACGCCGTCAACGACCCCACGCCCCTGGCGAATTGACCTCCCCGACGCCCCCGAGGACGTGACAGGGAGGCTCCCGAGAGGCATGCTGCGCTGTGCACTCCTTGTCAGCTGACGAGCACGCCCCGTCAGCTCCTCGGACACAAGCTGGTCTGTCCACGAGGGAGGGACGCCGGGCCATGCCGTCGGATGCCAAGATCCTCATCGTCGACGACCACGAGGACACCCTGTACGCCCTGGAAAGCGCCCTGGCCCCGCTGGGCTACCGGCTGGGCCGCGCCACCAGCGGCGACGAAGCCCTCAAACAGGTACTGCGCGGCCTGGTCGGTCTCCTCCTGCTCGACGTGCGCATGCCCGGCGTCAGCGGCCTGGACGTGGTGCGCTACATGCGCCGCGTCGAACAGACCCAGCACATACCCGTCATCCTCCTCACCGGCTTCGGCGCCGACCACGAACTGACCACCACCGCCTTCGCACTCGGCGTCGCCGACCTCGTCATGAAACCCATCGACCCCTGGGCGCTGCGTACCAAGGTCCGCTACCTGTTCGACGCCCACCAACGCCACCTCGCCCTCGAACACGAGGTCCGGGAACTACGCGCCCTCGTCAAGGACCACGGCGAGGCCGACGAACACCCCGACCGCCCCGCACTGCCCCACCCTCACGCCCGCGTTCCCTTCCAGCGCGGCCAGGGGGCGCACACCGGGGAGCTCGAACAGGACCGGACATAGGCCGCGTACCGATCCGCCTCTGTGCCAGGTCAGCGGCATCAGGCAGCATGTCCTGCATGTCCGTACTGACGCGCGACGAAGCGCAGACCCGTGCCAAGCTCCTCGACGTCCACAGCTACACGATCGACCTCGATCTGAGCACCGGCGACGAGACCTTCGACTCCCGCACCGTCATCCGGTTCACCGTCCGCGCGGACCAGGACACCACGGACACCTTCGTCGAGGTCAGGCCCGCCGAACTGCGCGCCGTCACCCTCGACGGACACCCCCTCGACCCGGAAACCCTGGACGAGAACAGGCTGCACCTGAAGAACCTCACCCCCGGCGAGCACGAACTGCGCGTCGACGCGGCGATGCACTACTCCCGCACCGGCGAGGGCATGCACCGCTTCACCGACCCCACCGACGGCGAGACCTACCTCTACACCCAACTCGCCATGGAGGACTGCAAGCGCGTCTTCCCCGCCTTCGACCAGCCCGACCTCAAGGCCGTCTTCGACCTGACCGTCAAAGCCCCCGAAGGCTGGACCGTCCTCGCCAACAGCACCACCGAACACCTCGGCGACGGCCACTGGCGGGCCGCACCCACCCCACCGATCTCCACCTACCTCGTCGCCGTCGCCGCCGGCCCCTGGCACACCGTGCGCACCGAACACCGCGGCCTGCCCTTCGGCATCCACTGCCGCCGCTCCCTCGCCCCCCACCTGGACGCCGACGCCGACGAACTCCTCGACATCACCAAGCAGTGCTACGACCGCTACCACGAGAAGTTCGAAGAGCCCTACCCCTTCGACTCCTACGACCAGGCGTTCGTCCCCGAGTTCAACTTCGGCGCCATGGAGAACCCCGGACTGGTCACCTTCCGCGACGAGTTCGTCTACCGCTCCGCCGTCACCGACACCGAACGCCAGACCCGCGCCATGGTCATCGCCCACGAGATGGCCCACATGTGGTTCGGCGACCTCGTCACCCTCCAGTGGTGGGACGACATCTGGCTCAACGAGTCCTTCGCCGAGTACATGGGCTACCAGACCCTCACCGAAGCCACCCGCTTCACCGACACCTGGACCGACTTCGGCGTCGCCCGCAAGGCCTGGGGCTACGACGCCGACCAGCGCCCCTCCACCCACCCCGTCGCCCCCGACCCGGCCGCCGTCCCCGACACCGCGTCCGCCATGCTCAACTTCGACGGCATCTCCTACGCCAAGGGCGCCTCCGCACTCCGCCAGCTGGTGGCCTGGCTCGGCGAGAAGGACTTCCTCGACGGCATCAACACCCACTTCGCCCGCCACAAGTTCGCCAACGCCACCCTCGCCGACTTCATCGACTCCCTCGCCGCCGGCACCGACCGCGACGTCCACGCCTGGGCCGACACCTGGCTGCGCACCACCGGAGTCGACACCCTCACCCCGCGCGTCACCCCCGGCGACGACGGCACCTGCACCCTCACCGTCGACCACACCGGCAGCCGCCCCCACCGCATCGCCGTCGGCCTCTACGACCAGGACGTCGCCGACGAGGGCCGCCACCTCGTCCTGCGCGACCGCCTCGACCTCGACGTCCCGCACACCACCGCCCGCCCCATCGGCAAACGCCCCGCACTGCTCCTCCTCAACGACGGCGACCTCACCTACGCCAAGGTCCGCTTCGACCCCCGCTCCTTCGAAACCGTCCAGGCGGCCCTCTCCGGCCTGCCCGAACCCCTCACCCGCGCGGTCGTCTGGAACGCCCTCAGGGACGCCGTCCGCGACGGCGAACTTCCCGCCTCCGCCTACCTGGAAGCCGCCCGCACCCACCTCCCGCACGAGACCGACCTCGCCCTCGTACAGGGCGTCCTCGCCTTCGCCGCCGCCCAGGTCACAGACCGCTACCTGAAGCCCGAACAGCGGCCCGCCGCGCTCGCCACCCTCACCGCCCTGTGCCGCGACCTCATCCGCCGCACCGAGGACGGCGACCACCCCGGCCTGCGCCTCATCGCCGTACGCCACTTCATCGACGTCGCCGCCCACCCCGACACCATCGCCGCCTGGCTCGCCGACGGCACCGTCCCCGGCGGCCCCGAACTCGACCCCGAGCTGCGCTGGCGCGTCCTGTCCCGGCTCGCCGTCCTCGGCGCCACCGACGAAGCCGCCATCACGGCCGAACTCGAACGCGACCCCAGCGCCACCGGCCAGGAAGGCGCCGCCCGCTGCCGGGCCGCCCTGCCCGACCAGGAGGCCAAGCAGCGCGCCTGGGAGGCGATGTTCACCGACGACACCCTCTCCAACTACCTGTTCACCGCCACCGCCCAGGGCTTCTGGCAGCCCGAACAGACCGACCTCCTGCAGCAGTACGTCCCCCGCTACTTCCAGGACGCCGTCGCCCTCGCCGACCGCCGCGGCCCCGCCATCGCCGACGCCGCCGGCCGCTGGGCCTTCCCCGTGTACGCCGTCGACCCGCACACCCTCAGCCTGGGCGAGGCCTGCCTCGGCGACGACGACGCCATCCCGTCCCTGCGCCGCAAGCTCGCCGACCAACTCGACGACCTGGCACGCGCCCTGCGGGTACGGGAGGCATAGACCGGACGTACGGGAGGCGCTACCGGACGTACGGGAGGCGCTACCGGACGTCCCGGGAGGCATGAACCGGACGACCCCCGGGGCAC